>CACIYA010000010.1 GCA_902590755.1 uncultured Pelagibacteraceae bacterium | reverse complement strand
CCATCTAATTGTAGTATTAATCTCAAAACTCCATGCGCTGCTGGATGTTGAGGACCAAAGTTTAAATTTAATGACTTAGTTTTCTTTGCCATTCTTTTTTTCTTCTTTATTAACTTCTTTTAGATAATTTGTTCCTTCCCAAGGACTTTCAAAGTCAAAATTTCTGTAATTTTGTTCAAGTTTTACAGGCTCATAAATCACTTTTTTTTCTTTTTCACTATATCGAACTTCATTAAAACCAGTTAATGGGAAATCTTTTCTGAGAGGATGACCTTTGAAACCATAATCTGTTAATATTCTTCTTAAATCCGGGTGGTTCTTAAACTTAATACCGTACATATCAAAAACTTCTCTTTCCATCCAATTAGCCGATGGAAAAATTTTTGTTATAGAGTTAATAATCTTATCTGTCTCAAAACTCATTGAAAGTTTTATACGAGTATTTTTTTCGTGAGATAGAAAAAGATAAACTAACTTGAAGCGTTTTTCTTCATCAGGGTAATCGACACCAGCAATATCAATGAGTTGCCTAAATTTACATTGAAAGTTTGATTTTAAGAACTGAACAACTTCAATTAAATTATTATCGTTAATCTCAATGATTAGTTCATCATTTTCTATTTCTGACTTTAAAATTCTGCTCGAAAGTTCAGCGCTAATCAATTTTTCTAAGTTTTTTAAATTTTCAATCATAAATTTTATCTCTGAACGTTACCTTCTCTTCTAATTTTTTTTTGTAACTGTAAAATACCGTAAAGTAATGCTTCAGCTGAAGGTGGACAGCCAGGGATATAAATGTCAACGGGAACAATTTTATCACATCCTCTCACTACAGAATAAGAATAATGATAATAACCCCCACCATTTGCGCAGCTTCCCATTGAAACTACATACCTTGGTTCTGGCATTTGATCATAAACTTTTCTTAAAGCGGGTGCCATTTTATTTGTTAATGTTCCAGCAACAATCATGACGTCAGATTGTCTTGGGGAAGCTCTTGGAGCGGCGCCAAATCTTTCTAAGTCATATCTTGGCATAGAAGTTTGCATCATCTCAACTGCACAACAAGCTAAGCCAAATGTCATCCAATGAAGCGATCCTGTTCTAGCCCAATTTATTAAATTTTCTGATGAAGTTGTAATAAATCCTTTTTCAGCAAAATTTTTTGCTAACTCTTTAAACTCGTCGGGAATTTGTTTTTCTTTTTGAGGATTAAGATTAAATTTTACTCCCATTCTAAAGCCCCTTTTTTCCACTCATAAATAAATCCTATTGTCAAAATAGCTAAAAAAATCATCATTGACCAAAAACCTAATATGCCAATGCTTCCTAAAGAAATAGCCCAAGGAAAAAGAAATGCGATCTCTAAGTCAAATATAATAAATAATATTGCAACTAAATAAAATCTAACATCAAATTCCATTCTTGAGTCATCGAATGCCTCAAATCCACACTCATATGCTGAGAGTTTTTCTGGATCAGGGTTAGATGGAGAAGCTAAAAAATTAGCTACAACAAAACCTATACTTAAAAATAAGGCTATAAATAGAAAAATTAATATTGATAAATATTCTGATAAAAAATTATAAATCATGTTTTTTATTAATACCTACCTTAATACCGAAGTTTAAGGATTCTTATATTAATAACTATTACTTATAACATTTATCACTAAAGAGTACAGGACAGAAGGAAGCATTTTTGTTGATCGATAAGGGTTGATTTATAACTTTCTAGATGAAAATCATTATCAACTAATGGCGGGAGTGACGGGACTCGAACCCGCGACCTCCTGCGTGACAGGCAGGCGCTCTAACCAAGCTGAGCTACACCCCCTTATTTAATGGTGGGCGGTAAAGGACTCGAACCTATGACCCTCTCGGTGTAAACGAGATGCTCTACCAACTGAGCTAACCGCCCAAATTAAATAAAACCGAGATATACAATAAAAATTTTATAAAGTAAAAAAGTATTTAAATTCTAGTGTAATTTATATAAATAGCAGTATTATTGAATTTTATGATTTTAACTTGTAATTCATGCGGTAAAAAATTTGTTGTTCCTGATAGCGCAATAACAGCGTCTGGAAGAATGGTCCAATGCGGCTCATGTGGAAATAAATGGAAACAATTTCCTACAGAAAAGGCTAAAAAAACTCAACAAAGTTTTCGACCTCAAAAATTAGCTTCAAGACCTAAGCCGGTACAAAAAAATATTCAAAAAATTACAAAAACAAAAAAAACTTCTCCCAAAAAAACGAGAGAAATTAGTTTGTATTCACCCGAATATTTAGCAAAAAAACATGGTATCAAAATTAACGATTCATCAGCTGTAAAAAAAATTAGCTCAAAAGAAAAAGAGAAAGATAAGATTTCTTTTGGATTTTACAACTCGCTAATTTTATTTATTTTCTTCGTAATTGCCTTTTCACGTATTTTATATTTTTCGCAAGGATTTATAGTTTCAAATATTCCGGCGTCCGAATATTATTTAGATTATTTCTTCGAAAGTATCAGAAATATTTTTGAAATTTGGAAAAATCTTATAACAAATTATTAGATTCTAAATCTTTAATATTTATAAAATTTTCTGAGAGTTCAGAATTATTTTCAATAATATCTTTATAAAAGTTCCATGCTAAAACAACTATTGTATTTTTTTTATTCTTAATTTGTGACTTTTCTTTTATTGGAATCTTTACTCCTGGAATAAATTTATTATGTTTTAACTTGTTGTCTTCTACAATAAAATCTATTTCTTTTGAAATACCAAAAAAATTTAAAGCAGTAGTAGCTTTTGCTGGAGCTCCATAACCTATAATTGTTTTATTATTATTTTTGAGTTTTTTTATATTTATTCTTACATTTTCTCTCACTTTATAAACTTTTTCACCAAATTTTTTGTATGTTTCAAATTTTTTTATTCCAAATTTTTCTTCTTCTTTAAGAATTTGCTTTACACTTTTTTCAATCTTAGTTTTTTTGTCTTTTTTAATATAAACTCTTATTGAACCACCATGAGTATCAACTTTTTCAGCTCTAAATATTATGCTATCAAATTTTTTAAAAAAATTATTTAAAGATGTAAGAGACCAATAGTTGTAGTGTTCATGATAAATATTATCAAATGTAAGATCTCTTAACGTATTCATTAAATATTGAACCTCAATAATAATTGTCCCACGTTTGTTTAATAATTTTAACATGCACTCAGCCATTTCTTGTAATTTGTCAGAGTGTGCAAAAACATTTGAAGCTAAAATAAGATCTGCACCTTTTTTTATTTTTTTTATATTCTGATTATCTAAGAAACCATTGAACGTTTTGATTTTATTTTTATTTGCTAATTTAGCTAAATTTTTTGCTGGTTCAATCCCGAGTATTTTTTTAAATCCCTGATCTAGAAATGGTTTTAATGCTACGCCATCATTGCTTCCTATATCAATTATATAAGATTTTTTTTTATTTAGTTTTAAATCTTTAATATATTTTTTTGATGCTTTAATAAAATGTTCTCGAAATACACGTGAAGTTGATGAAGTATAAAGATAATTAGAAAACATTTTTTTGGGATCAACAGAGACAGATAGTTGGCAATTGTGACAATTTTCACAATAATTTACTTCAAGAGGATACAATTCACATTTGTCATTTTGTTTATCAAGAAGATTATTTGCTAACGGTTGATAACCTAAAGACACAACTCTTTTTAAATTTGTATTGCCACAAGATCTACAATTAAATTTGTAACAAGATAACAATAAATCTTTTTCTTTTTCATCTACAAAAACGTGTTTTACAGTATGAGTAATTCCATAATTTTCATGGTCTCTCTCTCCTCTTACTAGATTTAAAAAAGTGGTATCTTTTGTAAAAACCATTGTGTGAGCCACGTTGGGTTTAATAACTGACAGCTGACCGGCATTCACCACCTGAGTTATTTTTGGAGCTTCAGGATTAACTATATCTTGGAATATTTCTATAATTTGGCCTTTTGTGAATAAACATTTTTGCTCTTGTTGAGGATGATAATGGTTTGCCCTGATAGTCCCCCTTTTGGAATCAATTAGTCCAATTAAATTAATTGGCTCTGTAAGCTCGTGGTTACTAATTTTTCCTCTTTTATCAACAAAAATATTCTCACCGTCTCTTACATGCTCAAGATCTTTTATTAAATTTTGTTTTGACCACTTATCAATCATCTCTTTTATATTCTGATCAATATTGTAAAGAAATTTAAACCCTGTTTTCAATATCTTCTTATTTGATAATGAGAAACCAAGATTTGGAATTTCATCATTAGTCTCTCTTAATTGAATTTTTGGATTATGTTTTTTACAAATTTGTGCTACCTCTTTTACGGTTAAAGTGTCTTTTGTGATATTGAATAATTCAGATTTTATGTGATCGCTTTCTTCAATAAACTTAAAGCATCTTGCTACATCAACAAGTGGAACCATACTTTTAATTTGTCTTCCAGCTGCAAATAATTTTAAAGTTCCATTTTGAGAGGCAATTTTTGAAAATAAATTTGGCATGATATCAATACGCATTGTATCATTTGAGTATCCATACACAGATCCCAATCTTAAAATTACATAATTTTTACCAGAGTCTCTTAATTGCTTTTCGTTTGCTGCTTTAGACGATGAGTATGATAAAACTGGCTGGGTAGCCTCGTCTTCTTTTATATCCTTTCTAACCTCGGATATACCTTCATAAACTACATGTGTAGAAGGAAAAATTAATTTACATTCATTGCTTATTGCATTTAAAATATTTTGCGTGCCTTCTTCAGCCACTAATTTTATTTTATCATCTTGTTCTTTAGAGGACTCACTTTTTATTCTTGGCACTGAAGTTACTCCGGCTAAGTGATGAACTACATCAGCATTTTTAAAATATTTATTGACTAGGTCTTTATCCAAAATATCGCCATGAATAAATTCCATATTCCAATTTCTTATTTGATTTACTCTCTCTGAAATGAATCTGTTATCAAGAACAATTATATGATGGTGCCAGCTTACACCTGAATAAATCTTGCAAAGCTCAGTTCCTATATAACCAAGCCCACCTGTTATAATGATTTTTTTTCTCATATGATTTATATATTTACTTACAATATATTTTACTATAACTCAATTATCATGAAAATTTATGATTGTTTTCAGTTCTTTGATGAAAATATGATGCTTGATCTAAGATTAAATATCTTAGATAAACATGTTCACAAATTTGTAATTGTTGAGAATTTATTTTTACATAGCGGTCAAAAAAAAAGACAGAATTTTGATATAAAAAACTTTAAAAAATTTAAAGATAAAATTATTTATATATTAGTAGATGAATTGCCTGATGGGTTATACGATATCGAAAAACAAAAAGAAAAAGATAAAGCTAATAGAACTATAGATAATACTCTTAAAATTGAACATAATCAAAGAAACAAAATATCTGAGGGTTTAAAAAGCGCAGAAGAAAATGATTTGATAATTGTAAGTGATGTGGACGAAATTCCAAAATTAAATTCTTTTAAAAGTGAGGAAATAAAAAATAATATACTTATTTTTGAACAAAAAATGTTCTACTACAAATTTGATTTAGTATACGATGGATTTAAGTGGCATGGATCAAAAGCTACTCAAAAGATGAATTTTGTAAATGCTCAATGGTTGAGAGATATTAAACCTAAGAATTATCCAAAGTGGAGAATAGATACTTTTTTCTCAAAAAAGAAATATTCTAACCTAAAGTTTATTAAAGACGGAGGTTGGCATTTTACTAATATGAGATCACCAAAAGAGTTGCATTTTAAATTTATGAATTTTGGGCATCATGTAGAGTATAAAGAAAGTGGTCTAGATGTTAACAAAATTCAAAATATAATAGGCAAAAAAAAAGTTCTTTATGATCACAATGTAGATAAAACAAGCAATAAGTGGAATGTGGCTATAGATTTAAAGAGAGTAGAACATGTACTTTTGCCAGATTATTTAATAAACAATAAACTTAAATACAAATCTTGGTTTGATAATTAAAATGAGAGAAATTAGAAAAGTTGAAACTAACGAAAGCCCACCAAAAGTTGTTAAGAATTTATTTAATAAAGATGAAATAAATCAATTTTTGAAACTTTATGAAAACCTGCCAACTACTGTACATAATAAAAAACAAAATGTTGTAAAAAAAAGATGGCTTCAAGGATATGATAAAGAACTAGAAAAAAAATTTTATCAAAGAATTAAAAATGAAATTGGTGATTTTAAATTGGATAATTTAAAGACAGATGATGGAGAAGAAATATTGGGACTTATTCAAGAAAGTTATGCTCCAATAGGACTTCACGTGGACTCTGGTTTCGATTTAAGCACACAAATATTTAAGCAAATTTTAATACCACTCACTCCTGTTGGTAGCACAATTATTTTTAAAAACAGATATTATAAAACTTCTACTAATTTTACTATTGATCCAGAAGAACTAAAAATTCAAAATTTAAAATATGGTCAAAATAAAAGATCTTCTGAACACCTTAACTTATACGGTAAAAAACCATTTGACTCAAATATACATAAAGAATACTTAGCACATGAAAAAATTGAAAATTTAGCTGGATTAGAAGTTGAATTAATTTATGAATGGGAACTTGGTTCAATACTCATATTTGATAGATCTCACCTTCATGCCTCATCTTGTAAGATAGAGGGTAAAAAAATAGGGATAGCTTCATTTCTCAAAAAATAAATTAACTTGATAAATCTATTTTTAATGAGTGCTAATTTCCTCTTTTTGTTTATCTTTTTTCGAAATTTGATTTACATCTACCCATTCAACTCTTTTGAAAGGTTTAGTTAAGGCCACTTTTAAAACTTCGTCTACGTTTTTAACAGTAATTATTTCCATTGAGTCTAAAATTGTTTTAGGCACCTCGATCAAATCTTTTTTATTTTCTACTGGAATTAAAACTTTTTTAATGCCAGCTCTATGAGCAGCTAGAAGTTTTTCTTTTAAACCTCCAATTGGTAAAACCAATCCTCTTAATGTTATTTCACCTGTCATTGCAACTTTTTTATCAACTGGTATTTCAGTAATTGCTGAAATGATTGAGGTTACCATGCCTACTCCGGCTGAAGGTCCATCTTTAGGTGTAGCACCTTCTGGCACGTGAATATGAAAATCTTTTTTGTCAAAAATCGGTGGAATTATTCCAAAATCTAAGCTTTTAGATCTTATATAGGATTTTGCAGCTTTTACTGACTCCTGCATTACATCTCCAAGTTTACCAGTAATTTGCATTTTTCCTTTCCCAGGCATAATTACAGACTCTATTTTTAAAATTTCTCCACCAACTTCAGTCCAAGCTAATCCCGTCACTACTCCGACTCTATTTTCTTCTTCTATTTCACCGTAATTGAATTTTTGAACTCCTAATAAATCTTTCAAATCATTATCATTAATTGGATTATTAACTTTCTCATTATTATCAATCTTTTTGACAAGTTTTCTTGCAATTTTTGATATTTCCCTTTCTAGGTTTCTCACCCCTGACTCTCTAGTATAATGTCTAACAATTTGTCTTATGATCTTTTCATCTAAAGACCATTCTCCCGACTTTAAACCATTATTTTTACTCTGATTAGGAATTAAAAATTTTTCGGAAATATTTACTTTTTCATCCTCAGTATAACCCGACAGTCTAATTACTTCCATTCTGTCCAGTAAAGGAGGTAAAATATTTAATGTGTTAGCAGTGGTAACAAACATTACATCAGACAGGTCATAATCAACTTCTAAATAATGATCATTAAAATCTTTATTTTGCTCAGGATCTAATGCTTCAAGCAATGCAGATGAAGGATCGCCTCTATAATCATTTCCCACTTTATCGATTTCATCTAATAAAAATAATGGATTTTTCGTCCCAGCTTTTTTCATCATTTGAATAATCTTTCCTGGTAAGGAACCGATGTAAGTTCTCCTGTGGCCCCTAATCTCAGCCTCATCTCTTATTCCACCTAAAGAAATTCTTATAAATTTCCTGTTCGTGGCTTTAGCTATAGATTTTCCTAATGAAGTTTTACCTACACCTGGGGGTCCAACTAAACATAATATCGGGCCTTTCATTTTTTGAATTCTTTTTTGAACTGCCAAAAATTCAATAATTCTCTCTTTGACCTTTTCTAGACCATAATGATCTTCATCTAATATTTTTTGAGCTTCATTTAAATCAGTATTAATTTTAGATTTATTTGACCATGGCAGCTCTGTCATCCAATCTAGATAATTTCTAACAACTGTTGCTTCAGCGGACATTGGGCTCATAGATTTAAGTTTTTTTAATTCAGATAAACATTTTTCTTTTGCAAGCTTTGGCATTTTTGCATCTGCGATAGCTTTTGACAGACTTGATAGCTCATCTTTTCCTTCATCTATTTCGCCAAGCTCTTTCTGTATGGCTTTCAATTGTTCATTTAAATAATACTCTCTTTGAGTTTTTTCCATTTGATTTTTGACTCTTCCTCGAATTTTTTTCTCAACTGACAAGACGCTTGTCTCTTTTTCTATATACGAGTGAATTTTTTCCAATCTTTTCTTTAAGTCAGTAATTTCAAGTAGCTCTTGCTTTTCAAATATCTGAATATTTAAATTTGCTGAAATATTATTTGCTATTATTGAAGGGCTTTTAAGATTTTTTAAATTAATTGATGTGTCATTTATTTCTTTTTTGTTTAATAATTGCAGTCTTTCAAATTTTTTAATCAACCCTAAAGCTAACTGATCTAAATCTTTTGTTACATTTTGATCTTCTGCTATTTCAACTTCGCAATTTAAATATTTTTCATTTTTTTCTTCGTAATTTACTATCTTAACTCTTTTTTCTCCCTCTACTAAAACTTTTACTGTGCCATCAGGAAGTTTTAATAATTGTAAAACTTTGCTTAAGCAACCATATTGAAATAAATCTTTTGAATTAGGATCATCAATTTCTGAATTTTTTTGAGTTACGAGCACAATCGATTTATCAGACTTCATCACTTCTTGAAGGGCTTTTATGGATTTCTCTCTACCAACAAATAAAGGGACCACCATTGATGGAAAGATGACTATGTCTCTCAATGGTAAAAGAGGTTTTAAATATGTTGTTTTCATTAATTATAATATGGCAATAATTACAACAATTTCAAGGAGATAAATTTGTTTTAAGCCACTGATGTTGATGATTTTTTTCCATATGTGACAATGGGCTCTGATGAACCTTTCACTGCAGAACTATCGACTGTTACTTTAACAACATTTTCCATATCAGGAAGTTCAAACATAGTTTTTAAAAGAATATTTTCTAATATAGACCTTAACCCTCTGGCACCTGTTTTTTTGAAAATAGCTTTTTTAGCTATTTCTCTAATAGCATCTTCATTAAATTCAAGTTTAACATCTTCGAATTCAAAAAGTCTTTGATATTGTTTTATAAGCGAATTTTTTGGTTCTTTAAGAATTTGAATTAATGCTTTTTCATCCAAATCATCTAAGGTAGCAATAATTGGCATTCTACCGATAAATTCTGGTATTAAACCATATTTAATTAAATCTTCTGGTTCTAACAACTTCATAATTTCAGATAAGGGCTGCTCTTTGTAAGTTTTAACTTTTGCTCCAAAACCTATTGAGCTACCTTTGCCTCTGCTATCTATCAACTTATCTAATCCTGCAAAAGCTCCACCACATATAAATAGGATATTTGTGGTATCAACTTGTAAAAATTCTTGTTGAGGATGCTTCCTACCGCCTTGCGGTGGAACACTAGCAATTGTTCCCTCCATTATTTTTAACAATGCTTGCTGTACACCTTCACCAGAAACGTCTCTTGTTATTGATGGGTTCTCAGACTTTCTACTAATCTTATCAACTTCATCAATATAAACAATACCTCTTTGAGCTTTCTCAACGTTGTAGTCAGCTGCTTGTAATAATTTTAATATTATATTTTCAACATCTTCACCAACATATCCTGCCTCTGTTAAAGTTGTAGCGTCAGCCATAGTAAAAGGAACGTCAAGTATCCTTGCTAAAGTTTGGGCAAGTAATGTTTTTCCACATCCAGTGGGGCCAACTAATAAAATATTTGATTTTGAGAGTTCAACATCCTTATTATTTTTTGTTTCATGATTTAATCTTTTATAATGATTGTGAACAGCTACTGATAAAATTTCTTTAGCAAGTTTTTGACTGATTACGTAATCATCCAAAACATTGCAAATTTCTTTGGGGGAGGGAACGCCATCTTGATGCTTCACCAAAGAGCTTTTATTTTCCTCTTTTATAATATCCATACAAAGCTCCACGCATTCATCACAAATAAATACCGTAGGACCAGCAATCAGTTTTCTTACTTCGTGTTGGCTTTTTCCGCAGAAGGAACAATATAAAATATTTTTGTTATTTTTTTCACTCATAACGAATCAATATTACTAATATAAACTCTGTAAAATGCTTATCAAGCTGAAGTTGTAAGTGAAACTATATCTTGTTATTTATTTTCTTTTTTCCACAACAGAGTCAATTAAACCAAATTTTTTGGCCTCTTCTGCTGTCATAAAATTATCTCGCTCTAAGGCCTCAGATATTTCATTTACAGATTTTCCTGTGTGCTTAGAATAGATTTTGTTTAATCTTTCCTTTAGAGACATAATTTCTTTTGCGTGAATTTGTATGTCGGTTGCCTGTCCTTGGAATCCAGCAGATGGTTGGTGAACCATAATTCTGGAGTTAGGTAAAGAATATCTCTTTCCTTTTTCTCCAGCTGCTAAGAGAAATGAACCCATTGAAGATGCTTGGCCAATACACAAGGTAGAAACTGGTGAATTAATGTATTGCATAGTATCATAAATTCCTAGACCTGCAGTAACTAAACCTCCAGGACTGTTTATATAAAAATTAATTTCTTTGTTGGGATTTTCTGATTCCAAAAACAAAAGTTGGGCTGTGACTAAGGAAGCAACGGCATCATTAACTGGTCCAACTAAAAAAACAATTCTCTCTTTGAGTAACCTTGAATATATATCATATGCTCTCTCACCTTTGCTAGTCTGCTCAACTACCATTGGAATTAAGCTATTCATTTTTTCATTTAATTCGCGACTCATTTAAGCTTTTATACATCTATTGATTACTTTTTACTAATTTTTTTTGTTTTTGCCTTTACTTTATTAGAAGATTTAGTTTTTGTTTCTGATTGATTGTCTACATTTTGTTTATTAAATTCGGAAATAATTTTTTCTGCCTCCTTAGTTTCAATTTCTTTAGTAGCAAGTTTGATTTTTGTTTTTATTAATTCTAATATCTTTTCTTCATACATGGATCCTTTTAAACTTTGAGATGCACTAGGATTATTTTTGTAATATTCTAAAACCATTTTTTCCTGACCAGGCATACGTTTAATTTGTTTTTGGACTTCCCCACGAACTTCTTCATCAGATACTTTTAGACCATTTTTTTCACCAAATTCATTCAAAAGTAATCCAAGTTTAATTCTTGATCTTGCAATCTTTTCATTGTTAATTTTATGTTTTTCTTTTTCTTCTGGTTTTAAATTTTTTGACATCAGCAATATTTCTTGTTCAACTAAATTTTTAGGTAAATCTAAATCATGGTTTTTTTCTATTTGATCTAGAATTTCTTTTTTCGTAATAGAGTTTAGTGCTTGGCTATATTGACTCGATATTTGTTTTTCAATTAAAGTTTGTAAATCAGCTAAATTTTTAGCACCCATTAATTTTGCAAAATTGTCATCGATCTTACCTTTAATAGATTTTTTTACACTTAAAATCTTACATTCAAATTTGGCTTCTTTGTTTGCTAATTCTTTTTTAGGATGGTTTGGTGGCATGATCGTATTAACAATTTTATTTTCATTTTTTTTTACTCCTATCAATTGATCATCAAAATTTTTTAAAAATAAGTTTTTCCCTAATTCAATTTTAACCCCTTTTCCCTCACTACCGTCGAATTTTTTACCGTTAACAGTTGCCGAATAATCAAACTCAACTTGGTCTCCAGTAATTGATTTTTCTTTAATGCTTCTATCCTCATACTGCTTATTTTGATTAGCTAATTCTTTAAGCTTTTCATCAATAATCTTTTTTTCAATTTTAATTTTATATTGAGTTGCTTTAATCTTTTCTAAGGGTTTAAACTTTATATCTGGTAAACAATCGATTTGTAGTTCGTAATTTAAATCTTTTCCTTCCCCAAATTGCTTTAAATCTATTTTAGGTTGACCAGCAACTTTTAATTTTTTTTCAGATATTGCTTTAGAAGACGTCTCTCTTAAAATTTTATCTATTACTTCTCCATAAATTGATTTTCCAAATTGACTTTTTATTACTGATGAAGGTACTTTTCCTGGTCTAAAACCTTTGAGTGATACTTCTTTTTGTAATTCAGTGAGTCTTTCGTCCATTTTTAATTGTATTGTTTTTTTATCAATAACTATGGATAAGACTTTTCTTAAACCTTTTTGTGATTGTAATTCAATTTTCATAAATTTTGGTGGGCAAGAAGAGACTCGAACTCTTAAGCCTTGCGGCACTGGTTTCTAAGACCAGCGCGTATACCAATTCCGCCACTTGCCCTTAACTTAGTCGTTGCTTTATATATCAATTTAATTTTTTGTTAAACGGTAAAGTCTAGAATAAATTATTAAATAAATTAATAATAAGATAAAAAACCAATATCTACTAAAAATTGCATTGTCTATCAAAATCAAGCCTGGGAGCACTAAAATTAAATAGAAAAAATTTATAAAAAGAGAATTTAAATAATCTGCTCTAAGCTTCCCGTATTTAGAAGCTATCAAAAGATAGCTTAACATATGTAGATGTTCCTTATCAGGGTATAGTGGTGACTTTCTTTGATATATTTTTCTTAAAAATGAAAAGAATACTTCAAAAAAAGGGTAAAATAACAAACTGCAAAAAAAGAGGGATGAAATATTAGCTATTAAATTATTTGTAGTAACTGTATTCAAAGCTGTAAGTGCACCAAATAAATAAGCCCCACTATCTCCTAGGAAGATCTTTGCTTTTGGAAAATTAAATAATAAAAAAACTAATAAAATTATAATTTGAGCGATTAAAATTAAGGAAAATTCAAAGTTGCCATTACTCATGTTTAAAAAAGTTAAAATAAAATTAATAATAATTAAATTAAATGTAAGCAATCCATTAAATCCATCAATTAGATTTGCTCCATTAATTATAAATAGAAAACATATTAATACAAAGATTGATGAGAATAGTTTATTTTCAAGTAAGTAAGATAAAATAGGTATATCAACGTGAAAAAGATTAATTGGCAAAAAATATACTAAAATAAAAAGAGATAAGATCATCAAAATTAATCTATTTTTGGGCTTAATGTACAATCTTAAATCATCTAAAAAACCAATTAAAAACATAGATAAAGACATATAAATATAATTGTATAAAATTTCTGAATACAATAAATTATAAATGTAAAAAAATACACATAGAGATAAAATTGAAGCAATTCCTCCACTCCTAGATACCGGATTTTCATGAAAAGCTTGTGGTTTTGAAAAATTCGTATCTAATAAATCACCATTTTTTATTTTGAATGAGTATTTGCTGATAATTAAAAAAATAAAGAAAGTTATTAGAGCAAAAATTGACAGAAAACTTGCTTCTATTGACTCTGTTCCCATTTAATTTTTTAGCACCTTATTATTTTTTTTAAATATATATATACCAAATAATATTATAAATAATGATATTAAAACTTTCCATGTAATTGTCTCATTCATTAAAAAATAACCAAAAATAATTCCAAAAATAGGAATTAAATACGCTACTTGAGTTTGAAAAACTAAACCATTAACGGTTAAAATTCTAAATCTGATTAACCACGCAAATCCTGTGGCAATAACTCCAAGATACAGCAATGACAATGTTGAGGCAAAAGTTGGGTTAGAATTCCAAGGAGTCTCTAATAGTAATGAGCAAGGCAGAAGGAAGATAACAGACCATAAAGTTGTTGATGTTGTCACATTCTCATTTTTTTCGTTTTTTAATTTTAAAGTTAATAATCCTCCAATACAATAAAAAGTCGATCCTAAAATCGTTACTAAAGCATAAATATAATTACTGCTATTTATTATTACTTTGTCAAAAAACAAAAGAACGACTCCGCTGAATCCAATTAATACTCCTAATGTTTTTAAAAAAGATAGTTTTTCATCCTTAGTAAAAAAATGTGCAAGTATTGAACCACTAAGAGGAGTTGTACTCATTAGAATGGCTGCTAAATAACTATTAATTTTAGAAGTACCAATTGCTATTAAAACAAATGGTATAGCAATGTTGCATAATCCGATAAGAGCATACCAATTCCAATTTTTAGAAAAAGCACTAATTTTAATATTTTTAATTTTACATAAAAATAACAAGGGGATACTAGCAAAAAAAACTCTTACAAGCGCAAGAGTGATTGGATCGTAAGAGTAAGTTGCTATTTTAATGTTAAAAAATGATGAGCCCCATATAATAGCCAAAAGCACCAAAAGAGATAAATCGTAAGTATTAGCTTCTCTCATTTCGACTTAAAATTGTATTCATGTGATATTTGCATAGCTGATATAAATTTTTAATTATACTTTAAAAAACACCCTTATATATGTTCAGTTCGAAATTAAAACTAATTAATAAATTTTAAGGAGCAAAATGAGTTCAAAAGACGTTCTAAAACTAATGAAAGATAAGCAAGTAGAATTTGTGGATCTTAGATTTACTGATCCCAAAGGTAAGTTGCAACATTTGACTATGGACGCAACAGTTGTTGATCAAGAGATGTTGGAAAAAGGAGTGTTTTTTGATGGCTCATCAATAGCAGGTTGGAAGGCAATAAACGAGTCGGATATGATTTTGAAACCTGATCTGGATAGACCTATTGTAGATCCATTTAATTCACACACGACTCTAAATATTTTTTGCGATATTTTAGATGCAGTTAAAAAAGATCCTTATGAGAGAGATCCTAGAGGAACAGCGAAAAAAGCAGAAGCTTATTTAAAAAAAACAGGTATTGGAGATAAATCATTTTTTGGACCAGAACCAGAATTTTTTGTTTTTGACGATGTGAGATTTAAAAATGATATGAATGAGACTAGTTTTAAAATCGATAGTTCAGAAGGTCCTTACAATACTGGAAAAGAATATGAGAATGGAAATATGGGACATAGACCAGGAGTTAAAGGTGGATATTTTCCAGTTCCACCAGTAGACAGTGCGCAAGATATGAGAGGTGAATATTTAAAAGCTCTTAAAGACATGGGTGTCAAAGTTGAAAAGCATCACCATGAAGTTGCTCCCAGTCAGCATGAGTTAGGAATGTACTTTGGTACTTTAACTAACCAGGCGGATAATGTGCAATTATATAAGTATGCTGTTCAAATGGTTACTCATTCATTCGGAAAAACTGCAACTTTTATGCCTAAACCAGTCAAGGGAGATAATGGATCTGGTATGCATTGCCACCAATCAATTTGGAAAGGCAGCACTCCACTATTTATGGGAAAAGAATACGCCGGACTATCAAAAGAAGCACTTTATTATATTGGTGGAATTTTAAAACATGCTAGGGCAATAAACGCATTTGCTAATGCGACAACAAATAGTTATAAAAGATTAATTCCGGGATTTGAGGCGCCTGTTATCTTAGCTTACTCAGCTAGAAATAGATCTGCTTCTTGTAGAATACCAGTTATAATGAATCCAAAAGCTGCAAGAATGGAAATAAGATTTCCTGATGCTGCTGGAAACCCTTACTTAACTTTTGCATCTATGTTGATGGCAGGTATAGATGGAATTAAAAACAAGATAGATCCTGGTAAACCATTTGATCAAGATTTATATTCATTATCTGAAGATGAAGTAAAAAAACTTCCCACAGTTTGTGGTTCTTTGAGAGAGGCTATGCAAAATCTTGATAAAGATAGAAAGTTCTTAACCGAAGGTGGCGTTTTTACAGATGACCAAATCGACGCTTACATAGAGTTGAAGTTTCAAGAGATCTACAATTTCGAGCATACACCTCATCCTATTGAATTTGATATGTATTATAGCGGTTAAGTTTTAAAAGACTCTCCGCAACCACAACGCTCAGTTTCATTTGGATTTTTAAAAACAAATTGAGAGGAAAATTTGTCTTCTTTAAAATCCATCTCTGTTCCCAATAGGTAGATTATAGCTTTAGGATCTATAAAAACTTTTACTCCTTTTTCCTCTATTATTTCTTCATTAGGCTTTATTTCTTTTGCGTATTCCATTACGTAAGACATTCCAGCACATCCACCTGATTTTACACCAACTCTTACACCTACCGCAGAGTTATCAGCTTTAGACATAATAAGTTTTATTCTATCAGCTGCGTTGTCACTTAATTTTATAACTTGCTCACTCATAAATTCAATTCCAGTTTTGCTGCTTCTGACATTTTATCTTTTGTCCAGGGAGGATCCCAAACTAATTTTAAATCAACATCATTTATTCCCTCGATTTTTAATATATTCTCTTTAACTGAGTTTGGCAAACTTTCAGCTACAGGACAATTCGGTGAAGTTAGTGTCATTTCAATTATCACTTTATTTTCCTTATTTACTTCGATTTTATATATTAAACCTAATTCATAAATATTAACTGGTATTTCTGGATCGTAAATTTTTTTGATTTCAGTAATAATTTTTTCTTTCAACTTACTCATTATTATTTTGAACCTTTTTTTTCTAGTGCCGATAGAAGTGTGTGCCATGCCATAGTAGCACATTTGATTCTCATTGGAAATTCCTGAACTCCTGATAGAGAGGATATTGTTGTTATTTGGTCTTCTGATAAGCTGTTCAAAGTGATTTTTGATTTATTTTTTAACATATCTAAAAAGTCGTCAGTTACTTTTTTTGAAAATTGTAAATCTTTACCTTTTAAAGTATCTGTAAGAATTGACGCTGATGCCAAAGATATAGCACACCCCTCGCCTTCAAAACTTAGACCTGAAATGTTTTTATCTTTGTCTAATTTTAAATAAATATGGACTTTATCTCCACAAAGAGGATTATGTGCTTTGGCATCATGATTATATCCTTCACATTTACCTTTGTTCCTAGGATTCTTTGCGTGATCTAAAATAATTTCTTGATATAATTCTTTTAGTTCCATTTAAATCTGAAATACTCTCTTACATTTTTTAATTGATTCACTTAGCACATCAATATCTTCTTTACTGTTATAAACTCCAATTGAAGCTCTTGCAGAAGCAGGGATACCTAATTTATCATGTAAAATTTGACAACAATGATGGCCAGCTCGAATTGCAACACCATCATCATCTAAAATTGTTGCTATGTCATGAGGATGAATTCCCTTTATTGTGAAAGAAATTATAGATGCTCTATTTTTTGGATTGCCAATAATTTTGACAGAATTGTCTTTTCTTAATTTTTCTAAACCATATTCAAGAATTTGACTTTCATGTTTTTCAATATTTTTTATTCCAAAATCTTGTATAAATTTTATTGATTTGGCAAAAGCTACTACTTCTGCTGTTTGCATTGTTCCTGCTTCAAATTTATTAGGCGAGTCGGCGTAAGTGATTTCATCTTTTTTTACTTCATTAATCATTCCGCCGCCTCCTTGATAAGGAGGTAATTCGTCTAACCATTTTTTTTTAGCATATAGAATACCTAACCCATTTGGACCATACATTTTATGACAAGAAATAGCATAAAAATCACAACCTAAATCTTGCACATCTAGAACTGAGTGAGGAGCGCCTTGAGTCCCATCAATTAAAACCGGAATATTTTTTGATTTTGCTAAATCTGTAACCTTTTTTATAGGCATAATGGTTCCTGTCACATTCGAGATATGAGTAAAAGCAATCATCTTAGTTTTTTGAGTAATTTGTTTTTTAAACTCATCGATATCTATTTCTCCGTTATCATTTACGGATGCAAATTTAATTACTGCTCCTTTTTTTTTTCTTAAATAATGCCAAGGCACATAATTTGAATGATGCTCTAACTCAGTCACAAGAATTTCATCACCTGCTTTAATAAATTTTTCTCCATAAGTGCTAGCGACTAAATTAATTGCCTCTGTAGCTCCTTTTGTAAAAATTATTTCTTCTCTATATTTAGCATTAACATAAGATTTAACTATATCTCTAGTTTCCTCAAATTTGTTTGTTGCTTTAACTGCCAAGGTATGTACGCTTCTTCCTACATTCGAAAATTCAGTTTCATAAAATCTAGACATCTCATCTATCACTGCTTTTGGTTTTTGTGAAGAATTAGCGCTATCCAGGTAAATTAAAGGTTTGCCTTTGATCTTCTGTTTAAAAATTGGAAATCTTAATTTTATATTATCGAATTTCATCAATCTGTACCGCTACGCTTTTTTCTAAAAAATTTTTAATTTTCTCTTCAGGTATGTTGTCAAAAATTTCATTAAGAAAACCTTTTATCAAAAGTTTTTTTGCTGCACTTAACTTAATTCCTCTAGTCATTAAATAGTGTATAGCTTCCTCATCTATGCTACCAGAAGAAGACCCATGAGAACATTTAACATCATCAGCATAAATTTCTAACTCTGGCTTAGCATTAAATTCAGCTTGGTCATTTAAAATTAGAGCTTTGCTAAGTTGATATGCATCAGTTTTTTGAGCAATATCTTTAACAAATATTTTTCCTTGATAAACTCCCTTACTATCATTTTCTAAAACATTTTTTATTTTTTGATAACTTTTACAATTTGGTGCTAGATGATTAATTTGGGTTTTAATTTCCTGATGTTCTTCTTTGCTCAAATTTAATCCAGATAAAATATGACAGCTACTCTTCTCTTTTTCCAAGATCATATCTATCTCAATTTTATTAAATTTAAGTCCCGAGCTTAATATGAAATTTTGATAGCTTGAGTTATAATTTTGTGTGCCAGAAATATTCTTATAAAAATAACCGTTACATTTTGTTTTTTGTAAAATAATATTTTTTAAAACTCCGCCTTTATCAATATTAATTTTTTCAAAGGTATTTTTAAAAAATTTACTTTTTTCACAAATATTATACTCGATTAAAGTTAGTTCGGAGTTTTGACTTACTTTTATCTTATTTGAGTTATTAATAATCTTGTTATTTAAGTTTGCACTAAAATAATTATAAATAATAATTGGTTTTTTACATTTATAGTTTTGTTGAACTTCTAAGTTAAACCCACCAATAGATAAAGCTTTATTAAGATAATCAAGATTATTTTTTGACTGATGATGAAAGCCTTCAAGTGATTTTAAAGTTTCAATTTTTACTTTTTCTTTTTCTTCAAAATGTAAATCGTAAGACTTCAAAGATCCGTTTACGATAATAACTTTATTATGATCAAAGTCGTGTATTGACTCAATTTTTTCATTGAATTTGTAGTCATCGTTGTTTGTGATATTTTTGAAGTTCTTACTAATTATATAATTAAGATCAGAAAATTTCCAATTTTCATTTTTTTTATTAGGGAGACCTCCTTTTAAAAATAATTCAAAATTTTTTTTTCTATCTACTGCCTCTTTATCATTTGAGGAGTTAATTTTTTTAAAATCTATGTTGAATAATTGTTCCATTATTTTAAATTTTCATAACCTGTTTTCTCCAGTTCTTGACCTAATTCAGCACATCCTGTTTTAATAATTTTGCCTTTTGACAATACATGAATAAAATCTGGTTTTATGTAATCAAGCAGTCTTTGATAATGCGTAATAATTAGAAATGCATTACTCTTGTTTTTGTGAGAGTTTACCCCATCAGCAACAATTCTTAATGCATCTATATCTAAGCCTGAGTCTGTTTCATCTAAGATGGCTAATTTTGGCTCTAAAAGTTTCATTTGAAGTATTTCGTTTTTCTTTTTTTCCCCTCCTGAGAACCCAACATTTAATTGCCTAGATAAAAATTTTTCATCGATGTTCAATTCAGAAGCTTTTTCTTTAATTAATTTTAAAAGATTTAATGTATCTAATTCTTTTTCACCCTTAGCTTTTCTAATCGAATTTAACGAAGTTTTGAGAAAATTAGTTGTGTTTACACCTGGTATTTCTAAAGGATATTGAAAAGCTAAAAAAATTCCTTTTTGAGCGCGCTCTTCAATAGAAATATCCTGTAAATTTTTGCCTTCATATTTTAAGCTGCCACTTACATCGTATCCACTTTTACCAGATAAAATATTAGCTAAAGTACTTTTTCCTGATCCGTTTGGCCCCATGATAGCATGAACCTCTCCAGATTTAATTTCTAAGTTTAAACCATTCAAAATTGACTTATCATTCACTGAAGCCTTGAGATTTTGCAATTGTAACATTATCCAACGCTCCCCTCTAAACTAATAGAAACTAATTTTTGTGCTTCAACTGCAAATTCCATGGGAAGTTGCTGTAATACTTCTTTACAGAAACCATTTACGATAAGACTCACTGCTTCTTCTTGGTTTAGCCCTCTTTGATTGCAATAAAATAATTGGTCCTCGTTAATTTTTGATGTCGTAGCTTCATGTTCAATTGTCGAGGATGAGTTTTTATTTTTTATATATGGAACGGTGTGTGCTCCACATTTATTGCCCATCAATAGTGAGTCACATTGAGTATAATTCCTTGAATTTTTAGCCTTCGCTCCAATATCCACTAATCCCCTATATGTATTATCAGCTTGTCCAGCAGAAATTCCTTTAGAAATGATTTTACTCTTTGTATTTTTACCTAAGTGAATCATTTTGGTTCCAGTGTCTGCCTTCTGATGATTATTAGTTATAGCAATTGAGTAAAATTCACCTACAGAATTATCCCCTTGTAAAATACAACTTGGGTATTTCCAAGTTATCGCAGAGCCAGTCTCTACTTGCGTCCATGAAATTTTTGAATTTCTTCCTCTGCATGCACCTCTCTTAGTTACAAAATTATAAATTCCACCAACCCCATCTTTGTCACCAGGATACCAATTTTGAACTGTTGAATATTTTATTTCTGCGTCATCTAAAGCAACTAATTCTACATTAGCTGCATGTAATTGATTTTCGTCTCTCATTGGAGCTGTGCAACCCTCTAAATAACTTACGTAGCTACCTTTATCTGCGATAATTAAAGTTCTTTCGAATTGACCTGTTTCTGACGCGTTTATTCTAAAATAAGTGGAAAGTTCCATTGGGCATCTTGTATTCGGTGGAATGTAAACAAAAGACCCATCTGTAAATACTGCTGAGTTGAGTGTTGCGAAATAATGATCACTAATAGGAATAACAGACCCTAGATATTTTTTTACTAAATCTGGATGTTTTTGAATAGCTTCAGAAATAGGACAAAAAATTATCCCCTTTTTATCCAGTTCTCCTTTAAAAGTTGTAGCTACAGAAACAGAGTCAAAAACTGCATCAACTGCTACGCCACTTAATCTTTTTTGTTCGTTGAGAGGAATGCCAAGTTTACTATATGTTTCTATAAGTTTTGGATCTACTTCGTCTAAACTTTTAGGTTTGTCTTTCATACTTTTTGGAGCTGAATAATAATACAAATCTTGATAATTAATTTTAGGATATTTTGGTTTTTGCCAGTTAGGCTCTTTCAAAACCTTTAATCTGTTAAATGCCTTTAATCTCCAATCAAGCATCCATTTAGGTTCTTTTTTTACCTTAGAAATAAACCTTATAGTAGTTTCTGAAAGTCCTTTTGGAGCTTTAAAATTTTCGATCTCAGTTGTGAAACCGTATTTATATTCTTGGTTTTTATATTCTTCTTTTTTCATAATTTTAATTAATTTTAGTTAAATCCTGTAATTTTACTTTTTCAAAAAAACTATTGATGTGTTGGTCCAACTCATCCCACAGATTATGAGTAATACATTTCATGGATTTATTGTTACACCCCTTTTTAGAATTTTTTTTACAACTTAAAGTTCTTACCTCTTCGTTCACAGCAAATATGATATTTGATAACTTTATTTCTGACGCTGGTCTATCAAGAATATAACCTCCATTTGCTCCTCTGGAACTTTTTACCAGTCTATTATTTTTCAGTTTTATAAAAATTTGCTCTAAATAAGCTAAGGAAATATTTTGTCTTAAAGATATCTCTGATAGACTTATAGGTCCGTCTTTAGCATTAGAGGCTAAGTCAGCCATCGCCATTACAGCGTATCTACCTTTATTTGTTAGTTTCATAATATTGTGCTGTAATACAATAGTTTTAATTGAATTCCTACCTATTTAGTCAGGATTAAAAAAAAATATTTGTCGCATAAAAACGTGTTATAAATCTGTAATTTTTTTTTAAATAATAATCATTATCAACTATGAAACCAAAAAGTTTAGAAATTTTTATACCTGGGCCGGCGGGAAGACTTGAAGCAAAATATTATAAAAATCCAAAATTTGGTTCGCCTGTGGCAATAGTTTTACATCCGCATCCACAATATGGCGGAACAATGAACAATCGAATAGTTCAAATTATGTACAATATTTTTTTAGAAAATGGATTTTCAGTAATAAAGGTTAATTTTAGAGGAGTTGGAAAAAGTGACGGTGTATTTGATAACGGTCAAGGAGAACTTTCAGATGCTGCTGCAGCTTTAGATTGGATAGAAAGACAGAATTTGGATTACAGTCAATGTTGGGTGTCTGGTTTTTCTTTTGGTTCTTTAATATGTATGCAGCTGATAATGAGAAGACCCGAGGTAAATAATTTTATAGCTGTTTCACCTCAGCCAAACGTTTATGATTTTTCTTTCTTAGCTCCCTGTCCCACATCTGGCCAAGTGATTTATAGTGAAAATGATGAATTAGTAACAAGAGAAAGCATTACAGAATTAGATAATAGAATTAAGAGTCAAAAAGGAGTTGAAGTAGTTTTTTCTAAAATTAAAAATTCTAATCATTTTTTTAAAAATAAAGAAAAAGAGTTGACTATTGAAATTGAAAAATATCTCAAAGAAAAGACTGCTTTGATTTAAGTGTAAATTATTTCTCCTCCTATTAAAGGTTTAGAACAACCTGTTGTATTTGGAAATGTTAAGGGTAAATTTAAAACAGTTCTAATTGCTAAAAAGGCAAAAGCTTGAGACTCAATAAAATCTCCATCTAAACCATAATTGTCGATATCTTCTAAATTGAAGTTAGATTTAAGATTTTGTCTAATCTTTTCTATCAAAATTTTATTTTTTCTGCCACCGCCACACAATAAAATATCTTTTACCTCATTATTTACTCTATCAATATAATTTCTTAATTCATTTGAAATTATATCCGCACTAAATTCAGTTAAAGTGCTGGCTCCTTCCTCTAAAGATAGACCTCTTGCAAATGATACATCAAAATCATTTACGTCATATGACAGTTTTTTGTTTGGTCTATTATGAAATAATTCTTGAGCATTTTCTAGAATGATTTCGTTTATTTTCCCTTGAGAGGCTAGTTCACCATTCTTATCAAATTTCTTATCAGAATTTTTTCTAACCCAGCTATCAATTAAACAGTTTCCCGGACCAATATCTTTACTAAAAAAATTATTAGAACCAATTGCTTCATTTATTAGTGTTATATTTGAAATGCCTCCAATATTTAAGAAACAAACAGGAAGCTTAAAATTTTTTTGTGTTGCAATCAATTGGTGAAAAATAGGCGTTAATGGGGCGCCTTCGCCGCCATCGGAAATATCGTTATTTCTGAAATTATAAATTATCTTTTTTTTTGTTAATTGGTGAAGTAAGTATCCGTCACCTAATTGTTGCGATATTTTTTCTTTTGGGTTGTGGTAAATTGTTTGTCCATGAAAACCAACTAAAAAATCTAAATGAGAATTTTCGAATTCTTTTATTATTTTTGAGTGAAAAATTGTGATGTCCCTTTCCAAATCTGAAAGTTCGGTCTTCAATTTTGAAATATCTTCGTATTTATTAACATTTTCTTTTAATTTATGAAAATTTCTGTAAATTTCTGGCTTATACTCAAAGTATTTCTCTTCAATTAATTCGTACTCATTTACTCCATTAGATTCGATAATGGATGCGTCTACGCCATCTCCAGATGTGCCACTCATTAATCCCAAAGATTTATACCTTTTATGCATATTTTTATTTATTTATAATAAATTTTGTATAATAGTTGTAAAAGTAAAATACACTATGAAAATTAATTTCTTACAAGAAATGAAGCTGCGTGGATATCTCAATCAATGCACAAATTTGAAAGAACTTGAAGAAATCACTCGTAAAAAATCAATTATTGGTTATATAGGGTTTGATTGTACAGCTAGTAGCCTTCATGTAGGAAGCCTTTTGCAAATAATGATACTTAAACTTATGCAAAAATATGGGCACCAACCAATTATTCTAATGGGTGGCGGAACCACTTTAATTGGCGACCCATCTGGGAAGGACTCGACAAGAAAGATTATAAATTCCCTAAAAATAAAAAAAAATATTAAATCAATAAAAAAAGTATTTCTTAAGATACTTAACAATAAAAATAAAAAAACGAAACCTATTTTTGTAGATAATGCGAAATGGCTTACAAAATTAAATTTTATTAAATTTTTAAGAGAAATCGGAAGTCATTTTACAATAAATAAAATGTTAACTTTTGATAGTGTTAAATTAAGATTAGAGAGAGAACAATCTTTAAGCTATATGGAATTTAACTATATGATTTTACAAGCCTATGATTTTTACAATTTATTTAAAACAAAAAACTGCTGCCTGCAAATTGGTGGTTCAGATCAGTGGGGGAACATAGTTAACGGTGTTGAATTGATAAGAAGATTAGAAAAAAAAGAGTCTTTTGGATTAACCTCACCACTTATAACATTATCTTCAGGAGCTAAAATGGGAAAAACTGAAAAAGGAGCTATTTGGCTTAATGAGGATTTATTTTCT
>CACIYA010000009.1 GCA_902590755.1 uncultured Pelagibacteraceae bacterium | reverse complement strand
AAGTTCTTTTCATAGAGTTTTAGAGGATGATGCTTATGTTAAAAAAAATAATTTAATTTCTTTAAAGAAAGATGATAAAATTAATAAAGTAGTAATGTGCTCTGGAAAGATATACTACGATTTAATAGAAGAAAGAGAGAAGATAAAAAGGAATGACATTGTGTTTGTTAGATTAGAACAACTTTATCCATTCCCTGTTAAAACTTTAGCAAGAGTGTTAAAAAAGTATAAAAAATCAAAATTTATATGGTGTCAAGAGGAGCCCAAAAATATGGGAGCGTGGAATACAGTCAGAAACTACGTTGAAAGAACTTTAGAAATGATTAATTTTAAGGATATTAACATAAAATATGTAGGCAGATCAGCCTCTTCAACTACTGCGACTGGAAATGCTAACAAACATCTTGCACAACAAAAAGAAATATTAGAAAAGATATTTAAACACTAATGTCAGAAAAAATTACAGTACCTACTTTAGGCGAGTCAGTCACCGAGGCAACAGTCTCAAAATGGTTAAAATCTCAAGGAGAAAAAGTAATAGCAGATGAACCAATAGTTGAGTTAGAAACTGATAAAGTGAATGTTGAAGTACCCGCTCCATCGAATGGAGTTCTTGGCACTATAGAGGTTAAAGAAGGTGAGACTGTAAATGTAGGATCATTATTAGGTATAATAAATAAAAATACGAACGATTTGAGTGAAGTCAAAGAAACAAAGACATATAGCCCACCAAAAAAAGAACCTAAAATATTTGAGGAGAACAAAAATAATAAACAAAAGAAAAAAATCAATAAGCCATTGATGGATCAACAAGTTCTAAAATTAGAAAATGAGCAAGTTGAAGATGAACCTTTAATTTTGGAGGAGATACACGAAGAAAAGAAAGTTTCAAAACAAGCTTTTAATAAAACGAAAGAAACAAAAGTTTCACCAGCAGCAAGGAAAATGGCTAACGAAGCAAAAATTGATTTAGATAAAGTCAAAGGCTCTGGCAAAAATGGAATAATTTTAAAAGAAGATATTATGGATCTAATGGGGTCTAAGCCTGCGCCTTCTGAGAGAAAGATTAAACATGGTCCAGAAGAGAGAGTAAAAATGACAAGGTTAAGACTAACTATAGCGAAAAGATTAAAAGAGGCTCAAGAAAATGCTGCCATGCTGACAACTTTCAATGAGGTAGACATGAGTGAAGTAATCGCTATGAGAAATGAATACAAAGGTGAATTCCAAGATAATTACGGAGTGAAATTGGGTTTCATGTCTTTCTTTGTTAAAGCTTGTGTTATCGGTTTAAAAAACTTTCCGGCTATTAACTCAGAAATACAAGGAGAAGAAATAGTTTATAAAAATTATTATAATATTAGCATTGCAGTTGGCACAGATAGAGGGTTAGTAGTGCCAGTCTTAAGAGAAACTGACGAGATGTCTTTTGCTGATATAGAAAAAAATATAAGTAGTCTTGGACAAAAAGCTAGAGACGGAAAGATTACCATAGAAGATTTGCAGGGAGGAACATTTACAATTACAAATGGAGGTATTTATGGCTCAATGTTATCTACACCAATTTTAAATCCTCCACAGTCTGCAGTGCTCGGGATGCATAACATTGTACAAAGAGCTGTAGTAATCAATGGAAATGTGGTGGTAAGGCCAATCATGTATCTTGCTTTATCTTATGATCATAGAATAGTTGATGGCAAAGAGGCTGTATCATTTTTAAAAATTGTAAAAGAATCTTTAGAACAACCAAAAAGATTATTTTTAAATATATAATATGGAGAGTTTTGATTTAGTTGTAATTGGAGGCGGACCAGGTGGATATGTTTGTGCCATAAGAGCCGCTCAACTCGGTCTAAAAACAGCTTGTGTAGAATCAAGAGGAACTTTAGGCGGCACCTGTCTAAACGTTGGCTGCATTCCCTCTAAAAGCTTGTTAAATCTTTCAGAAAATTTTCAAAAGGCCAAGAAAGATTTCAGCAATCAAGGAATAGAAATTGAAGGATTAAAGTTAAATATAGATAAAATGATGTCTAATAAAAATAAATCAGTACAAGTCTTAACAAAAGGAGTAGAGTTTTTATTTAAAAAAAATAAAGTAACTTATATAAAGGGAAAGGGAGTTCTTTTTTCAAAAAACGACATTGTAGTTTACGAAAATAATAAAAAATCAAATTATAAATCTAAAAATATTGTCATAGCTACGGGCTCATCTGTCGCCTCGCTTCCTGGAATAAATATAGATGAAAAAAATATAATTTCTTCAACAGGAGCATTATCTTTAAAAAGTGTACCAAAAAAATTAGCCGTAATCGGCGGTGGTTACATAGGTCTTGAAATGGGCTCGGTGTGGTCAAGATTGGGCTCAGATGTCACTGTAATAGAGTATCTAGATCATATTACTCCTGGAATGGATAAAGAAATTTCAAATGAATTTAAAAAAATTTTAATTAAACAAGGAATTAAATTTAAAATGGACTCAAGAGTTAACAAAGTTGAGTCTTCTGGGTCAAGTGTATCAATTAATTATACAGACTTAAAAAGTTCAAAAGATGAGACTTTGGAATTTGATAAAGTATTGGTCTCAGTTGGACGTAAACCTTATACAGAGGGTCTTAATTTATCAAAAATTGGAATTAAAAAAGATAATAAAGGAAGAATTGAAGTTAACTCCAAATTACAAACTTCAATAAAAAATATATACGCAATAGGAGATGTTATAAAAGGTCCGATGCTGGCCCATAAAGCAGAAGAAGAAGGTATCGCAGTAGCTGAAATATTGGCCGGCCAAGCTGGTCACGTAAACTATGATGTAATACCAGGGGTAATTTATACTTCACCAGAAGTAGCAACGGTAGGTAAAACTGAGGAACAACTAAAAGAGGAAAAAAAATCTTATAAAGTCGGTAAATTTCCTTTTCTTGCAAACTCCAGAGCAAAAGTTAACAATGAAACTGAGGGATTTGTGAAAATATTAGCTGATAATGAGACTGATAAAGTTTTAGGTGTGCATATTATTGGCCCTCATTGTGGAGACATGATTGCAGAAATGGCTTTGGCTATGGAATTCGGTGCTAGTGCAGAGGATATAGCTAGAACTTGCCATGCGCATCCAACGCACACAGAGGCAATAAAAGAGGCCGCTTTAGCTGTTGATAAAAGACCAATTCATTTTTAAAAAAAAAAAATTCAACTACTATTAAAATATGAAAGCGCAAGTATTGCTGCCTAAAATATTTAATTTTTCATTTACATACAAAACAAAAAAAGAAAAATTAACCCCAGGTGATATCGTTGAAGTTCCTTTTGGGAAAGAAAAGGCGATTGGTGTTGTGTGGCCAGACGAAAGTTTTGCACCAAAAGATATAAAAATTAAAAATATTCATAAAAAAATCGGGAAAATTTCTTTAAATAAAAATTTCATTAATTTTATGAAATGGTTTGCGATGTACAACGTAACACCAGTAGGGCTCGTTCTTAAAATGGTTATTGGAAGTAATGAAAATTTATTTATTAAAAATGATAAAAATTTTGATCTTAAAGCAATCAAAGCAAAAAAATTTAAATTAAATCAAGAACAAAATGATGCTTTAAAATTTTTAAATTCAAAAAATAATAGATTTGATGTTTCTGTCCTTCAGGGAACAACTGGTTCAGGTAAAACACTTGTATATTTTGAAAGAATAAAAAAAATTATTGCTAAAAATAAACAAGCTTTAGTTTTGCTTCCTGAAATTTTTTTAACTAATGAATTTAAGACAAGGTTCTATGATTTCTTTGGTTTCGAACCTGCAATTTGGCATTCAAAAATAACGCCAAAAAATAAAAGAATTATTTGGAATGGTATAATTAATAATAATATTAAATTAGTCGTTGGAGCAAGATCTTCTTTATTTTTACCTTTTAAAAAACTTGGAATTATAATTGTTGATGAAGAACATGACACCTCTTACAAACAAGATGAAGGTGTAATATATCATGCAAGAGATATGGCAATAGCGAGAGCTTCTTTTGAAAAAATACCAATTCATTTAGTCAGCGCCATACCATCAATAGAAACTTTTAATAATATTCAAAATAAAAGATTTAGACATTTTAAAATTAATAAGAGATATGCCGACTATCCTTTACCAAAAACAAAAATTGTCAATTTAAATTTAAAAAAAATAAAAAATAGCTTTGTTTCTGATGAGAGCATTGAAATTGTTAAAAAATTTCTTGAGAAAGGGGAACAAGTTCTATTTTTTTTAAACAGAAGAGGTTATGCTCCATATTTAATTTGTAAAAATTGCGGACATAAACAGATCTGTAATAATTGCTCGATGTATTTAACATTCCACAAAATTAAAAACAAAGCTGTCTGTCATCATTGTTCTTGTGAAAAAAAATTATTTAATAAATGTAAAGATGAAAAAAATTGTGATTTTATAATGTACGGGCCAGGTGTTGAAAAAATTTATGAGGAAGTAAGTAAATTATTTCCAACTAGCAAAATAGAAATTTTTTCAAGTGATTATATGAAAAAAAAGGATCATACGAATTCCCTGTTTAACAGAATCAGAAATAATCAAATAGACATTTTAGTTGGAACTCAGATGATTTCAAAAGGTTTTAACTTTCCTAAACTAAATTGCATAGTTGTAATTGATGCAGATTTTTCGGGAAGAGGTTACGATTTAAGAACTACTGAAAAGAATATTCAATTGTATAATCAATTAAGTGGAAGAGCTGGTAGATATAGCTCTGATTCTTTAATTGTTTACCAAACATTATCACCTGAGAACATCACTTTAAATGAGTTGATAAAAAATAATCCTGATGAAATTTTAAAAAAAGAACTTATTTCGAGAAAAGAAAATTCCCTACCTCCTTTTTGTAGACTTATCGCAATAATCATATCAGCTAATAATCAATCTTTAAGTATTGAAGGAGCTAGGGAAATTAAAACACGGCTCAGTAAGATTAATGGTTTAGAAATCATGGGCCCTGTAGACTCGCCTTTACTGAAGATAAAAAAAAAATTTAGATCAAGATTATTAATTAGGTTTGATGAGAAAAGTTTAAAGCAAAAAATGGTTTCTAACCTTCTGAATTCATTGAAAATCTCGAGTAAAATTAAACTTACGGTTGATGTCGATCCCGTAAATTTTGGTTAATCGATTATTTGGAAACTTGATCAAGGTAAACTCTTGTGGTACGACACGCTCATTACTTCATAATAATTTCAATAAAATATGAGCACAAATAAATCTTTCTCATCAGAAACTTCAGAAAGATACTCTCGCGCACTTTTTGAAGTAGCGCAAGAAGCCAGTGAATTAGAGAAAATAGAAGTTGACATCAAGAACTTTGCCTCTCTATTGATCAATAGCCTAGAAATAAAAAATTTCATACATAATCCAACTCAAAGTAAAGATAATCAAAATAACGTATTAAACCTATTAGCTGAAAAGCTAAACTTTTCAAAAAATTTAAAAAATTTTATGTTTTTATTAATTGAAAAAAGAAGAATGTTTTTTGTTGAAAAAATTATTGATAGTTTTTTAAAATTATGTGCACAAAAAAGAGGAGAAGTTAAAGCTTCTTTAATATCCTCAAAAGAATTATCAGAAACTGAACTTGAGAATATAAGTAAAGAACTATCTTCTTCAGCAAACTCTACTATAAAATTTAACTACAAGGTTGATAAAGAACTTATTGGAGGATTAAAACTTCAACTTGGAAGCATTATGATTGATACCTCGATTAAAAATAAATTAAATAAATACAAAAAAGAAATGTTAGAAAGTTAATATGTCTATAAACCCCTCAGAAATTACTAAATTACTTAAAGATCAAATTAAAAATTTTGGTGAAAAAGCTGAAGTCTCAGAAGTCGGAAAAGTTTTATCAGTTGGTGATGGAATTGCACGAGTTTACGGTTTGGATAATGTTCAGGCTGGAGAAATGGTTGAGTTTGAAGATGGCTCAAAAGGTATGGCATTAAACTTAGAAAATGACAATGTTGGAGTTGTAATTTTTGGAGATGATAGAAAAATTAAAGAGGGCGATACAATTAAAAGAACCAATGCAATTGTTGATGTTCCAGTTGGTAAAGAATTATTAGGAAGAGTTGTTGATGGTTTAGGAAATCCAATAGATGGAAAAGGAGCTATCTCTTCTAAAGAAAGAAAAAGAGTTGAAGTAAAAGCCCCAGGTATAATTCCAAGACAATCTGTTAGTGAACCAATGCAGACAGGTTTAAAATCTATCGATTCTCTTATACCTGTAGGCAGAGGCCAAAGAGAATTAATTATTGGTGACAGACAAACAGGTAAAACCGCAGTTGCAATTGACGCAATTATAAACCAAAAAAAAATAAACGACTCATCTGATGAGAAGAAAAAACTTTATTGCGTTTACGTGGCAATTGGACAAAAACGTTCAACTGTAGCTCAGATAACGAAAACTTTAGAAGAAGCAGGCGCACTTAAATACACAACTATAGTCGCTGCAACGGCATCAGACTCTGCACCGCTTCAGTTTTTAGCTCCTTATACTGGCTGCACAATAGGTGAATATTTTAGAGACAATGGAATGCATGCTTTAATAGTTTACGATGATTTGTCAAAACAAGCAGTAGCATACAGACAAATGTCTCTTTTACTTAGACGACCACCAGGAAGAGAAGCTTACCCTGGTGATGTTTTCTATCTTCACAGTAGACTTTTAGAAAGATCTGCAAAGTTAAGTGATGCTAATGGAGGTGGATCATTAACTGCATTGCCAATTATTGAGACACAAGCAGGTGACGTTTCTGCTTATATTCCTACAAATGTAATTTCTATTACTGATGGACAAATATTTTTAGAAACTGAATTATTTAACCAAGGAATTAGACCTGCTGTTAACGTTGGTTTATCAGTATCGCGAGTAGGATCTGCAGCACAAACTAAAGCAATGAAAAAGGTAGCTGGATCAATTAAATTAGAACTTGCTCAATATAGAGAGATGGCAGCTTTCGCTCAATTTGGATCAGACTTAGACGCTTCTACTCAACAATTATTAAATCGAGGAGCAAAATTAACAGAATTATTAAAACAAGACCAATATTCTCCAATGACTGTCGCAGAACAAGTAATTTCAGTTTTTGCTGGAGTAAAAGGTTACTTGGACGACGTTGATTTAGGAAAAATTAAAGGATTTGAGAAAGATGTAATCGAAAAAATTAAAAATGATAAACCAGAAATTATTGAAGCTATTCAATCATCAGGAAAATTAGATGAAGATACAGAAAATCAATTAAAACAAGTTATAGAGGAATATAAGAAAAATAATGCCTAGTTTAGACGATCTAAAAAAAAGAATTAAAAGTGTAAAATCTACGCAAAAAATTACTAAGGCAATGAAGATGGTTGCTGCAGCAAAACTAAGGAAAGCCCAAGAAAGCGCAGAGAAAGGCAGACCTTACAGTCAAAAAATGCAAAATATAATATTGAATTTGACTAAATCTATTAATGACCCTCAAAATGCACCAAAACTACTTGTTGGAACAGGAGAAGATAAAAAGTATCTGTGTGTAGTTTTAACCGCTGACAGAGGTCTTTGTGGAGGATTTAATTCAAATATTTGTAAATTAGCTAAGACTAATTTTAAAAAAATTCTAAGTGAAGGAAAAGAACTTAATATTATTACCGTTGGATCTAAAGGACATGATCAAATTAAAAGAGAATATGGAAAATATGTTATTAAAAAATTCAGTTTTAAAGATAAAAAAAATATAATCTTCAACGATGCGGATGAGGTAGGGAAAGAAATAATATCTTTATTCAATCAAGATAAATTTGATAAATGTATTATATTTTACAATAATTTTAAAAATGTAATTACACAGATACCGCAAGCTCAACAAATAATTCCAGCAGAGACAAAAAATTTAGAAGAAGGCAATGACCAAAATTTTTCATACGAATTTGAACCAGAGGAAGATGAAATTTTAGAAGACTTACTGCCAAAAAATATCTCAACTCAAGTTTTCAAAGCTCTACTTGAAAATGCAGCGAGTGAACAAGGATCAAGAATGACGGCAATGGATAACGCAACAAGAAACGCTGGAGATTTAGTCGACAAACTTACAATCGATTATAATAGGAGCAGACAAGCATCTATTACAAAAGAATTAATAGAAATTATATCAGGAGCAGAAAGTTTATAATTATGAGTAAAAAAGGAAAAATAACACAAATCATTGGTGCGGTAGTTGACGTAAATTTTGAGTCTGACTTACCGGAAATTTATACAGCACTAGAAGTAAACAATTCAGGAAATAAATTGATCTTAGAAGTTGCTCAGCACTTAGGGGAAAATGATATTAGAACAATTGCGATGGACGCAACAGAGGGTCTTAAAAGAGGTGATGAAGTTATAAATACTGGAGCACCAATAAGTGTGCCAGTTGGCCCTGAAACACTAGGAAGAATTATAAATGTTGTTGGTGAGTCTATTGATGAAAAAGGAGAAGTTAAGACAAAAGAAAAATGGCCAATACATAGAGCAGCTCCAAAATTCACAGATCAAGCAACCGAAACTGAACAATTGGTTACAGGTATTAAAGTAATCGATCTTTTAGCACCATATGCGAAGGGTGGAAAAATTGGATTATTCGGTGGAGCTGGAGTTGGAAAAACAGTAACAATCATGGAATTAATTAATAATATTGCAAAAGCACATGGTGGATTTTCAGTTTTTGCAGGTGTAGGTGAAAGAACTAGAGAAGGAAATGATTTGTATCATGAAATGATTGAATCAGGAGTAATTAAAACTGATGGAAAAGGATCAAAAGCAGCACTTGTTTATGGACAGATGAATGAACCTCCAGGAGCAAGAGCAAGAGTTGCTTTAACCGGTCTAACAGTTGCCGAATATTTTAGAGATAAAGAGGGTCAGGACGTTTTATTCTTCGTCGACAATATATTTAGATTCACTCAAGCTGGATCAGAAGTGTCAGCTCTATTAGGAAGAATTCCTTCAGCCGTTGGATATCAACCGACTCTTGCTACAGACATGGGTAACTTGCAGGAAAGAATTACTTCTACAGACAAAGGTTCCATTACATCAGTTCAAGCTATTTATGTTCCAGCCGATGACTTAACTGATCCAGCGCCGGCTACGTCTTTCTCACACTTAGATGCAACAACAGTTTTATCAAGACAGATAGCAGAAATAGGAATTTATCCTGCAGTTGATCCTTTAGACTCAACTTCAAGAATTTTAGATCCAAGAGTAGTTGGTGAGGAGCATTATAGAGTAGCTAGAGATGTGCAAAAAATTTTACAAGCGTATAAATCTCTTCAAGACATCATTGCTATCCTAGGAATGGATGAACTCTCAGAGGAGGATAAATTAACTGTTGCTAGAGCAAGAAAAATACAAAGATTTCTATCTCAACCATTTTTTGTGGCTGAAGTATTCACAGGTTCTCCTGGAAAACTAGTTGACTTAAATGATACGATAAAAGGTTTCGATGCCATATGTAAGGGAGAATACGATCATTTGCCTGAAGCAGCATTTTATATGGTGGGTGGTATAGAGGAAGTAATTGAAAAAGCAGGAAAATTATCTAAAGACAATAAATAATGTCAGATAAGTTCACAGTTGAAATAATAAGTCCGGACCAAACAATTTCAAAACAAGAAACGAACGAAGTAATAATTCCCTCTTTTGAAGGTCAAATGGGAATTTTAAATGACCATATCCCTCTGATTACATTTTTGAGACCTGGGATTATTACAATAAAGGCTGAAGGTGAAAAAAAATATTATGTGGAAGAAGGAACAGTTGAGTTTTCAAGTAATAATTTATTAATTTTAACTTCAACTGCAAGGGATCTAGCTAATTTAGATAAAAGCAAAATTAATGAACTCCTCCAAGAAGCAGAAGTAAACTTAAAGACTCAGTCTACTGATAAAGAGAGATATATAGCATCTTACAAATTAGAAACTTTAAAAGAAATTAGCCAATAACAAGATTAATTTCTTTTAGAAGATTAAGATATAAATCTTTTTTAAAATTAACTATTACTTCGGGTAACAATTTAGGTTCTATCCACTTCCAATCTATAAATTCGGCGTGTTTTGTATTTAAATTTATCTCTTTTTCCTCACCTAAGAATCTTGTAATAAACCATTTTTGTTTTTGTCCTCTGTATTTACCTTTCCAAATTATACCAATTAAATTTTCAGGTAATTCATATTGATAAATTTTGTCAATTTCTTTGATAATTTTAATATTTTGAATACTAGTTTCTTCTAACAATTCTCTTTTCATTGCAGTGATATAATCTTCTCCTTCATCTACACCACCTTGCGGCATTTGCCAATTGTTTACTGGATTGTCTTTTCTTTTACCTACAAAAACTTTATCTTTTTTGTTTAAGATAATAACACCAACTCCATCACGCATAGGAAGTTTTTGGCTATTCATATTTACGATTCTAAAAGTTTAATTGCGTAATTTAACTGATTGTCATTTTCTGTATTGATACTAAAGTCGTTTTCTTTTTCTTCTATAAATATGTCTGGAGTAACACCAACTTCAGAGATGGATTTACCGGAAGGGAGATAATATTTTGATATAGTCAGCCTCATTCCGCCTCCATTTCTAAGAGGAATTATGGATTGAACCGATCCTTTTCCATAAGAATTTTCACCAAGAATGATTGCTCTTTTATGATCTTTTAGAGCTCCCGCAAAGATTTCGGAGGCAGATGCAGATCCATTGTTGATTAACACTATTAAGGGTTTTCCTTTTGTTTCATCTCCTTTTCTTGCAAAAAATTTTCTAGTTTCTGAAACTTTTCTCCCTTTTGTTGAAACTATTTCGCCATCTTCTAAAAAAAAGTCAGTGATGTTGATTGCCTGGGTTAACAAACCACCAGGATTATTTCTAAGATCTAATACATATCCCTTAATATTGAATTTTTTCTCAAATTCTTTAACAGATTTTAAAAATTGTTTATCACTGTTTTCATTAAATGACTTTAGCCTGATATAACCTAAATTCTTTTCTTCACCAATTATTTTTGAACTTACAGATCGTACTTCAATAATTTTTCTCATAATTTTAAACTCAAGTGGTTTTTTTACATTTTTTCTTCTCACGGTAAGATTTATCGTGGTTCCGACTGGGCCTCTCATTAATTTCACTGCTTCTAATAAAGATTTTCCTTGGACTTGTTCGCCGCCAATTTTAACTATGTAGTCTCCTGCTTTAATCCCAGCTTTGGCAGCGGGAGTATCATCTATTGGAGATATTACTTTTACAACTCCACTCTCCATTCCAATTTCTATCCCTAAACCACCAAATTCACCCCTTGTGTCAGTTTGCATCTCTCTAAACAGTTCTGGACTCATATAGGCCGAGTAAGGATCCAGAGATTGCAAAACCCCATTTATTGCAGAGTCCATCATTTCCTTTTGGTCAACGTCGTCTACATATTCTTTTTGAATATTTTCTAATACCTCTCCAAATAAATCAATTTTTTCATAAAGTTCGTTCTTGGAGTAAACTTTTGAAGATAATAATATACTGAAAAATATTAGTGGAATAAAAATCTTTTTCATATCATTGCTTTCTCTTTTGGAGTTTCTTCAGACCACATTTTTTCTAGATCATAAAATTTTCTTTTTTCTGGATGAAATATATGAACAATTATATCTTGTGTATCGACCAACTTCCAATCATTACTATCTCTTCCTTCTATTCGACAGTTTTCAATTCCTTGTTTTTTTAGTTCATTAACGAGAATTTCAGAAAGTGATTGAAGATGTCTGGAAGATGTGCCTGAAGCAATTATCATGTAATCAGCTATATAAGATTTATTTTTAAGATTTATTGCAGTGATACTTTGAGCTTTATTATCATCTAATATTTTTTCAATATTTTTTTTAATTTCAGAAACTTCCATTAATTATTTGATTTTGTTTGACTTTTTAATTTTGAAGATGAGATCTCAATATGTTTGTTTTTGATGAATATGATTTTATTTTTAAAAGCTTTAACTACCATTGATTTAATTCCCTTTCTATCATATCCCCTTCTAGAAAAAACTATTAATTTCACTAATTTTACAATCTTTTTCCAACTTTTCCACTTGTGAAATCTTATTAAATTATCAGAACCGATAATAAAATAGATATTCTTAATATTCTTTTTTTTTATAAAATAATTTACCACATCAATGATTCTTGAAGATTTTATAATATTATCTAAATATATTGTTTGAATCTTTTTTTGTGTTCTAGAAATTTTCTTTGCATATTTGATTCTTTCTTCTAAAGAATAAAAAGTTTCATTCTTGAAAGGGTTTTTCTTAGTTATAACCCAATAAACTTTTTTCAATTTTAATTTTTTAATAGCAATTTTTGATATACCCAAATGTCCTTTATGTGCTGGGTCAAAACTACCACCCAATAATCCGATGTATTTGTTGTGAGTACTTGCCATTAATTATGGTCTAACAATTCCTTTTCCGGAAACAAGGTATTTATAAGAGGTCAATTGATTTATTCCTACAGGGCCTCTAGGTGGAAGTTTGTTTGTAGAGATACCAATTTCACCACCGAAACCGAATTCACCACCATCGGCAAATTGAGTTGAAACATTATGCATAGCTATTGAGCTGTTTACTCTTTTTAAAAAAATTTCAGCATTTTTTTTGCTGTTAGTAATAATACTATCTGTGTGCATTGTGCCATATTTTAAAATATGTTCGACAGCATCTTCTACATTTTTTACTGTTTTAATTGAAATAATCGCATCAAGATATTCTGTTTTCCAATCCTTCTCCGTGGTTTTTTTTAATTTTCCTTTAAAAATTTTGTTTATTTTTTTATCAACTCTAACCTCGCAACCTGAATTTAAGAGAGCATTAATTATTTCTTTAGCATGAGAGTTTAAAGCCTTTTCTTCAATTAGAACACTTTCGACTGCGCCACAAATACTTGTCCTTCTCATTTTTGCATTAATAATTAAATCTCTCGCCATTTTAATATTTGCAGTTTTATCAACATAAATGTGGCATAATCCTTCAAGGTGACCAATAACATGTACATTAGAAAATTTTTGTACCTTCGCTACTAGTCCTTTACCTCCTCTTGGCACAATAACATCGATATATGCACTCATTTTTGATAATAATTTATCTACTATTTTTCTATTTTTATTTTCAATAAACTGAACACAGTTTTGATTAACATTATTTTTTCTTAAATCATCTCTAAATAAATTAGCTAATAATCTATTTGAATAAAAAGCTTCAGATCCACCTCTCAAAATAGAGCAGTTTCCTGATTTTAAACATAATGCTGCAACATCAGCAGTTACATTAGGCCTGCTTTCATATATTACACCAATAACACCAATTGGAGTTGTTACTTTTTTTATATTTAGATTATTAGGTCTACGCCATGTTTCTAAAACCCTTCCAATTGGATCTTTAAACTTTGCTATTTCATTTATTGAATGTCTAATACTTTCTATTCTCTTCTTATTTAAAATTAATCTATCAACTAAATTTTTTCTTTTAACATTTTTTACATCTTTTAAATTTTCTTTGATTATTTTATTTGTATTTATTTTTAGTGATTGATTGTAATTATCTAAAACTTTTTTAATTTTTTTATGCTTTACATCCTTAAGATCTTCAAAGGCTTTTTTTGCATTTTTTCCTATTTGTTCTAAATAATTCATTTATAATAATACCATATCATCTTTATGAATAACCTCAGTTTTGCTTAGGTAACCAAGAATTGTTTCGATCTCTTTGCTTTGTTTGCCTTTAATTTTGTCTATTTCAGTAGAGCTAAAAGATGATAATCCTCGAGCCAACTGATTATTATTCTGATCTAAAATCATTACATTTTCCCCTTTTTTGAAATTTCCATAAATCTTAGTTATACCGGCTGCAAGTAAGCTCTTACCATTTAATAAAGCTTTAGCTGCTCCATTATCAATATAAATAGTTCCATTGTAGTTGAGAGAACCAATAATCCATTTTTTTCTGGCGTCTAATGTAGAAATTTTTGGTAAGAAATGGGTATATTTTTTATTTTTAATCATATTTGAAATAGGATTATTTACTTTACCATTAGCGATAAACATGTGACTGCCTGAATTCATACAAATCTTAGCAGCATCTAATTTCGTAGCAATTCCTCCTGAGCCAAGTTTATTTTTCTTATTATCTATCATAGAAATAATTTTCTCATTAATTGAAGTTACTTCTTTTACAATCTTTTTACCTTTTGACTTATCGTATAGTCCGTCTACATCAGAGAGTAAAATCAGCATATCAGCCCCAATTATTTGAGCTACCCTTGCAGCTAGTCTATCATTATCTCCATATTTTATCTCACTAGTTGCTGTTGAATCATTTTCATTGACCACAGGAATAGCTTTAAGTTTAAATAAATTGTCAAATGTTCTTCGTACATTAATAGCTCTTCTTCTTTGTTCGGTGTCATCTGGACTAATTAAAATTTGACCGGTTTTAATTTTATATTTATCAAATATTTTTTGAAATTCTCCTGCTAGATGAATTTGTCCAACTGATGCAATAGCTTGGCTCATTTCTAACTTAATTTTTCCTTTTTTAATTTTAAGATGTTTTTGGCCAAGAGCAATCGCCCCTGAAGAAACAATTACAAAGTTTTTTCCTTTTCCGTATCTTTTAATATCTTTAATAAGAGAAGTTACCCACTTTTTTTTAAAAATACCTTTACCGTCAACCACAGTCGCAGATCCAAGTTTTAATACTATTTTATTTGCATTCTTAATTAGCATATTTTGTCAATAATTTTTTTATTTTTTGAATATCTTTGCTTGAATAAACAGATATAATTTCATAATCATTTTTAATTTTTTTTTTAAATTCTTTTAATTTTTCATTTATCTCTCTATTATCTAATAAATCTGATTTGTTGAAAAAAATAATTTCTTTCTTTTTTATTAAACTTTTATCATAATTACATAATTCTGATTTAATTTTCATATAAGAATTTAATAAATCATCTTCTGATAAATCAATTAAGTGAAGTAAGATTTTACATCTTTCTATATGTCTCAAGAATTTATCTCCAAGACCGACACCTTTATGTGCACCTTCCACTAAACCTGGAATATCAGCTAAAGTAATCTCTTTCCCTCCATAGTAAGACACTCCTAAATTTGGGTTAATTGTTGTAAAAGGATAGTTTGCTATTTTTGGCTTTGCTCTTGTTAACGCTGCAAGCAAACTAGATTTACCAGCATTTGGCTTACCAATAATTCCAATATCAGCAATTACTTTTAATTGAAGCCATATCCAAAATTCTTCACCTAATTTTCCATTAGTTTTTTTTCTAGGCGCTCTATTTGTCGAACTTTTAAATCTTACGTTGCCAAGCCCACCTTTGCCACCCGATGCCACAAGATATTTTTCTTTATTTTTTGTAAAATCATAAATTAGAGTATTATTATCTTCCTCGTATACTTGAGTTCCTAATGGAACTTTTAAAATTAAATCTTCCCCATTAGCTCCAGTTTTATTTCTTTTACTCCCAGGTTTTCCATGTTGTGCTTTAAAATGTTGAGCATACCTGAAATCAATCAAAGTGTTAAGGTTTCTATCTGATTGGAAAATTATAGATCCTCCATGACCGCCGTCACCTCCATCTGGTCCGCCGTACTCTACAAACTTTTCTCTTCTGAAGCTTGCAGAACCTGATCCACCATTTCCAGCTTTAATATAAATCTTTGCTTGATCTAAAAATTTCATTTTTATTAAAATATAAATAACTTTAGTTATTTATATATATTTAATTGGGGATTACAGAAACAAAAGTTCTGTTTAATTTAGATTTTTTGAATTTTACTTTTCCTTTAATCAAAGAAAAAATTGAATGGTCTTTACCTATACCAACGTTATCACCAGGATGAATTTTTGTCCCTCTTTGTCTAACTATAATGTTTCCAGGTATAACAACTTGATCACCATATTTTTTAACTCCAAGACGTCTACCTTTACTATCTCGGCCGTTCTTAGATGATCCACCTGCTTTTTTAGTTGCCATTTAATTTCCTATTTTTTTGCTTCCTTTTTTATAACTTTTTTCTCTTCTTTAACAGGCTTCTTTTTTTCTACAATTTTTGCCTCACTTATAACTTTTCCACCTTTAGCTAAAATTTTCGTGATTTGTATTTTAGAATGGCGTTGCCTATGTCCGTTTTTCTTTCTTGAGTGTTTTCGTCTTCTTTTATGAAAAATTAACACAGTTCTATCTTTAACGTTATCTAAAAGTTTAGCTTCAACTGTTGCCCCGTCAATTTTAGGACTTCCAATTTCAGTATTTTTGTCATCATTCAAAAGTAAAACGTTGTTAAATTTAATAGTTTCTCCAACCTTAGCGTTAAGTTTTTCAATTTCTAAAATTTTACTTGCAGATACTTTGTACTGCTTTCCACCTGTTTCGATTATAGCAAATGACATAAATTTTCTTTTTTTAATTTCCACGCAATATAGCCTTCACCGTCAGCAAGTCAAGATTATTGAAGTTAAAAAGAGTCCTTTAAATCTCTTAATTTTGAAAAAACTTCAGCTTCTGACGAATCCTTTAGTCCTAAAGTATGCCTGATTTCAGGATCATTACACCTAAAAAAAATATTAGTTTTAATTTCCTGATCTAAAGTTGTTGGGATAGTTGGCTGATTAGAATTTAATTTTTTTTGAATTTCAAATTCTTTTTCTTGTAAAAAAGTATTTTTGGTGTCGTGTTTTAAACAGAAATTTAAATTTGATTTAGTGTATTCGTGTCCACAATATATTTTTGTATCTGGTGGAAGTTTTTTTATTTTATTTAAAGAATTAAACATTTCTTCATGAGTACCCTCAAAAACTCTACCACATCCTAATGAAAATAAAGTATCACCTGTAAAAATTACTTTTTGTTCAAAAAAGAAAAATGCGACATGGCCCTTAGTATGACCAGGTACAAAAATTACATTAAATTCTAATTTTCCAATCCTATACTTTTGGTTCTCTTTAAGTAAGATGTCTATACCAGGAATTCGATTTTTATCTAATTCAAAACCCAAAATTTTAGAGTTATATTTTTTTTTTAACTCTAAATTACCATCAACATGATCAGCATGATGATGAGTATTTAGAATAAAATCTAATTTCTTATACTTTTTAATTACATCATCGCATACCTTATATTCTGCAGGATCAACTATTGAAACCTTGTCAGACTCTTTATCGTAAATTAAGTAACTATAATTATCATTCAAACAAGGAATAATTTCTATTTTCATATTAACTGATTAAAAAAATACCAACTTTTGAAAAAAGATTTTTAATTTCTAAATTACTTTTTCTTATTAATGAAGTTTTATTTTCATTTACTCCAACAACTTTTTTAATAATAATATTTTTTTCATCACAAAAATTAAATAAATCTTTTATTGTACACATATGTAAATTAGGTGTATTATACCAAGTATTAGGTAGTGTTTTTGTAACCGGCATCTTACCAAAAAGTAAAAGTTTTGTTCTTACTTTCCAATAGCCAAAATTAGGAATTGAAATAATAACTGATTTTCCTATTCTTAAAAGATTTTTTAAAACTTTCTCTGGCTCATAAAATGCTTGTAGAGTTTGACTCAGCACAACATAGTCAAACGATTTATCAGGAAATTGATGCAATTCAGTTTCTGCATTACCCTGAATAACTGGCAAACCTTTATAAATACATTCTTTAACATTATCTTGATTAAGCTCTAGCCCACGTACCTCTATATTTTTTTCTATTCTAAGAAGATGCATTAAAGATCCATCTCCACATCCTATATCAAGAACCCTCGTATTATTAGGTAATAAATCTGCAATTACTTTAAATTCTTTTTTCATTTTTAAATTTTTCATACATAGAGTCTATAAAACCTTTTAGTGTTTTTAAAAATTCAGTCTCATCAAGTAAAAAGGAGTCATGTCCTTTGTCTGTAATTATCTCAGAGTAAGAGACATCTGCACCTGACGCATTTAATGCTATTACTATGTCTTTGTTATCTTTTGTTGTGTAAAGCCAATCAGAGGAAAATGATATAATTAAGAATTTTGTTTTTTGATTTTTAAATGCTTCTACCAAACCTCCTTTAAATTGTTTTGACAGATCAAAATAATCCATCGCCCTTGTAATATATAGAACTGAATTAGCATCAAATCTTTCAACAAATGCATAGCCTTGATGTCTTAAATAACTTTCAACTTGGAAGTCAGCATTAAAACTAAATTCATAATCTGCCTTCTCTTGTAATTTTCTACCAAATTTTTCTTGCATGCCTTTTTCAGATAAATAACTTATGTGTCCGACCATTCTTGCTACTGCTAAACCATTTTTTGGTTGAACATTTTTCAAAACATACTTTCCATTATCCCATACAGGATCTGCCATAATTGCTTGACGAGCTAATTCATTAAGGGCAATATTTTGAGCGCTATGGCTCGTGCTACACGCTATCGGCACAGCTGAAAAAGCTTTATCCGGAAATGTTGCACAAAATTGTAAAAGTTGCATTCCACCCATTGACCCCCCAGTCGCACACAAAAGTTTTTTAATTCCAAGATGTTCAAGTAAAGACTCCTGAGCTTTAACCATATCTTTTATTGTTATAACTGGAAAATCTAATCCGTAGGGTTTTTTTGTAACTGGATTAATATCTTTAGGACCTAACGAACCCATACATCCTCCGATCACATTTGCACAAATAACAAAATATTTATTTGTATCTATTGCTCTTCCAGGCCCTACTGCAGTAACCCACCAACCCTCTTTATTAGTTATAGGATTAGTTCCAGTCACGAACTGATCTCCTGTTAACGCATGAAATACAAGTATCGCGTTATCTTTATTAGCATTTAATTTTCCATAGGTCTCATAAGCGAGAGGAAAATCTTTAATAGTTTTTCCGCAGTCTAGTTTAAGCGGTTTAGTAACGTCTAATTTCTTAATATTCTCAAGTTTTATATTCATCCAAAAAAAAAGCCCAGCTAAACTGGGCATCCCCTTTTTAGCTACATTTATTATGCGCTTGCAATATGGTTAAATCAGCGCGAATAATGTTTACTAAATCATCATAAACTTGTCAATTTTATATACGATAAAGACCTATAGAAAAACTTAAACAATTTAGATATTACATTAATAAAATGAGATTTCCGAAACCAAATAACATTGTTGCAGAGAAATATGTAGCTGGAATGAGCTTATTTAAAAGTAAATTAGCAAAGATTAAATTATCAGCCAATGAGTCTGCTCTTGGCCCCAGTCCTCGAGCGAGAAAACAATACTTAGAAGTTTCAAAAAACTTTTCAAGATATCCTGACTCCGATGGAACTTTTTTAAGAAATACTTTGGCTAATAAATTTAAGATTGATAAAAAAAGAATAATCTTAGGATCAGGCTCTGATCAAATATTTGAACTAATATGTAAATCGTTTTTAAAAAAAGGAGACGAAGTTATAGTTCCTAAGTTTAGTTTTATTATTTATAGAATTTATAGCAGGATGAATGGAGCAAAGGTTATTTACTCAAAGGAAGATAATTTTACTGTTTCAGTGAAAGATATACTAAAAAAAGTTACAAGAAGAACTAAAATAGTTTTTCTAGCTAACCCTAATAATCCGACTGGAACATATATTTCAAAAAAAGAGTTGCTCTTTTTAAGAAAAAAATTGAGAAGCAATATTCTATTAGTAGTAGATGACGCTTATTTTGAGTACGTAAAACGAAAAGATTATTTGTCTGGTTTAAAAACTTTCACAAACTTTAGAAATGTTGTTATGACTAGAACCTTTTCAAAAATATATGGTTTAGCAGGACTAAGAGTTGGCTGGGGATATGGGTCAAAAGAAATTATTTCTGCATTAAATAAGGTTAAGCCACCTTTTAATGTGAGTAGACCAGCTCTATTTGCAGCTTCTGCTGCAGTGGGGGATAATTCATGGCTTAATAAAGAAATTAAGCACGTAAATAAATGGAGTAAAAAAATGTTTTCTGAGTTTAAAAAAATGAGAATCGAAACAAATAAAAGTTTTACTAATTTTTTATTAGTAAAATTCGATAAAGTGAAAATAAACTCTGCTAAAGTTTTTAGATTACTTGCAAAATCTGGAATACTGGTTCGTAAAATGGACGTTTATGGAATTAAAAATTCTTTGCGTGTAACTATTGGAACAACATCAGAGAATATTGCATTAATAAAAAAAATGAGAAAAATTTTAAATGTTCGATAAAATATGTATTATAGGTTGTGGATTGATTGGTTCCTCAATTTTAAGAGGTACTGAGGAAAAAAAAATAGCTAAAAAATAAGTGTTCATGACAAGTCAAAACAAGTCACGGAATATTTAAAAAAAAATTTTACAGCTGATATTTGTTCTAATGTGTCCGAGGCGACAAAAGATGCAGATCTAATAATAATTTCTGCACCGTTAAGCAGTTATAAAGAAATTTTGCTTTCAATAAAATCAACTCTAAAGGAAGGTTCTATTCTTACTGACACTGGATCAGCTAAAAAAGAAGTTAATAAAATTGTAAACAATTTAGGTTTTAAAAATATAAGTTGGATAGCTTCACACCCAATAGCTGGAACAGAATATAGTGGACCAGCTGCAGGATTTTCAAACTTATTTAAAAATAGATGGTGTATTCTCTCAGCTGATAACCAGGTTACAAAAGATAAAATAGAAAACCTAGAAAAATTTTGGTCTAAACTAGGAAGTAAAGTTAAAATTATGTCATTTGAAGATCATGACTACGTCTTGTCTTTAACAAGTCATCTACCACACGCGGTAGCATACAGTATTGTAAGAACTGCAATAAACAACGAAGAAAAATTTAAAAATGATGTGATTCAATATAGTGCTGGAGGATTAAGAGACTTTACTAGAATTGCTGCGTCAGATCCTTTGATGTGGAAAGATATTTTTATTGATAACAGTGAAAATATATTGAAAGTTTTAGATTATTATTCAAAAAATCTCGATGAGATTAAAAGTGCTATTAAAAATAAAAACAGTGAAAAGCTTTTAGAAATATTTTCATCAACTAAAAAAGTAAGAAAAGAAATTATTGAAGCCGGGCAGGATACAGAGAAACCAGACTTTGGAAGAAAATAATTAATAATATTTTTTTATTTCAGAATAAATTTTGTTTTCAATTTCTTTTATAAATTCATCATTGTCTTTACCAGGCATAATAGGGTCTAGAAATGAAATATGAATATCACCTGAAAATTTCATAAAACTATTTTTTGGCCAAACCTGTCCTGTATTCAATGCGACTGGAATACAGGGTAAATTCAATGCTTTATATATCCGACCAACTCCTTTTTTAAAGGGAGGCTGCTCGTCTAATTTTACTCTTGTTCCCTGAGGAAATATTAAAAGTGGTCTTTTATTTTCCTCTAATCTTTCTTTTATTTTATCAAAAAAATTTAAATTTTCTTTAGTGGTAGTCTCTCTAATGATTGCTATAGAACCAATTTTTCTTAAATACCAACCAAACAAAGGTATATTTAAAAGTTCTTTTTTTAAAATAAAAATTGGACCATCCAGCGGAATTTGTAATGCAAAAGTTTCAAACATTGATTGATGGGCAGAGGCAACAAAAAATTGATCAACTTTTTTTAAATTTTCTTCACCATGAAAAATTACTTTAGTATTCATTACAAGTTTTAAAATTAAAATAATATATTTCGCTGATAATCTTCCAAAAAAAATTGTAACTTTATTTGGAAGAATTAATGTTGGTATTGCTAAAATGAAAATAAAAACAAGTCCAAAATAAAGAAAGATATTAAAAATTAAGGATTTAATAAATTGCATTAAGAATTAATCAATTTTTGTAAATTTTGTTTTTTTCTAATGTATTTAAATTTATTTTTATTGATTAAAATTTCAGCGATTAAAGGTCTTGTATTATAATTTGATGATAACGAAGAGCCATACGCACCAACATTTGTAATTGCCACAAAGTCGTTCTCAATTAATTTTTGATATTTTTTATAAACTCCAAATTTACAAGTGCTTTCACATATCGGCCCCACAAATTCAATTGTGCTTTTCATTTTGGATGAATTTTTAGTTATAGGAATAATCTTATGGAACGCATCGTATAAAGCTGGTCGCATAAAATCGTTCATTCCAGCGTCTAAAATTATAAAGTTTTTATTTACCCCCTTCTTTATAAATTGAACTTTACTGACAAGTAAGCCGGTATTTCCAATAATGGATCTACCAGGTTCAAAAATAATTTTACAGTTAAGTTTTGTTGCAAAATTATTTACTAATTTTGCGTAATTATTTAAATTTATTGGTTTTTCATTATCACTATAACTAATTCCAAAACCTCCACCTAAATCGATATACTTTAAATTTAATTTTAGTTCCTTAATTAATTTATTCATTACATTAAGTGTCTTTTTAAAGGGCCCATCATTTAATATTTGGCTTCCTATATGGACACTTAATGCCTCAAGTTTTATATTTTTAAATTTATTTATCTCTCTTAGAAAAGACTTAAAATTTTTAATTGATAAACCAAATTTATTATCTGCTTTACCAGTAGATATATTTTTATGTGTTTTTGCATCTACATTAGGATTTAACCTAAAGCCAATGGAAACTTTTTTTCTTAAATTTTTTGCTAATTTATTTACTAATTTTGCTTCACTCTCAGACTCACAGTTGATCAATAAAATTTTTTTATTAATTGCTACTTTTAACTCATCCTCAGACTTACCAACGCCTGAAAAAACAATTTTTTTTGGTTTAATGCCTGCTTTAAGAGCCTTTAATAGTTCCCCGCCAGACACAACATCAGCTCCAGCACCAAGTTTACCTAAAACTCTTAAAATATTTGTGTTGCTATTAGATTTTGCAGCAAAACATATTAAAGGATTAGTTTTTTTAAATGTTTTTACAAAATTTAAATAATTAGAAACTATTTGATTTTCAGAATAAACATAAAAGGGAGTTTTATTTTTCTTTAAAAAATTCTGAATAGATACTCTCTCCAGAAATAAATTTTTACCCACATATCTTAAATTTTGCATAAAATTATAAAATTATATGTATATGATTAAATTTTCCTTGATACTTTGGTTCTGATTTCTTTCCGCATCCAGATAGAGTTAAAATTATTATACAAATTAATACCAATATTTTCATTTTACCTCCTTTTTATATTTTTTAATCATTGCTTTAACATTAGCACTAGAAGTTCCTCCATAGGATTTTTTTGAGTTCATAGAATTATTTACATCAAATATTTTTAGTACATTTTTATCTAAATTTTTATAAATTTTCATTATTTCTTGTAAAGATAACTCAGATAACAATTTATTTTTCTTTTCGGCGTAATTCACTAATTTTGCTGCAACCGCATAAGACTCTCTAAAAGTGAGCTTCTTTTCCTTTACCAAATAATCAGCAAAATCAGTAGCCGTGGTAAAACCTTCATTAGCCATTTTTAGCATATTTTTTTTATTCGGCTTTATTGAATTCACTAACTCAAGACTTAAAACCAATGAGTCATTTAAAGTATCAAATCCATCAAAGACAAGTTTTTTATCATCCTGAAGATCTTTAAAATAAGACATTGGAAGTCCCTTCATTATAGTAAGCATCGAATTTAAATTGCCATAGTTCAAACCAACTCTACCTCTGATTAATTCAGCAGGGTCAGGATTTTTCTTTTGTGGCATTATTGATGAACCAGTCAACATACTGTCATCAAATGAAATTAAATTAAATGCATTTGAATTAAAAATTATAAAATCTTCAGCTAATCTAGATAAATGCATTGCACATAAAGCAGAGGCATATAAAAAATCTACTGCAAAGTCTCTGTCTGCAATAGAGTCTATTGAATTATCAGTTGGTTTCTTAAAACCAAGTTGTCTTGAAGTATAATTTCTATCTATTTTATAAGAAGTACCTGCTAGTGCGGCTGAACCTAATGGGCACTCATCTAAAAGTTTTATATTATTTTCGAATCTTTTTTTATCTCTTTTAAGCATTTCAAAGTAAGACAGAAGATAATGTGCAAATGAAATAGGTTGAGCATTCTTAAGATGTGTTAAGCCAGGCATAACAGCATCAACATTTTTCTCTGCTTTTTTGATTAAAATTTTCATTAAAGAGTTAATGTTAGCTATAGTTTCTTTTGATGATTTTTTAATCCATAATTTAAAATCTGTAACAACTTGATCATTTCTTGATCTCGCTGTGTGCAAATAACCTGCTGAAGGACCAATTAATTCAAATAATTTTTTTTCTATATTTAAATGAATATCCTCAAATTTTTCTTGAAATTTAAACTTTCCCTTATCAATCTGTGATTTAATTTTTTTAAGACCATTGATAATTTTAGATCCATCTTTTTTGCCAATAATCTTTTGTTTAACGAGCATTTTGGTATGAACAATGGACGCAGCTATATCTTGCTCATAAAGTCTTTTATCTGCAATTATAGATGAGCCTATTTTTTGAAAAGAAAGTGATGTCTTTCCTTTTAGTCTATTTGCCCAAACAGTTTTATTTTTCATTTTACTATGTTATTTACAATTTAAATCAATATGAAAATTAGTAAATCTTTTAAAATCTATATTCACATAATAGTTTTATCTCTTCTTAGCCAAAATCTTAACGGAGCAGAAGATTTTTCAAAAAATGTTATTATTCATGAAAAACCCCAAATTATCAGCGAACTAAGATTAAAAGACTCAAATCTTCAAGACGTTGATTTAATCAACAAAAGAGGCAAGATCATGATAATAAATTTTTGGGCTACGTGGTGTGCACCTTGTCGAAAAGAAATGCCATCCTTAGAAAAACTAGGCACTAAGTTACCAGAAATTGATATTTTTGCAGTGAATATGGAAAAACCAAATAATATAAAAGTAGATAAATTTTTTAAAGATATAGGAGTAAAAGATCTAAAAACTTACTACGATCCTGAATTGAGATTAGTCAAAGAGTTTAAATTAAGGGGCTTACCTACAAGCATATTAATTAATAAAGAAGGTAAAGAATTCGGTAAAGTGATTGGAGAAATTGATTTTGCCAGTGATGAATTTATTAACTTTTTAAGAAAATATATTTAGTCTTTAAAAAATAAGCAAGCAAAACTAAAACTATTATTGCAATAAATTGCAACAATACCCTTAACTGCATAAGTTTATTAGAATATTTTTTACTAGTACTTCCACCTTTAAATAAAGTATAAATACCCATTATTAAAACTATGGCAACTGCACCTAATAAAGTGAAACCAATAAAGTTAAATAAAAATTCTGACATTGATATTTTATCTATATGACCTTTTCATTAAATACAATTATTTTAGAGCCGCTTTCTAAAGAAAAACCGAAGAATGCAGTAATTCTTTGCCACGGTTATGGTGGAGACGGTAAAGATATTTCAATTTTAGCTAGTTATTGGAGAGCACATTTGCCTGATACGATTATAATTTGTCCAGACGCTCCTGAAAAATGTGCAGCAAGTCCAACAGGTTTTCAATGGTTTGACTTAATGGATCAAACCCCTGAACAAATTTTATCGAAATCTTTAGTAGCTGAGAATAAACTTAATAAATTAATAGATGAAGTTAAGGAAAAATATAATTTAAAAGCTAATGAAATTATCATTGGTGGTTTTAGCCAAGGTTGTATGATAACCTTGCAAACAGGAATAAAGCGAAGAGATACTATAAACTCAGTTGTTGGATATTCTGGTAGAATTATAAGCACAGAACATCTCTCTAAAAATATAATTTCCAGACCGAATATTATTTTAATGCATGGAGATCTTGACCAAGTTGTTCCAATAGAATCACTTCTTGAAGCAAAAGAATTTTTTGGAAAAAATAATTACGAAATTGAAACAAAAATATTTAAACACTGTGAACATCGTATACCAACCGAGGGGTCAAGTTTGGGTCTTCAATTCATAAAAAAACATTTTAATTAATAAGTATTTTACCTGGTACATAATTATAACTTGATAAAATTTTTCTTATCAGTTAGCTTTAGTTATGATTATTTCTTCTGCAGAAAAAGTTCCGTTAGAAAAATGCCCAGCATTGGTTCTTAATGCTGATTTTAGACCTTTGAGTTATTATCCCCTTTCAATTTGGTGCTGGCAAGATGCAGTAAAATCAGTTTTTTTAGATAGAGTAAGTATTGTTTCGAATTACAAAAGAAAAATTAGAAGTCCATCTTTTGAAATGAATTTACCAAGTGTAATAGCTTTAAAAAATTTTATACAACCATCAAAAAATCCAAACTTTACAAGATTTAACGTTTTTTTGAGAGATAAGTTTGCTTGTCAATATTGTGGAGATAAAAAAGATTTAACTTTTGATCACCTTCTTCCAAAATCCAAAGGTGGTCTTACAGACTGGAACAACGTAGTTACAGCTTGTTCCAGTTGTAACGTTAAAAAAGGTGGTAAACTTTATAAAGACTGTGATTTAAAATTAACCAACAAGCCTTACGCTCCTACTGTAGAAGACCTTCACAGAAATGGTAGAAATTTTCCGCCAAATTTTTTGCACGAAAGTTGGATGGATTATCTTTATTGGGATATCGAGTTAGAACCTTAATTATATTTTTTCAGATATTGTTATAGCTATTCTTGATGAAGTTTTGATAACTTTATCTAAGATTCCAAATAAACCTTTTTTTGTTGCACCATTGTCATAAGCTATATCTTTATGGTCAAGTTCATCTTGTCTAAACTTTATAATCTTTTTTTTTAACTCTTCCTCATCTTTACCAAGTTTGTAAGTTTGATCTTTATAATGACCATCTATTACTTCTTCGACAGAAGCAGTACATAACATAGCTGCTTTCTCACCAAGCATGGCAGTTCCAAAACCTAAAGTAACTCCCATTAAATCCCAAAGAGGCAAAAGTTTAGTTGGCTTTATATTTC
>CACIYA010000008.1 GCA_902590755.1 uncultured Pelagibacteraceae bacterium | reverse complement strand
TTCAGTTCCATCTGTCATTACAACTTTTATTTTATGATAATTTGGGTGTATGTTTTTTTTCATGAACGGAGTTTTATATTAATAATAGTTTATACTCAATATCTTTATTTTTTAATTAATCCCCTTAATTCTTCATGAATAAAGGAGTTAGATGCCAAAATGTTCTTTTTTAAAGGTAACTTTTCATCCTCTTCAAAAAAATCTACATAACCTCCAGCTTCTTTTAAAATTATAATACCTGCAGCTATGTCCCAATAATTAAGTTCTCTTTGCCAATATCCATCAAACCTTCCACAAGCTACATAAGCCATGTCTAAGGCAGCGCTTCCAAACTTTCTTACATTAGAAACATTATTTGAGACATTAATATATTCAGAAAAAATTTTATCTTTAATTTTGCTAGCTCCTTTAGGCCCACCAGTTACTATGAGAGCATCATTGATTTTCTTTTTATTGGAAACTCTTATTCTTGAATTATTTAGGTAAGATCCATTACCTTTTTCAGCACAAAACATTTCATTCATAATAGGATTAAATATAGCACCACATTTAACTTCACTATTTTCCTCATAAGCAATTGATATTGCAAATTGAGGTATGCCATTTAAAAAGTTCATTGTTCCATCTATTGGATCAATTATCCATCTATTATCTAAATTAGATTTATTTATTATTCCTGTTTCTTCAGTTAATATCCCGTAATCTGGGTGAGCCTTTTGTAATTCGTCTATTATAATTTTTTCAGTTCTTTTATCTGCTGAAGTTACGAAATCTCCAGGACCTTTAGTTGAAACTTGTAAGTTTTCTATTTCTCCAAAATCTCTTATAAGCGATCTTGAAGCTTTCATACATGCTTTTGTTATTAAATTAATTTGAGGAGAATTTAATCTCATTAATTGACTCTTTTTACATATTCAAGTGTTCGAGTATCAATAATTATTTTTTCTCCACTTTCTATGAATGGCGGGACATTAATTTTAATACCACAATCAAGAAGAGCAGGTTTATAAGATGATGAAGCTGTTTGGTTTTTAATAGCAGCATCCGTAGTTTGAATTGTACATTCAATATTGTTTGGTAACTCAATTGATATCGGCTTATCTTCCATAAAAGAAATTGTAACTTCTAAATTTTCTTTTAATAATTTATACTGTTCTCCAGCTATAGATTTTGATATTTCTACTTGCTCATAATTATTTTTATCCATAAAATGGCAGCTATTTCCATCTAAGTACAAAAAATTAAATTTCTTTTCATCAACTTCCGCTTTTTCTACTGTTTCGCTTGATCTAAATCTTTCATTCAGCTTTGTACCTTTGATAACACTTTTTAATTCTACCTGATTAAAAGCCCCGCCTTTGCCAGGCTTAACATGTTGAGTTTTAAGAACATTCCAATAATCATTTTTATGTTCAATTATCATTCCAGGTTTTATTTCAATAGCAGTTATTTTCATTTGAATTTTCTTATCGCAAGTTCCGGTTTTAATTTTGGGTTATCCCAAATAAAACTTGATATTGCAATATATTTTGCTCCTGCTCTCATTAATTTTTTGTAATTTTTATTATTTATTCCACCTATTGCTACAATAGGTTTTTTTACGTTCTTTTTTGCCCATCTCAGAATATTAAGATTGGCTTTTATTGTATTTTTCTTAAGTTTAGATTTAAAAAAAGATCCAAAAGCTATATAACTTGCATTATTTTTAATTGCGTTAGTTGCAAGTTTTTTTGAATTATGACATGTGATACCAAATATTTTGTTTTTTAGTTTTTTTCTAGCTTTTGAAAACGATCCATCGTGTTGACCCATATGACATCCGTCAACTTTTATTTTTGATGCTAAAATAAAATTATCATTAATGATAAACTTTACTTTATGCTTAGTGGTAATTTTTATAATTCTTTTAGAGAAATTAAGAAGTTGTTTTTGACTTAAATTTTTTAATCTTAATTGAAAAAACTTCACATTCTTAAAAGACAATACTTTATCTAAACTTGCGAAGAAACTCTGATCAATTTTATTAGGTGAAATTAAGTATACTAATTTCTTCAAATGTTTTAGGCCGCAAATTCTTTCTCTAATTCTTCAGACCACTCCCCTTTAGATGACAGACCATTCATTTTAGCTCTATGGTTAAAGGCTTTTTGAATATTTTCTGTATTTTCTTGATTTTTTCCAAATTCCTTTAATGCACTTGCTTGCAACCCTCTTCCATAAGAGAAAGTAATTAAAAAATTACTATCATTTATTTTGTTTATTTCATTAAGATTTTTACTAGACTCAATTTCAGACTGACCGCCCGATAAAAAGGCAATTCCAGGAACATCACTTGGAACATTTTTTTTTAAGCAGTCTAAAGTTTTTTTTGCAATTTCTTCTGTACTAGATTTATCTTTGCACTCCGAGCCAGGTATAACCATATTAGGTTTAAGAACAGTACCTTTCAAATCAACTTTATGTATTTCTAGTTCGTTATAACACTCATTAAGTACATTTGTTGTAACTTGATAGCATTTATCAATGTTATGTGAACCATCCATCAAAACTTCTGGTTCGACTATCGGTACCATTTTAGCCTCTTGAACTAAAGCAGCGTATCTTGCTAGTGCGTGGGCATTAGACTTAATAGATTGGACAGATGGAAATTTATCTGAAATTTTAAAGACAGCTCTCCATTTCGTAAATCTCGCACCTAAATCATAATACTCTTTTAATTTTTCGCGTAAACCATCCAAACCCTCTGTTACAGTTTCATCACTAGATCCAGCAAGAGGTTTAGCACCTTTATCAACTTTTATTCCTGGTACGGCTCCATGTTTAGATATTAATTCTGGAATTGATGGACCCAAGGTAGTTTTTTGTCTTATTGTTTCATCAAATAAAATTACTCCTCCAATAAAATCTTTCATAGCACTTGAATTAAAAAGAGTTTGTCTAAAATTTAGCCTATTTTTTTCTATGTTTTCAACATTTATACTTTTAAATCTTTTAGCTATTGTTCCAGTACTTTCATCTGCAGCAAGGATACCTTTTCCTTTAGCGCACATTTTTTTAGCTGTTTCATTTAATGTCATAGCGATTATTTATTTTAAAACACTTATACCAGGCAAGTCTTTTCCTTCTAAGTACTCTAAAAATGCTCCTCCTGCTGTTGATAAGTGAGAGAAAGTAAGTTTGTCATTACTTTTATTTATTGCTGCGAGAGTGTCTCCACCTCCAAGAATAGATATTAAAGATTTTTCAATAGTATTTTTAGAGATATTTTCTGCAATCGATAATGTGCCTTTTAAGAAGTTCTTATTTTCAAAATACCCGGCTGGTCCATTCCACAGAACAGTATTTGACTCGTTAATTTTTTCTTGAATTTTTTTGATTGTATTGAAGCCGATATCTAAAATTATTTCATTATCTTGAATCTCATCAAGATTTTTATTTTTACCAGTTCCTTCATAGTCTGTTCCTACCATGCAATCTTCAGGTATTAATATTTTACAATTATGTTCCTCTGCTTTTTTATAAATATTTGTTATTGTCTCTTTTGTATTTTTTTCAATTAAAGATTTACCAACTTTAAAATTCTTATGAGAGAAGAAATTATTAGCCATTGCTCCAACAATCACTATATTGTTTACTTTTTTTATAAGATTAATAATAACATTAACCTTTGTAGAAATTTTTGATCCCCCGATAATACAAGTGACTGGTTCTTTTTTATTTTTCATAACAAGATTTATTGCCGTTATTTCTTTTTTAAACAATGGACCAGCATAACTTTTTTTTACAAATTTTGTTATACTATGCACAGAAGCTTGTTTCCTATGGGAGCACGAAAATGCATCATTAATATAAATTTCCCCAAGTTCACTTAACTTTTTTGAAAAATCTTGGTCATCTTCGGTTTCTTCTTTAAAAAATCTTATATTCTCAATTAATATTATTTCACCCCCTTTTAGGTGAGAAAATTTTTCTTTAGTTTCACCATCAAAAGTTCCTTTAAAAAAATAAACATTAGTTTTAAGCACATCTTTGAAATATTTGTAGACAGGCATTAAAGACAGGTCAGGGACATTAATTCCTTTTGGTCGACCTAAATGACTAATAATTATAATTTTAGCTTTTTTTTCAATCAGTCTATTTATAAAAGGTAAACATAAAGTTATTCTTGTATCATCTTTTATAACTTTGTCTTTAATTGGAACATTTAAATCTAATCTAAGAATTATCTTTTGATTTTTTATTTCTAAATCGTCAGGAAAGAAATTTATTTCACCCATCGACTTCTATTACTCTCTCAATTTTTTTTGAATAAAATTCGTTATATCTTCCTCTGATAATTTTAAATGTTTGTAAACTTCTTTATAAGGAGCACTTTCACCAAATTTATCTATACCTAAATTAGCACCTTTATTCTTAATATATTTTTGCCAAGAAATTACACTCCCAGCTTCTAATGTGATGATCAAGGAGTTTTCTTCTAAAATATCTTTCTGGTAATCTTCAGGTTGTTTATCAAAAAGCTCCATACATGGCATTGAAACTACTTTTGAATGGATATTATTTTCTTTAAGTTTATTTTGAACTTTTAAGGCAAGTTCTACCTCAGTGCCTGAAGCAATTAATGTTACGTTGCTCTCATGCGAAGTTAAATTGACTACATAGGCTCCTTGTTCACATTTATTCTCTTTGGAATTGCTTGGATTAATATAAGGAACTTTTTGTCTCGATAAAGCAATAGCACTTGGAGTATTTTCACTTTTTAAAGCTATTTCCCAACATTCAAATGTTTCATTAATATCTGCTGGTCTGAAGACGTTTAAATTAGGAATTGCTCTCAACCCAGTAAGTTGTTCTATAGGTTGGTGAGTAGGACCATCTTCACCAAGACCAATTGAGTCATGTGAAAAAACATAAATTACTTTAAGACCCATTAAAGCAGAGAGTCTTATAGAGGGTTTACAATAATCTGAGAATATTAAAAAGGTTCCACCATAAGGTATTAAACCTCCATAAAGCGCTAAACCATTCATAACTGCTGCCATACCATGTTCTCTAACTCCGTAATGAATATAATTTCCATTAAAATTTTTAGAGTTTATAATTTTAGAATTATTTGTTTTTGTATTATTAGAACCACTTAAATCTGCAGAACCACCTATTAATTTAGGAAGAAAAGCAGAAATTTTTTCTATAGCGGCCATCGAGCATTGTCGTGTGGCTAAACTTGGCTTAGACTCAAAATGTTTATCTTTTTCTTGATGAATTAAATTTTCTAAACCACTCAAATCTAATTTTGCATTAGCGCCGTTAAGTTCATTTTTTATTTTAGGATCTTTTTTATTTACTATTTCAAGCCATTTATTTTCTAGTTGCTCACCTTTGTTACCTATGTTTCTCCATTCATCTAGTATTTCTTGAGGAACTTCAAATGGCTGGTTGTTCCATTTTAGTTTTTTTCTCACTAAAGCTATTTCTTCATCTCCTAAAGGCGAACCGTGAGAGGAAGCTTTACCAGATTTATTAGGTGATCCAAATCCTATTATAGTTTTACAAGATATTATTGTAGGTTTTTTTGATTTTGATGCTTTTGTGATCGCTTTTGAAATTTGTCTTTCATTGTGACCGTTTACCTCTAAGAAACTCCAACCGTACGATTCAAATCTTTTTTTGTAATTATCTGAAACACTAAGCGATGTTGAACCGTCAATTGAGATTTTATTATTGTCAAAAAAAACTATTAAATTCTTCAATTTTAGATGGCCTGCAAGACTCATTACTTCATGACTAATTCCTTCCATTAAGTCCCCGTCACTCGCAATTACGTAAGTTTTATTATTAATAATATTTGAGCCAAATTTTTTTCTATAAATTTCTTCAGCTATTGCCATTCCAACTGCATTACCCAAGCCCTGACCTAAAGGTCCGGTTGTTGTCTCAATACCTGTTCCTTTTTGATATTCAGGATGTCCAGCGCATATAGAATTAAGCTGCCTAAAATTTTTAATGTCTTCAATTGATACACTTTCATATCCAGTTAAATGGAGTAAAGAATAAAGCAACATTGATCCGTGTCCTGCAGATAAAATAAATCTATCTCTATTAATCCAATCAGGATTTTTCGGATTAAACCTCAGGTGGTATTTAAATAGGACTGTAGCAACATCAGCCATACCCATCGGCATACCCGGGTGACCAGAATTTGCTTTCTGCACTGCGTCGATTGATAAAAATCTGACTGCATTAGATAAATGATTAAAATTTACGCTCACTTTTAATAACCTATATAGACTTAAACTAAGTATATCAATAATATGATATAATAATTTATGAGCATAATTGAAAAAAAAGAAAAAAATTTAAATCAATTAATTAACAAACTAAACTCATTAACTTTAACTTATTCACAACCAACCTATGAAATAGAAAAAATTAAAACAGAAAAGAATGAGATATTAAGACAAAAAATTGAATTAGAAAATAAAAATCAAGAATTATTAAGAGAACATAGGTATTTAAAAGAAAAAATAAAAAATTTACAATTAGAGGTTCAAAAAAAATTACAATTGGAAAACGACTTTAATCAAGAAATTGAAGAATTAAGTCAAGAGGCTGAGTCACTAGTTTCAGAAATTGAAAAATGGCAAATGTAAACGTAAAATTTAACAATAAAGATTATCTTCTTTCATGTGATGATGGTCAAGAAGAGTCGTTAAAAAAACTTACCGAATTTTTAGATAAAAAATATTCAGAGCTGAAAGATAAACTTGGTAATATTGGAGAAAACAAGCTTTTATTAATCACAACAATACAATTAATTGATGAATATTTTGATTTGAAACAAAAAGTAACTCAGCAAAAAAATAAATTAGATGAAATTTCAAACAAATTTAAAGAGATAAGATCTTTAGCAATTGAATACAAAAAAGACAAAGATATTGAAATAAATAAGCTAAATGAGGATTTAGAAAAATTTAAAAAAACAATTGAAGAAAATAATGATTTATACGAGTCAATGTTAGATAAAACTACACAATCGCTCGAGAAAATAATTTCTAATACTGAGTCCTTATCTAAAATACAGTAGATGGACCAAAAAAAGTTAATCCGTAAAAAATATATAAGAATTAGACAAAAAAAATATTTCGAAATTAAAGATAAATTCTTTTCTCCTTTAAAAAATCTTATTAAAAAATTTGCTAAAAAGAATAATTTAAATATTTCAATATATTATCCTTGTTCGAATGAGGTAAATATTCTTAAAATCTTAAACAATGAATATTTTAAAAAATTCAATTTTTTATTACCAATAATTGAGGAAAAGAATTCGATGAATTTTTATAAATGGAAAAAAAATGACGTTTTAAATTTAAATAAGTTTGGAGTACCAGAGCCAATAAAATCAAAAAAAATTGTTCCGAATGTGGCTTTAGTTCCAGTATTGGCTTTTGATAAATTTAAAAATAGACTAGGCTATGGGAAGGGTTTTTATGATCGATTTTTAAATAATTATAAGAGGAAAAATAAAAAAATAATTACGGTTGGTGTTGCATTTTCTTTCCAAAAACACCATAAACTGCCAATCAATACTAATGATTATAAACTTGATTACATTATTACAGAAAGAGGAATACAATGAATATTTTAATTTTAGGAGACGTAGTAGGTGCCTCGGGTAGAAATGTCGTAAAAAAAAATCTGCCAAATATTATTAATGAAAAAAATATTAATTTTGTAATAATAAATGGTGAAAATGCTGCAGACGATGGAAAAGGGATTACGAAAGAAATTGCAGAAGAGTTTTTTTCTAGTGGAGTTGATACTATAACTTCTGGAAATCATATTTGGGATAAATCTGAGACTACAAAATTTATAGAGGAAGAGTCTAGATTACTTAGACCGGCAAATCTTGCGGAAGGTTCACCAGGTAAAGGTTATGGAATTTTTCCAACTAAAGATAAGAAATATAAAGTTGGAGTTATAAACTTAATGGGAAATGTTTTTATGAAAAAAACGGATGATGTTTTCAATAAAATAAAAGATATCTGTAAAAAAATAATTTTAAAAAAAAATGTAGATTTTTTCATAGTTGATTTTCATGGAGAGATAACCAGTGAAAAAATGGCAATGGGCCATTTTCTAGATGGTGTTTCAACTTGCGTTATAGGAACACACACTCATGTACCCACTGCCGATACAAGAATTTTAAAAAAAGGGACCGCATATCAAACTGACATTGGAATGTGCGGAGATTATGACTCTGTAATAGGAATGAACAAAGAAAATTCAATAAAAAAATTTTTTAAAGATAAAGATGCAACAAAACACTTTCCAGCTGAAGGAGAAGGCACATTGTCGGGAGTAATAATAGACGCTTCAGAAAAAACTGGTTTAGCTAATCAAGTTTATAGATTAATTTTAGGTGGATCATTAAAAAAATAGTTATGGCTGGACACTCTCACTGGGCTGGAATAAAGCATAAAAAAGGTAGAGTAGATAAAGAGAGATCTAAAATATTTTCAAAATTGTCCAGAGAAATTACAGTAGCAGCTAAACTTGGAGATAAAGATCCTGATATGAATCCTAGACTTAGGACAGCAATTCAAGCTGCTAAGCAGGCAAATATGCCAAAAGAAAATATTACTCGAGCAATAAGTAAGTCACAAATGTTGGATAACAAGGAATACGAAAGCTTAAGATATGAGGGATTTGGTCCTTATAATACAGCTTTGATTATTGAAACACTTACAGATAATAAAAATAGATCTGCATCAAGTATTAGAACAGTTTTACAAAAAAAAGGTGGAAGGTTAGGAGAAACAGGATCCACTACACATATGTTTAAAAGTTGCGGGATCATTCATATTGAGAAAAAACAAATTAGCGAGGAAGAGGCTTTTGAAGCTGCAATAAACTCAGGAGCAAAAGATTGTTCTACAATTAATGGTATTTACGAGATAATTACTGAAAAAGAGGATTTTTATAAAATTAAAACTAATTTAGAAAAGATAATAGATAGTTTTAAGTATTCTGCTATAGAGTGGAGACCAATTAATTATCTTAATTTAGATAAAGAGCAAAGTACAAAAATGTTAGAAATATTAAACTTACTTGAAGATCTCGAGGACGTCCAAAATATATTTACCAATGTAAACTTAAACGTCGAAAAATGATAGTTGTAGGTATAGACCCTGGTCTGAACGGAGCAATTGCTGTTTTGCAAGATAAAAAAGTCTTAAGTATTACCGATATGCCTGTAATGGCTGATGGAAAAAAGAATAAAAGACAATTAAACAATGCACAATTAGCTGAAATTTTAAGAAAAAATACGTCTGAAGAAGATGAAATTTCCATAGTTGTGGAACAAGTTAATGCAATGCCCGGACAAGGAGTAACTAGCATGTTTAATTTCGGGCAAACTTTTGGTGCTATTAAAGGAGTTTGTGCTGCATTGCAATTACCAATTTTTTTTGTAAGGCCCTCAAAATGGAAAAAATATTTTGAACTAATAAATTCATCAAAAGACGCAAGTAGGACAAAAGCTATCGAAATGTATCCAAATTTATCTGATCAATTAGCAAAAAAAAAAGATGTTAATAAATCCGATGCTATCTTAATCGCAAGATTCTTCATTGAGACAAGATTAAAAGAGATTAAATAGAATTAATTTACCTGAAATCGCCAAATTCATGACACATTCTAAAAGTAATCAACTTCAATGGAACAAGATATTGCTTCTCAAATTGTTGGCTTAGGCGGCGCATCAGACTTTTCTCTATGGAGTCTTTTTATGCGGGCAGATTTTGTAGTAAAGTTTGTAATTGTCCTATTAATCGCTAGCTCTATTTTTTCTTGGGCTCTAATTTTTGATAAATTTAAGCTTTTTAAATCAATAAATAAATCGACCGCGGATTTTGAAAAAAAATTTTGGAAAGCAAAATCAGCAGAGAGTTTTAATAATAATCTTCCGGCAAATTCAAATGATCCAGCCACTCAAATTTTTAAAGCAGCAATGAATGAATTAATTAAGACAAAAAGACAGTCCTCAGCGGTTCAATCCGCTAGGGTCGAAAGAATTTTAGAAATAGCAACTGATAATGAAATTAAGAAAGTTGAAAAAAATTTCACTTTTCTTGCAACAATTGGGTCAACCGCACCTTTCATTGGTTTATTCGGAACAGTTTGGGGAATAATGAATTCTTTTCAATCTATTGCTATTTCAAGAAATACTAGTTTAGCAATAGTAGCTCCAGGTATCGCCGAAGCTTTATTTGCTACTGCTTTAGGATTATTAGCAGCGATACCAGCAGTTGTTGCTTATAATAAATTTAATAGTGACTCTAAGAGATATTTTTCAAGGATCGAAAATTTTTCAAAAAGATTTTTGTCTATAATTTAATAACAATGGCTTTTAAATTAAATCGCTCAAAAAATGAACCAATGAGTGAAATTAATGTTACTCCTTTTGTGGATGTGATGTTAGTTTTGCTTATAATATTTATGGTTACTGCTCCATTATTAACAGTTGGTGTGCAGGTAGACTTACCAGAGTCAGCAGCTGATTCTCTTCCTGATGATCAAGAACCGCTTACAATAAGCATAAATTCAAAAGGTGAAATATATATTCAAGAACATCAAGTAACATATCAAAAAATGGTCCCTAAATTACTAGCTATTGCAAAAAATAGAACTGATACAAGAATCTACGTCAGAGGAGATAAAAATATCAATTATGGAAGAGTGCTAGAGATAATGGGCACTTTATCAGGGGCTGGTTTCTCGAAAGTAGCGCTGATATCAGAACCCTACAAAAATTAGGATGAACAATGATAAGAAGTTTATTTTACTCTATAACGTTTCACTCGATCATGATTTTGTTAACTGTTTTAAGTTTACCTTTTATGCTTAGAGAGCCAATTGATTTACCCCCGATTGTATCAGTGGAACTTATCCAAATTTCAGATCGGACAAATATACCATACGCACCAAAAGCAAGAAAAATTTTAGAAGATACAAAAAAAAAAGAGGAGGAACGGGTAGTTTCAGAGCAAGCACCTCCAGCAGCGAAAGCCAAAGAAAAACCTGACAGAATTCCATTACCCGATGTTAAAAAAGAGGAAAAAAAAATTATCAAAAAAAAACAAAATCCTGAAGAGATAAAACCAGAAATTAGACAGTCTTCGGAATTTGAAAAAAAAGAGATAATTGATACTAATCAAATAGCTGCTCTAATTGATAAAGCTAAAGAGGTAGAAGCAGTAGAAAAATCCGAGAAGAATAAAATAACTCAAAGTAATAAGAAAAATTCATTTGCAACTGGATTAACGCTTTCTGAGGAAGATGCATTAAGAGCTCAAATATTTGGATGTTGGAGTATTCCTCTTGGACTTCCATATGATGAAAATTTACTTGTAAGAATTAAATTGCAGCTTAAAAAAGATGGAACCATAACGAAATCTGAAATTTTAGATCATGAAAGAATGAATAAACCCGGACAGAAGTTTTACAAAGTTCTTGCAGAAAGTGCACTTCGAGCCGTGCGTTTATGTCAACCTTTAAAAGTTCCACCAACCGGGTACGATAATTGGAAGGATTTACAATTAAATTTTAATCCTGCGGAAATGCTTAAAGGATAACAAATGAAAAATATTATAATATTAGTTTTTTTAAACTTTATTTTTTTTACTAAATCACACTCATTAATTGAAGTAGATATAACACGTGGAAATCTAGACCCATTGCCAATAGCGGTTTCACCCTTGCATGTTGATATTAAATCTGAAAATTTTGAAGATGTAAAAGTCAAAGAGCTTGGAGAAAATATTTCAAAAATAATAGAAAATAACTTTAAAAGCACCGGATTATTTAATCCTTTAAAAAAAGACGCTTTTGTTCAAAAGCCTGATATTGCTCATCTAAAACCAAGATTTGAAGATTGGAGACTAATCAAAGCTCAAGCCTTAGTAACTGGTAAACTTTTAATTAAAGACGAAAAACTGAAAGTTGAGTTTAGACTTTGGGACTTAACTGCAGCAAAAGAAATGACAGCATTAGCTTTTACTACAACCCCTTCAAATTGGAGAAGAGTAGCACATATAATATCCGACAAAATATATGAACGGCTAACTGGTGAAGAGGGGTATTTTGATACAAGAATCATTTACGTAGCTGAAAGTGGACCTAAAAATCAAAGAATTAAAAAATTAGCAATCATGGATCAAGATGGAGCTAATACTAAATATCTTACTTTAGGTAACGAATTAGTTTTAACGCCAAGATTTAATCCTACAAATCAAATGGTTACATACATGTCTTATTTTAGAAATATGCCTAGAGTTTACTTATTAGATATTGAGACTGGAACTCAGGAAGTTGTAGGTAATTTTCCAGGTATGACTTTTGCCCCACGATTTTCACCAGATGGAAAAAAGATAATAATGAGTTTTGCTAAAGACGGAAACTCAGATATTTATACTATGGATTTAGAGACAAGATTAGTTGAAAGAATTACTGAACATTCTTCAATTGATACTTCTCCCTCGTTTTCACCTGATGGAAAATTTATAGCTTTTAATTCTGATAGAAGTGGTTTGCAACAACTTTATGTTATGCGAAGCGATGGAAGTAATGTCAAAAGAATTACTTTTGGAAAAGGTATTTATGGAACTCCAGTTTGGTCGCCGAGAGGAGATTTAATTGCTTTTACAAAAATGCACAAAGGAAGATTTTATATCGGGGTTATGAGAACTGATGGAACTGGAGAAAGATTGTTGACTGAAAATTATTACCAAGAAGCTCCATCTTGGTCACCAAATGGAAGAGTTCTAGTGTTTTATAGAGAGACTAAAGCTGGAGAAAAAGGAGAGGGTTTTACTGCAAAACTATGGTCTATTGACATAACTGGATATAATGAGAGAAAGCTTTCCACTAAAACTGATGCTTCAGACCCATCTTGGTCCTCATTATTATCTAAATAGGGTTGAATTTTATGTAAAATATACTTGAATAATTTCCAATAATTTGAAATAACCAGTTTAAACCTAGGGGAAAAAATGACACTAAACAAGAATTTAAAAAATGTATTATTAGTAATCTTCACAACTTTAATACTTAGCGCGTGTTCTACAGCTAAAAAATCCGGAGATATAGAAGGCGATGTTTACACAGGTAAGGAAACGGTTGAATATTTAGCCGCCGGCGTACCAGACAGAGTATTTTTTGCAACAAACAAATCTTCTTTGACTACAGCTTCAAGAGCAACTTTAAGAAAGCAAGCAACGTTTTTAAGAAAAAATAAAAATCTTACTGTTACGATTGAAGGACATGCCGATGAAAGAGGCACGAGAGAATATAACCTTGCTTTGGGCGAAAGAAGAGCAAATGCAGCAAGAGATTATTTAATGACATACGGTATTTCAGGTAAAAGAATTTCAGTTATTAGTTATGGAAAAGAAAAACCTGTAAATCCTAAATCTTCTCCATTAGCTTGGTCTCAAAATAGAAGATCAGTTACAGTAAAAGTTAATTAAATTATTATAGAAAAAGACCCTTTAATACAAATTAAAGGGTCTTTTTTTTGCCATTTTATCTCATTAATAAATAATAATGATATTGTTAAGAAAATTTTCAATAGTGGTTATATTAATAACTTTAACTCAATTTTTTTTAAGTTATTTGAATGCAGAAGAAGAGGAAATTTATCTAAAATCTCTCAATGATCAATTACAAGTAATTATTCAAGATTTAAAAACATTAGAAAAAGCAGTATATAAAAAATCTGATGTTACATTATCTCCCAATTTAACAAAGGTTGATGGATTAAATGAAGACATCTTAACAAAACATTTACTTAAATTAAATGAAATTGAAGATCAATTTAGAGAGCTTACAAATAGATTTGAAGAAGTAAGTTTTAAATTAGATAAATTATCAACCAGAGTCACAAAAATACAATCAGATACGCAGCTAAGGTTTTCAGATTTAGAAACTGGAAATGAAATTTTAAAAAATGATAAAAAAAAGATTTTACCTGGATCCAGCAAGCCCCAAGATTTTGGAGCAAACCCAGGTTATCAAACTTCTAATCTTCCTTCAAAACAAGAAATTAATTCTGTAGAAAGTGCTCAAACTGTAATAGCTGAAGAACCAGAAAAAAAGGATGATTTGTTACCAGACAAGCCACCAGTTGAGCAATATGAATTTGCAGTCAGTTTTATGAAGATTGGAGACTATGAAACTGCTGAGTTTGCTTTAAAAGAATTTATAGAAAAAAACAGAGATCATGATCTAGCTGGAAGCGCACAGTATTGGTATGGTGAGACCTTTAGGATTAGGCAATTATATTCAGATGCTGCTACAGCTTATTTAGATGGTTATCAAAATTATCCTAAAAGCAAAAAAGCAGCTGATAATCTTTTAAAACTTGGAATAACAATGGTTCAGCTAGGAGAAAAAGATCAAGGTTGTAAAATGATATCTGGACTAAAAAAAGAATACCCAAAAGCGAGTAAGTCTGTGCTACAAAAAGCTCAATATGAGCAAAAAAAATTCAAGTGTAAATCTTAAAAAAGATTCAACAAACTCAAAAGCAATCAATAAAGTTTATTTGAGTTTTAAAAAAAAACTGGACAAGCTTAAAAGAAAGTCTTTTGTTATTGCAGTGTCTGGCGGCCCTGATAGCTTAGCGCTAGTTACCCTATCTAAAATTTACAGTGTAAATAAAAAAGTCAGATTTTATTATGTTTTGGTAAATCATAATATTAGAAAAAAGTCATTGAAAGAGGCTAGAGAAGTTCAATATTTACTAAAAAAAAATAAAATTCATCTTGTTATTTTAAATAATAAAAAAAAGATAAATAAAAATATTCAAAGCAACGCAAGAAAAACAAGGTATAAATTGCTTTCAGATTATTGCACTAAAAAGAAAGTTAGAAATATAATTACAGCTCATAACCTTGAGGACCAAGTAGAAACCTTTTTAATTAGATTATCAAGAGGTAGCGGTTTAAAAGGTTTATCATCAATGAAATTAATCACAAAAATTGAAAATAATTTAAGTTTAATTAGACCGCTTTTAGATATTAAGAAAAAACTGTTAATAAAAATATCTAAACTTACATTTGGAAAGTATATTAAAGATCCCTCTAATAAAGACAAAAAATTTTTAAGAACAAAAATAAGAAATTTACAAACTCCCCTAAAAAAAAGTGGAATAAATTATGATCAAATTATAAAATCTATTAATAATTTAGCATCAAGTGACGAAACTTTAGATAATTATTTTAAAGAAAAATTTAGCAAAGTTTTAATCAAGTCGAGAAAAAGTGTGACTATCAGATTAAATAAATTTTTAGAGCTGGAAAAAGAATTTAAAATAAGAGTAATTAATTTTGCTATAAAAGAGCTTAGAAATAACTACTATAATCTAAGGTCAAAAAAGGTGAAACTTCTAATTGAAAATTTGGAAAAAAAGAGTTTTTTAAGAGCTACATTAGGAGGATGCATATTTTCTAGAGAAAAGGATAAAATATCACTCAAAATAGAGAAAAAATAATATATAAAGGCATAATTGGTAATTTTTGTCTTATTTACAACTAAATTAAACTTAAAGTATACTTGTTAAATATAATTTAATAACTATTTAAGAAGCATGAATTTAAAAAATCTTATTATGTGGGTAATCATAGTCCTACTCTCTGTAGGCCTATTTAACATGTTTCAAGACCCGTCTAATAAAATGAATTCGGAGAGAAATTCTCTTCCATTTTCAAATTTCATGAACGAAGTTGAAGCTGGAAGAGTAGTAGAGGTTAAAATTCAGGGAAATAACATATCAGGCGTTTTAGCCAACGGAAAAACATTCTCAACGTATTCTCCAAATTATCCAGAGTTAGTAGAAAAACTATCTTCAAACGGTGTAAGCATAGTCGCTACTCCACAGGAAGATAAAATGCCATCGTTGCTAGGAATTTTATTATCCTGGTTTCCAATGCTATTACTGATAGGAGTATGGATATTTTTTATGCGTCAGATGCAAGGCGGTAAAGGTGGCGCTATGGGATTTGGAAGATCAAAAGCAAAATTACTAAATGAAGCTCAAGGAAAGGTTACTTTTAATGATGTAGCCGGAGTAGAGGAAGCTAAAGAAGAAGTTGAGGAAATTGTTGAATTTTTAAAAGATCCAAAAAAATTTAGTAGACTTGGTGGCAAAATACCTAAAGGGGCATTACTTATTGGTCCGCCAGGAACTGGAAAAACATTGTTAGCAAAAGCTATAGCTGGTGAAGCAAACGTTCCATTTTTTTCTATTTCAGGATCTGACTTTGTAGAAATGTTTGTTGGAGTTGGAGCTTCAAGAGTAAGAGATATGTTTGAACAAGGCAAAAAACATTCACCTTGTATTATCTTTATTGACGAAATAGATGCAGTAGGAAGAAGTAGAGGAGCAGGTTTAGGTGGTGGAAACGACGAGAGAGAACAGACCTTAAATCAGTTATTGGTAGAAATGGATGGATTTGATACTAACGAAGGAATAATTCTTATAGCAGCTACTAATAGACCAGATGTACTTGATCCAGCATTATTAAGACCAGGTAGATTTGACAGACAAGTTGTAGTAGGTAATCCAGACATAATTGGGAGAGAAGCGATATTAAAAGTCCATGTTAAAAAAATTAATACCGGTCCAGATGTTAAATTGAGAACTATTGCAAGAGGTACTCCGGGATTCTCGGGTGCTGATTTAGCTAACTTAATAAATGAATCAGCATTATTAGCTGCAAGGAAAAATAAAAGAGTTGTTACGATGTCTGATATTGAGGAAGCAAAAGATAAGGTAATGATGGGAGCAGAGAGAAGATCTATGGTTATGTCAGAGGACGAAAAAAAATTAACAGCATATCATGAAGGTGGACATGCAATTGTAGCATTAAATGAAAAAGCCTCAGATCCAATTCATAAAGCAACAATTATTCCAAGAGGAAGAGCTTTAGGCATGGTGATGAGATTACCAGAAAGAGACCAACTTTCTGTAACAAGAGAAAAAATGCACGCAGATATAGCTGTTGCAATGGGCGGAAGAATAGCAGAAGAAATAATTTTTGGTCACGATAAAGTTACATCTGGAGCTTCTTCAGATATAGAAATGGTGACTAAAATGGCAAAAAATATGGTCACAAAATATGGAATGACTACAGAATTAGGAACAATTGCTTATGGTGAAAATGAAGAAGAGGTATTTCTTGGAAGATCCGTAACAAAACAACAGAACATGTCTGAGGATACTGCAAAAAAAATTGATGCAGAAGTTAAAAAAATTGTGGACAAAGGTTACGAAAGAGCAAGAAAGGTACTTACAGAGAAGATTGATGACCTACATAAAATTGCCAAGGCGTTACTTATTTATGAAACTTTGTCCGGCGATGAGATTAGAGATTTGATACTAAAAGATATAAAGCCTACTAGATCTTTCAAAGAAGACGAAAATTTAGATGGCAAATCCTCATCAGCACTTGGATCATTAGGTTTGAAGCCAAAACCTGCGATCTAAAAAATGATTAAATATTACACAAGAGCGTGTAATTTTTTTCATGGATATCAAGCAAAAACTTTAATTAAAAAAAAACTTGCTTTACCGTTATGTGGTAACAAAAAAATTGCGTTTAATAGTTTAGAAATATTTACAAGAAACAAAAAAAAAATATCTAATAAGTTTATTAAAATAAAAGATATTAAAAAATTAAACAAAAAAGAACAAAAAATAGTTAAAAGCCATTTAAAAAAGATTACTTTAAAAAGAAAGAATTTTCTCAAAAATATAAGTTTCTTAAAACCATCAATTATGGGAATTTTGAATTTAACACCAGATAGCTTTTCTGATGGGGGGAAGTTTAACTCAAAAAAAAAATCCTTCAATCATTTGTCAAATATGATTAAAGCTGGTGCTGATATTATTGATGTAGGTGGAGAGTCGACAAGGCCTGGTTCAAAAACTATTGATCCATCTATTGAGTGGAAAAGAGTTAAAACGATAGTCCGGAATTTTAAAAAAAAATATAAACAAAAATGTTTATCTTTGGACACTAGAAAGTCCGACCTAATGTTAAAAGGTATAAATTTTGGAGTTGATATTATCAATGATGTCTCTGGATTTGAATATGATAGAAATTCATTAAATGTTTTAAAAAACTATAAAATCACAAAGATTATCCATCATATGCAAGGAAACCCAAGTAACATGCAAAAAAATCCAAAATATAAAAATGTTTTATTGGATATTTATGATTTTTTTGAAGAAAAAATCAATGCCATTAAAGATAAAAAAATTATTTTGGATCCAGGTATAGGTTTTGGTAAATCTTTGAAACATAATTTGACTTTAATTTCTAAAATTTCTTTGTTTCATAGCCTTGGTTTTCCAATTTTAATTGGAACATCAAGAAAGAGGTTTATAAACCAAATATCAGGTATTAATGATAGTAAAGATAGAACAGGAGGAACTCTGGCATCAGTTTTATTTTTGTTAAGTCAAGGTGTGCAATTATTTAGAATTCACAACGTAAATGAGGTAAAACAAGGTATTCTTGTTTATGAAAAAATTCTTTCAAATTAATGAAAAATAAATACTTCGGAACAGATGGGATCAGAGGGACTGTAAACAAAGGCAATATTACAGGTGAAAAGTTTTTTAAATTTGGATTAGCCTCAGGAACTTACTTTAAAAATCAAAAAAAAACAAAACAAATAGCAATTATTGCTAAAGATACAAGACTCTCAGGATACACTTTAGAACCTGCGTTAGTTTCAGGCTTAGTTTCAGGTGGAATGCATGTTTTTACTTTAGGCCCTCTTCCAACAAACGGACTTGCAATGCTAACAAAGTCAATGAAAGCAAACATGGGCATTATGATTACAGCGTCGCATAACCCTTATTTCGACAATGGATTAAAATTATTTGGTCCAGATGGAATGAAATTATCTGATAAAATTGAAAAAAAAATTGAAAAACTTATAGATAGTGAAAATAAACAACAACTTACAGACCCAAAGTTTTTAGGTAGAGTTAAAAGATTAGAGGATGGAAATGAAAGATACATTAAGATATTAAAGAATAACTTTCCAAAAAATTTTCACTTAAAAGGCTTAAAAATAGTTTTAGATTGTGCCAATGGAGCTAGTTACAAAGCCGCTCCAAAACTTTTAAAAGAATTAGGAGCCAAAGTGATTAATATAGGGACTAACCCTAATGGTCTAAATATAAATGATAAATGTGGCTCAACTTTTCCATCAAAAATTAAGCTAAAAGTGAAAAAATTCAGAGCAAATTTGGGTATTTCTTTTGATGGAGACGCAGACAGGATAATAATGTGCGATGAGCGAGGTAAGATTATAGATGGCGATCAAATTATTGCAATGTTAGCCAAAAGATGGAAAAGAAAAAAAATTCTTAAAGGTGGAGTGGTTGGTACTTTAATGTCTAATTTTGGATTAGAAAAATTTTTAAAAAACGAAAAAATTAGATTTTTGAGATCTAATGTAGGCGATAGATATGTAAAAGAAAAAATGAAAAAATTTAATTTTAATTTAGGTGGAGAGCAGTCAGGACATATAATTCTTGGAAAATTCGCTACTACGGGAGATGGACTTCTTGTAGCATTAGAAGTCTTATTTTCTTTGAGAAAACATAAAAAAGCAAGTGAGTTGCTAAATGTTTTTAAACCAATCCCTCAAATACTAAGCAATGTAAGAGTGAGAGACAAAAATATAATCAATACCCATAAGTGTAAAGTTGCAATACTTAAAGCAGAAAAAATTATGAAACAACAAGGTAGAGTTCTTGTAAGAAAATCTGGTACTGAGCCAATCATAAGAATTATGGCAGAATCTCATGATAAAAATTTGATTAACAAATGTGTTAATTTAATAAAAAATTCTTTGAAATAAATTGAAACCTAAATCGAAAATTTTAATTATCGCTGGATCAGACTCCTCTGGAGGAGCAGGAATTCAAGCAGATATTAAAACAGTAACAGCATTAGGCGGTTATGCAATGACTGCTGTTACAGCTATTACTGTTCAAAATACTTATGGAGTGAAAAAAGTTATACCTGTTAAACCTAGAGATATAGAAGATCAAATCTTGTATACTTGTAGAGACTTAAAACCAAATGCTCTTAAAATTGGAATGCTTCAATCCGAAAAAGTAATTTTTTCTGTTTTAAAAACTCTAAAAAAAATAAAAACTAAAAAAATTATATTAGATCCTGTAATGGTATCAAAAAGTGGAGTAAAACTAATCAATGACTCTGCTATTCGTTACTTGAAAAAAAATTTAATAAAAAAGGTTTATATTATTACACCAAATATTCCTGAAGCTGAAGTTTTGACCAATATTAAAATCAAAAATAAAAATGATATGCTCAAAGCTGGAAATATTCTTTTACGAATGGGAGCACAAAATGTACTACTAAAAGGTGGTCATAAAAGATCAAAATATGTTGAAGATATCTTTCTGAACAAAAAAGAATTTAAAATTTTCAAAAATCTAAGGCTTAAAACCAAAAATACTCACGGGACAGGTTGTACTTTATCAAGCGCAATAGCAACCTTTTTATCATGTGGAAAAAATATAAAGAATTCTTGTGAGTACGGGATTAAATATGTTAACCAAGCAATAAGATCAAATCTTAATTTTGGGAAAGGACATGGTCCAATAAATCATTTAAACTCGTTTAAAATAAAAAAAGAATTTAGATAATGAAAAATGTAGTAGTGGTTGGTTCACAATGGGGAGACGAGGGAAAAGGCAAGATTGTTGATTGGCTTTCAAGCGAGGCTGATGTTGTAGTCCGTTTCCAAGGAGGTCATAACGCTGGTCATACACTTGTGATAGGTGAAAAAGTGTTCAAACTAAGATTACTTCCATCAGGAATAGTTAGAGATGGTAAAATATCAATTCTTGGAAATGGGGTAGTGATAGATCCATGGGCGCTTCTAAATGAAATTTCAGAGATTAAAAAACAAGGAATTAATGTTACATCTGAAAATTTCATGATTTCAGAAACTGCTTCATTAATACTTCCGTTTCATCAGGAAATGGATGAAATTCGTGAAGATGCAGCCGGTAAAGAGAAAATTGGAACTACTAGAAGAGGAATTGGCCCTTGTTATGAGGATAAAGTAGGCAGAAGATCAATCCGAGTAATGGATTTGAGATCAATGACAAATCTTGAAAATAGATTGGAAAACGTTTTATTACATCACAATGCTATTAGAAAAGGTTTAAAAAAAAAGATATTTGAAAAGGAAGAGCTTAAAAAAAAATTACTTCGAATCGCTCCTGATATCTTGAAATATGCTAAACCAGTTTGGCTTAAAATTGATGAATTCAAAAGAGATAGAAAAAAAATATTATTTGAAGGTGCTCAAGGAATTCTTTTAGATGTTGATCATGGTACCTACCCATACGTGACATCCTCTAATACAGTTCCGGCTATGGCATCAACTGGCGTGGGAATAGGTCCAGATAAAATTGGATATATTTTAGGAATAACAAAGGCGTATACAACAAGAGTTGGGAGTGGCCCTTTTCCTACAGAATTAAATGATGACATAGGCGAAATGTTAGGTAGCAGAGGAAAAGAATTTGGCACAGTTACTGCAAGAAAAAGAAGATGTGGTTGGTTTGATGGAGTTTTAGTGCGCCAAACAATTAAAGTTGCAGGCATAAATGGCATTGCACTGACTAAGCTAGATGTTTTAGATGAACTTGATGAGATTAAAATGTGTATTAAATACGATTTAAATGGAAAGATAATGGATTATTTACCTGCAGCTATTGAGGATCAATTTAAGATAAAACCAATCTACAAAACTTTCCCTGGCTGGCGAAATAATACTAAAGGAGTTCGAAATATTAAAGATTTACCAGATAATGCAAAAAAGTACATTCATGCGATAGAGGATTTTATTGGAGCTAAGATCTCAAGTATATCTACAAGCCCAGAGAGAGAAGATACCATTTTAATCGAGGACCCTTTTAAATATTAATTTACTGGCAATAAATTTCTTGACTTAGAAGCGTTAATCATGGATTTTTGGAGTTTTTCAAACGCTTTTGTTTCTATTTGTCGGATTCTTTCTCTACTAATTTTATATTTTTTACTTAATTCTTCTAAAGTGACTGGATTTTCATTAAGCCTTCGGGCGGTAATAATTTCTTTTTCTCTTTCATTTAAAATTTTCATAGAACTATTTAATAATTCTTTTTTTTCGTCGAACTCCTGTTTTTGCGAAATTATTAATTCTTGGTCCATATTATCGTCAACAAGCCAGTCTTGCCATTCATCTTTTTCTCCATGCTTAATTGGATCATTAAGAGATTTTTCTTGTCCCATCATTCTACGGTTCATATTTACAACCTCTTTTGAGTCGACATCTAACCTTTTTGAAATTTCCTTTACTTGATCATCTTTTAAATCTCCATCTTGACCTGGTGCAATTTGATTTTTAATCTTTTTTAAATTAAAAAAAAGCTTTTTTTGAGCTGATGTAGTTCCCATTTTTACTAAACTCCATGAACGCAAAACGTATTCTTGGATAGCAGCTTTTATCCACCACATTGCGTAAGTAGCTAATCTAAAACCTTTATCCGGGTCAAATTTTTTCACCGCTTGCATTAATCCAAGGTTACCTTCCGAAATAAGTTCATTTACAGGTAAACCATAACCACGGTATCCCATTGCAATTTTAGCTACCAATCTCAAGTGGCTAGTAACTAATTTATGGGCTGACTGTAAATTTCCATTTTCTCGCCAGTTTTTAGCTAACATGTACTCTTCCTCTGCATCAAGCATTGGAAACTTTTTGATCTGAGCAAGGTATATTGAAAGCCCCCCAGCAGATGGAGTAGGTAAATTGCTCATTTGTTTGTTGTCGGTCATAATTTTAGATTTATATATTATTGATTATTTTTCAACTACCTAGTTTATTCAATAAATTAAGCATTTTTTTAAAATCATTTGGCATATTTGAGTCAAAACTCATCCATTTATTTGTTGATGGATGAATAAATTCTAAGGTTTTTGCATGTAAAGCCTGACCATAAATATTATTTAAAGCTTCTAAAAATTCTTTATTTAGATTTTTAAATTTGTATTTTTTTCCATATTTATTATCCCCGATTAATGAAGTTCCTTTATATTTGAGGTGAACTCTTATTTGATGTGTTCTCCCAGTTTCCAACTCACATTCAATTAAGCTTATTTTTGGTATATCTTTTAATGAGAAAATTTTAACAGTTTTGTAATTTGTAATAGCTTTTTTTCCTTTAATTTCACTTACAGCCATTATTTGTCTATTCTTCTTATTTCTTGAAATTAAGGTTTCTATTCTACCTTTTAATGGCCTTACAACCCCCCAAGCCAGACAAAGATATTTTCTTTTGATTGAGTGATTGCTGAATTGTTTACTTAAATTTGCATGTGAAAAATTATTTTTCGCAATTACAAGCAAACCGCTAGTTTCTTTATCAATTCTATGGACAATACCAGGTCTCAGATCTCCATTTATATCAGATAATTTATTTCTATACTTGTAAGCAAGTCCATTAGCTAGCGTATCATAATAATTACCAGCACCAGGATGAACTACTAGTCCTTTAGGTTTATTAATAATAAGAATATCTTTATCCTCATAGACAATGTTCAAATTCATTTTTTTTGGGATAAGTTTATTGTTTTCTTTATTTTCTAAAGAAAATTTAATTGAGTCGAAAACCTTAATTTTTGTCGAACCCCGTTTAATAACCCGTCCATTAATTAAAAGATTTTTCCTTTCAATTAATTTTTTAATATATGAACGTGTAAATTCCTTAATTATTTCAGATAAAAAAACATCTATTCTTTTATTGTTATCCTTTTGATCGACTAATAATTTTATTGTTTTCTTCATAAATTAATTTAAATTAATAATTAATGCGCCGGTAGCTTCAACTGGATAGAGCGCCGGATTTCGGCTCCGGAGGTTATGGGTTCGACTCCTATCCGGCGCACCATATATTACATAATCCAAACTTTGAATTTATCTTTATTTTTCACAATGTAATCTGGAAATGTATCATCTATATCTATTTTTTTATATTTAATATCCCTTTGAAATAAATCTTCACCTTTTGAAATTTGATTTTCAATAAATTTAATATCAGTGAACTTAGGATTATTAAATTCTTGATGGGCATAAGACATAATTTTCTCTTTAATAGCGCTGGGTTCCTTTAAAAAGCTGAAGTGCCAACCTCCATTTTTTATAAGTTGAATACTCTTCTTGAAAATTTTCCAAAACGATTTTTTTTTTGCTTTCATGTTACGAAGCCATTGTGGAGATTTTAAATATTTTTTCTGGCAAATTTTAGTACCTGCCCAATATGAATTGTTTATATTTAGTAAGTTTAATTTTGATTGAAAGTTTTTTTGTAAAAAACAGGCATATTTGTTTTGAATTTTAAAATTTTTAATTACATTTGGATTAGGAATTTCATCAATATCCGAAATCATAATAAGGTCATTTTCGTCAAATTTTCTATAACCTCTTTCTAAAGTATTTCGCTGAAATTGATCTCTCACATGATTACTATGCCAGCCTTTTTTAAATGAGGATACTTGCTCCGGTATATCTTCAATAATTAAATATTCTATTTTATCTTTAAATTTTGAAAAATTTTTAAAATCAAATTTAAGATTTCTTTTTTTTCCACCATGATCTCTTGTTGCTTCTGAAATTATGAATTTATCAACATCCTTATGGAGGGTATTTAGCCTAATATCTAAAACTAAATCTTCATCGAAATACATAAAACAATCCAATAATTTCATATTTTATTCGCCCATATTTATTAGCGTTCCTCTTTTTTTTGCTCCAAAATAAGAAATATAGAAAACAATCACGCCCATTACAAAGTATAAACAAGAAATGAAAATGGATTTTACTATATTTATATAATCTACAGAGCTTGAGATAAGTATATTTCTCATCTCCTCAAATATATGAACTAATGGAAGCGCTTTAGCTACAATTTGTAAAAAATCAGGTAATATCTCAATTGGATAATAAATGCATCCAAGCGGAGCAAGAAAAAATAAACTTGCCCAAGCAATATTTTCAAAAGATGGCCCATATCTTAAAAGACCCGAGGTTACTAAAAGACCTAAAGTTACCCCAAACAAGTACAATGCTAGCAATAAAAAAATTAGTGGTATACCTAACTTTAGAACTGAAACACCAAATAAAGGAATAGATATAACAACTGCAGGGACTAAGCCAATCAATGTTCTTATTATTGCAGTTAAAGTTAGTGCTGCAATAATTTCTCTAATTCTGATTGGAGCAATAAATAAATTTGTAAAATTTCTACTCCATATTTCTTCTAAGAACATCATATTAAAACTTATGCTGGCTCTAAACAGAAAATCGTATAAAATTGCTGCGGTTAGTATGACACCCACAGTATTATTATAATAAGCTGAATTTAGAGTAAAAAATTTTGATATAAAACCCCATAAAAAAATCTGGACTGTTGGCCAATATATAAGATCTAAAACTCTTGGAAATGAATTCATGACTAAATAAATATGTCTCAAACCTAATGCATAGATTTTACTAAAGTTCATCTTCACTCCTTGCTAATTTTAAAAAAGTTTCTTCTAGATTGTTTCTCCCATGTTTCTTAATTAATTCTTTAGATGTTCCTTTATCTATAATTTTACCTTTTTTCATCATTATGATGCTATCACATAACCTTTCTACTTCATTCATATTATGAGATGCCAAAAGAACTGTTACTTTGTTTTTCGATTTATAATTCTGAATATAGCTTCTTATAAAATCACCTATATCTGGATCTAAACTTGCTGTTGGTTCATCAAGGAGAAGAATTTCGGGTTTATTGATTAAAGATTTAGCTAAAGAAACTCTATTTTTTTGACCAGAAGAAAGTTCTCCTGTTTTCCTCCCAAAAAAACCTTTTATATCTAAATCACTTGAAATTTCATTAATTCTAATTGATAGATCTTTTATTCCGTACAATCTTCCGTAAATTTCAAGATTCTGTTTCACAGTTAATTTTTTAGGTAATTCTACATATGGGGATGCGAAATTAAATCTTTTCAGGATCTCGTCCCTTCTAAAATTATTGAGATTTTTATTTTCAATTAAAATTTCACCTTTTGAAGGAGAAACAAGACCTAACATCATACCAATAGTTGTTGTTTTTCCACAACCATTAGGTCCAAGCAATCCAATAGTTTTATTTTTTTCTATTTCAAAATTAATCTTATTAACTGCTATATATTTATTATAAATTTTAGTAAGATTCTTTAATTCAATAAACATTACTTTGATGCCCTTAATAATCGATCATTAATTGCTAATCCGGGACCTCGATTAGGAATTTTATCAATAAATATTTTTTTATACTTCCTTTTTTTAATCTTTCTCATAGTTTTATACAAGTTTGCTGCAGCTTCTTTTAAGTTGCCTTTTTTACTTAAATTAAAATAATTTTTTCTATTTTTATATTTCTTTCCAAAAACAATAAAGGCATGATTTGAACTTATTTTTTTTTTACCAAATACGATTGGTATACCTGGTGAATAATGTCTTTTCATCATTCCTGGTGACCTAATTCTGGCTTTTTTATTTGATAAGATAGTTTTTAAAATATACTTAATTTCATTAGAACTAATTATACCAGGTCTTAGTATTTTTGGTTTACCTGTCAAATCGATAACAGTTGACTCTATTCCAATTTTTGAATTTCCTCCATTAATTATAATTTTTAATTTATCTTTAAATTCATCTAATACATCTAAAGCACTTATCGGACTTAAATTTTCTGAAACATTTGCACTTGGCATGGCTAAAGGGAAGTCTAAAAGTTTAAGTATCTTTTTTATTACTTTGTGATTTGGAAATCTAACAGCAACTGACCCCAAATTTGCAGTGACCAAAGATGTTATCTTTGATTTTCTTTTTTTTTTTAAAATGAAAGTTAAGGGCCCAGGACAAAACTTTTTGTAAAGCTTACGAAAGTTTTCGTTTAAATAAACATCTTTACTAGCTTGTTTGAAGCTATCATAGTGAACAATTAAAGGATTAATTTTAGGTCTTTTTTTCAATTTAAAAATCTTCTTAACTGCTTTTTTTGAATAAGCATTGCCAGCCAGACCATAAACTGTTTCAGTAGGCAACCCCACAATATTTGCTTGTTTTAGAGATTTTATAGTTTTTTCGAGGTTCTTTCTGTTGAAAGAATATATATTTGAATAGATGTTTTTCATAATGTAATTATTATTTAATTTATGAAAATTGAAAATATTCCAGCTGAAATCAAATGTAAATCATTAAAAGAGGCCAAAGATGAAATCAATGAAATTCTTACAAAACTTGAGAGTAAAGATTTTGATTTAAGTAAAGCTGAGAACATGTACAAAAAATTAATTTATTTAAACAAGCATATAGAAAACCTCTTTAAAATCAGATCAAAAGAGATCTCAAAATCGTAAAGAATATATAAATATGATTAAAATTAAATTAAAAAAAAATGCCAAAAAAGTAGATATATTTCTCTTAGATTATATTAGAAAACAAAAAAAATCTCTTTTGGTATCACCTATGAAATATGGATTGATCTCTGGAGGTAAAAAAATAAGATCTTCAATTATTCTTGATACCGGTAAACTATTTAAGATAAAAGAAAAAAAATTATTACATATTTGTGCTGCGGTTGAATGTATTCATTCTTATTCTCTAATTCATGATGACCTACCATGTATGGACAATGATTCTCTAAGAAGAGGTAAACCATCCACACATAAAAAATATGGTGAGGCAACAGCAGTTCTTGCTGGAAATTCATTATTAACTTTAGCATTTGAAATAATTTCTGATCAAAAAAATCCAATATCTATTAAACAAAAAAATGAAATAATTGCTCTTTTGGCTAGTTATTCAGGTCATACAGGAATTGCAGG
>CACIYA010000007.1 GCA_902590755.1 uncultured Pelagibacteraceae bacterium | reverse complement strand
TGGATTATTGGGATTAATCAGTATCACAAGACGAGTTTTGTCTGTTATCAAAGATAAAATTTTTTCAGGATCAAATTTTAAATCTTTTTCTTTTGTTAAATCATATGGGACTGCTTTGGCACCAGTATAATTGATCATAGACTCATAAATTGGAAAACCAGGTGTTGGATGAACTATTTCTGCGCCAGGCTCACCGATCATTTGAATAGCAAAGTACATTGTGGGTTTTCCACCAGGCATAATCATGATCCGCTCGGGACTAACTTCTTTTTTATATAAACTTTTTATTTTTCTCGAAACTGCTTGCCTACATTCAGCAATTCCGTTGGCTAAGACATATCCATGATGTCCATCATCAATAGCTTTTTTTGCTGCATCCATAATATGTTTAGGAGTCATGAAATCTGGCTGACCTAAACCAAGGTGAATCATTTCTTTGCCTTGAGCTTCAAGTTTCTTTGCTTCAGCTAAAACACTAAAAGCTGTTTCTGTTCCAAGCCTATCTAAATTTTTTGCTAATTTCATAAAACTAACCTAATATTAATTAATACTTTTGAAAACTAGTTTTTTTGCATCACCTATATGCAATATTTGTTTTATTTAGCTCTTTTATGCTTTTACATCCTAATAAAATCATATCTCTTCTGATTTCATCTCTCATTCTTTTAAGAATTTGTTCTACTCCTTTTTGACCTCCAGCTCCTAATGCAAACAAAAAACCTTTTCCGAAACTACAAGCTGTTGCTCCAAGGGATAGAGCTTTAAGAACATGTGTTCCTCTTCTTATTCCACCATCTAAAATAATTTCTATTTTTCCTCCAACTGCATCAACTATCGCAGGTAATTGATCAAATGGAGATCTTGATCCATCGAGTTGTCTTCCACCATGATTAGAAAGCATAATTGCAGATGCACCAATATCAACTGCTCTTTTAGCATCTTCAACAGACATTAATCCTTTAAGTGCAAAAGGTCCTCCCCATTTCTTCACTACATACTCTGCATCTTTCCAGCTCATAGCCGGATCATATTGCTCATTTATATAATCCATAACTCCTTTTGCAATACTTGATCCTTTTTTCGTCCAATGAGAAACGTTTGCTAGTTGAAATTTTTCATGCGTTAAATAATTAAACGCCCATTTAGGATGCATCACAAAACTCATTAGACTTTTTAAAGTGAGCTTAGGTGGAGTTGTAAAACCCCATCTGTGATCTCTTTCTCGATTTCCAGCCACGACTGTGTCTACTGTAAGACACATTGCTTTAAATCCAGAACTTTTACACCTATCTATCAAATTATCAGTTAAGCCTTGATCTTTATGAATATAAAGTTGAAAAAGTTTAGGTCCTCCAGATATGTTAGAAACTTCCTCGATCGACGAAGTTGCCATTGTAGACATACTGTAAAAAGTTCCAAATTTTTCTGCTGCTCTAGCTGAAGCTTTATCACCATCATGATGATAAAGTCTTTGCATAGCAGTAGGTGACAAAAAAATAGGCAAATCAATCTTTTGCCCAAACACTGTTGTTGAAAGATCTGGCTCGCCAACACTTGCAAGTATGTTTGGAACTAAATCACATTTTAAAAATGACTCGGTGTTTCTTCTCAAAGTAGTCTCGTCGTCCGCTCCACCATCAATATAATGGAAGATTGGAGCTGGTAAGTTTTTTTTTGCTAATTTTCTAAAATCTTCAAAATTATAACAATCATTTAAATTCATTGTTATTAAAAGTTTTTAGAAAAAGTTATTTGCTGATTATCTGTACCTGGATTAGTTTCACCCCAGTCATTATTTGAAATATGACTATAGCTATAACTTAATTTTGAATTTTCAAATATATCTAAACCTACTTTTAATTCACTTTTAAATTCTAAGACACTCCCTAAGTCTTTACCGTCACCTTTCTCATAATAACCTGGTGCGAAACTTGGTAAAATCTTCAAAGGTCCTAATCCATACTGAGCTTCTATACCTGTGTAAAAATAAGCCGAGTTATTTCCAGTTATAAAACCTCCAGTAACAGGTTTGAATTTGCCAAGAAATGTGTCCCTAAATAAATCTGGATTTTTATGTTCAATACCAAATAAAGAAGTTTTATCATCTCCTTCTTTGTCAATCACATCAAATGTGCCCGTAAAAAAAGAAATTTCGTTACCACTTTCATCTGCTTTTAAAGGTGAAAGAGTAAAAATAATTAAAAATATGTAAATTAGAAATTTAATTTTCATCGTTAAAAAATACAATTTATTGCGTATTATGTACAGGCTACTTTTAAAATTTTTTTCTTTTTTTTCGTATTATAGAGAAAATAACAAGCCCGCCCCCTAAAAGGATAACATAGGGCAAAACCCAAAGTATGAAATTCTGTTTATTGAGTTGGGGTTTATATACAATCCAGTCTCCGTACTTATCAGCCATGAATGTATATATTTGTTTCTCTGATTTACCTTGCTTTATCAAGTCTTTGACTACGAGTTTTATTGTTTGGGCAAAATCAGAATTGGAGTCTGAAATTGATTGACCTTGACAAACTAAACATCTTAAATTTTTGTAAATTTGATTTTGATCTATATTTTTTTTCGCTGCGTATGAAGAACTCAAATTTAGAAATATAATAAAATAAAATATGATTATTTTCATAACTAATTAATAATTTTTAATATTTCATTATAGTCTCGAGTGTTTAATGGTCCAATGAACTTTTTAATTACTATCATTTCCTTATTAACCAAAATGCTCTCTGGAATTCCATAAATACCAAAATTAACAGATTTTTTTCCAATTTCGTCTTTTGCAATTAAGTTATAAGGATTTCCAAGTTCGTTGAGAAATTTTTTTGCGTTATTTTTTTTATCTTTAAAATTTATTCCAACTAATTTTAATTTTTTTGATTTTGAAAGACTCATTAATATTGGGTGCTCTACTCTGCAAGGACTACACCAAGATGCCCAAAAATTAATTAAAGTAAAATTATTTTTTTTAAAATCTTTTGTTCTTAAACTGTAATCTCCATCAAAGCTTTCAAGATTTAATTCCACTAATTTTTTTCCTACTAAAGAATTAGTTTGATAGCTTGGATCTTTATTTAAACTAAAATAAAAAACTACAATTACAAATAGGAATATTAAAGTTGTTAAAAATTTAATTACTTTTTGCATTTTGAAAAACTCTCAAAAAACCGCCTATAGCTAATACCATACACGATACCCAAATCCAAAACATCATTGGTTTTTTTTGAAACTTAATATTATAAAAATCTGACCTATCTATATTACTCATCGTCAAGTAGTAGTCTTTTATAATGTTTGTTTTAATCGCAGCCTCATACGTTAAAGTGCTCGGACTTTCATAAATTCTAATTTCTGGATTTAAAGTTTTTATTTGACTCATTTTTTTATCTTTTATTTCGAGATCCCCTATCAATGACTTATAATTTTTAAAATTTTTTACTTCTAACTTTTTAAATTTTATCTCATAATTATTGAAACTTTTCGTATCTCCAACCTTCATGTTAAAATCCTCTTCAAGTGAAAAGTTATGATTTAATCCAATAAAAAGAATTAAGAAACCAAAAGACAAATGTGAAATTATTCTAGCTAAGTCAAATTTAGATTTTTCTAAAGATTTCTTCAAATCGATTAATGATGAAATAATTAAAAATAAAGACGATATAATTATCAAATTACTTAAAATCGTAAAACTTTTAAAAAAATAAACAATTATAAAATTAATAATTAAAGCTAAAATAAAAATAATTATAAGACTAATTAAATTATCAAATTTATTTTTAATCCATTTCACGTTTGGCCCAATAGCCATAAAAAAAAGAAATATAACAACTACTGGGATAATTACTGTATTATAAAATGGAGGTCCGACTGAAATTTTATTTTCTGTTAAAGCGTCCGTAAATATTGGATACAAGGTCCCAATCAAAACTGTCAGTAGGTAAAATAACATAAACCAATTATTAATAAGGACATAAGTTTCTTTACTATTGAAGTTAATATTATAATTATTTTTTCGATATTTCTTGAATAGTAGGAACAATGACGAAAAAATCATCAAGCATAAAAAAGATAACATATATATGCCTCTATTTGGATCATTTGCAAAAGTGTGAACTGAGTTTAATATTCCAGATCTTACTAAAAAAGTACCTGTCACACTTAAAACAAATGTAAGCAAACAAAGGATAATTACCCAGAAGTAAAGAACATTTCTTTTTTCTAATACTATCAATGAATGAAACAAAGCTGTCATAGCAAACCATGGGAGTAAAGAAGCGTTTTCAACTGGATCCCAAAACCAAAAACCGCCCCAACCCAACTCGTAGTAAGCCCAGATAGATCCTACTAATATTCCTAAAGTTTGAAATACCCAAGAGATTAATACCCAATTTTTAATTGATTTAGCAAAAAATTTTTCAGAGTAATTCGTTATTAAAGACGCCATTGCTGCAGAAAAATATATAGAAGAACCTACAAAACCTATATAGAGTAGTGGAGGGTGAATAGCCAAAGCAGGATCTTGAAGAATAGGATTCAGTCCTAATCCCTCTTTTGGGGCAGGAGAAATTAAAGTGAAGGGATTTGAGTTGAATAAAATAAAAGATAAGAATCCCAAAATAATAATATTTTGAAAAATTAAAGTGAACAATCTATAGTTTTTTGGATGTGTTTTATTATTTATTAAAAAAAAAAAAGAAAAGATCGTAAGAATAATTACCCAAAGCATCAGACTTCCCTCGTGATTTCCCCATGAACCAGAAATTTTATATAATAAAGGTTTAGAGGTATGAGAATTTTCGAATACATTTATCAATGAAAAATCAGAGGTAATAAAAGCAGCTACCAGTGTGAAGAAACAACCAAATATTAATGTAGTTTGCAATAAGGTCGTCTGGTAAATGGTTTCAGAGATAGAATTTCCGGAAGTTTTAATATTTTGTGACGCAAAATAAATTATTAATACGCTTAAAAAAACATTTATAAATAATAATATATTTCCTAAATTACTTAACATTTTTCATAATATCTTTTAGTTCAGGTGGCATATAATTTTCATCGTGTTTAGCCAGAATTCTATCTGCTATAAAAAATTTTTTATCTTGAAGTTTTCCCTCTGCCACGACACCTTTTTCCTCAGAGAATAAATTCGGAACAGTTCCACTATAACTCACTTTTAAGTCATTTTTAAAATCAGTAATGATAAATATTATTTCTTCATTTTTTACAGTTATGGAATTTTTTTTTACCATACCACCAACCCTAATTTTTTTACTTAAATTTAAATCTTGTACATTTTTAATATCTGTGGGGGACTTAAAATATAAGATATTACTACTCAATGATTTAAGTATAATAAATATTGCTATGACAGATAAACACAGAAGAGCAGACAAAAAAGATGCTCTTTTTTTAACTTTTTTCGTAAGCATTAAATGCTTTAAATAGTTTCTTTATAAGAGGATAAAGCCTGGGAGGCTACTCTAGATTTTTTCAAAATAATTTTTTTTCTTTCATTCGAAAGTTCTTGAATTTCACTTGCAAATTCTTTTTCATATTTTTTTAGAGTCTTATATGTTTTTAAATAAACAACCCCACAAACTACAAAAGTTATAAAAAATGATAACCAAACGAAAATTCCATATCCGTTCATATAAATTAAATCTTTAATCATAGTCTTTTTAAATTTTTTTTCTTTATTCTAATGATTTCTGTCTTATATTTCATTAGAAAAATTAGCGCACAGTACAAAATTAGGACAAAAAACATTAGTAATAAAGGCAACATCATTGATGAATGAATAGTGCTAGATCCGGTAATTTTGATACTTGCTGGTTGATGTAAAGTGTTCCACCAATCGACTGAATATTTTATAATTGGAACATTAATAAAACCTATAATTGCTACCAAACTTGATATTCTATTAGCTTTTTCTTCATCTAAAATTAATTTGTGTGAAAGAATAAATAAAAAATAAAAAAAAGCTAAAATCACCATTGACGTAATTCTTGCATCCCAAACCCAAAAAGTTCCCCAAGTTGGCCTTCCCCATAGAGATCCAGTAACTATAGCAAGAAACGTAAACATTAATCCTATTGGAGCAATACTTTTTGAAATAAGAGATAAATTTTTTATTTTAAATATAAAGTTAAGAAAAGATAATAATGCTAAAGATGAAAATGAGCCCAATGCTATCCAAGCTGCTGGAACGTGAACATACATTATTCTTACGCTATCACCCTGCAAGTAATCTGCAGGAGAAAAGATCAAGGCAATTGAAATTGCAATTAACAGTAAAATAAAGAATATTGAATTTATAAAATTTATCAGTTTTTCAATCCAGACAAAGATACTGCTAATATTAAAAAATTTAATCATTAGTCTTAACTACTATAATAAAATTTTATTGTGAAGATCTATTATAAGCCCAATTGAGAATTGGAGGGAGTATGAATAAGAATTTATTCCCAATTAGGCTAAACATTATCTTTTTAATATAGCTCTGTGTCGCAGATTTGAATAAATATTGTTCTATTTGAGGCGGGTAATAATTAATTCGAGATTTTGAAGTAACTTGAGCCTTTTTTCCCTAAAAAGATTTCTTCTATTAAAGGATGTTTAACTGGCTCCTTTGATTTATCTAAAAGTAAATTTTGTTCAGACACATAAGCTTCATAAGTAACTTCGTTACTTTCAGCCAAGAGATGATAAAAAGGCTGATCTTTTCTGGGCCTTACCTCTTTTGGAATTGATTGATACCACTCTTCTGAATTGTTAAATTCAAAATCAACGTCATAAATAACTCCTCTAAAATCAAAATGACGGTGCTTGACCACTTCGCCAATTGAAAATTTTGCGTTATTGCTTATTGCCATACCTGATAGTTAGTAATTTTTTTATTAAAATCAATATCTAATTTATTAAAATTTTATAATATGTTAGTCTTATTATTGTGAATAAGTCTTTTTTAAAATTCATCACCGACTTTGGTCCTTTATTAATATTTTTTACTATATATTATAAAAACGATAATAATTTGATTGTTGCTATTCCACCTTTAATTATCGCAACAATTGTAGCAGTTGCAATTGTATATTTTGTGGAAAAAAAAATTCCTTATGTCCCATTAATTGGAGGTATAATTATTACACTGTTTGGTGGGCTTACTTTATATTTTAACAATCCAATTTTTATCTACATGAAGCCTACTATCGTCAACGTTATTTTTGCGGGTGTTTTAATTATTAGCAAGATTTTTTTCCAAAAAAACTTTCTAAAATTCTTTTTACAAACAGCTTTTCAATTAAATGATGTAGGTTGGGACAAGTTAAATTTTAGGTGGGCGTATTTTTTTATTTTTTTAGCAATACTAAATGAAATAGTTTGGAGAACACAGCCTGAAACTACCTGGGTAAATTTTAAAGTTTGGGGTATCCTTCCGATAACTTTCATATTTACAGCTTCACAAGTCCCATTAATCAATAAATATAAAATATGAAAAAAATTACATTAATAGTAAATAATGATTTTAAAAAGAGAGAAAAACAGAAGTTTTTTGTAAAGCAGGAACTTAAATGCATCTTAAATTTATACGCAAAAATGGTTTCTAACGGATCGTGGAAAGATTATTCGTTTTCATCAGGTAATAAAGAAATTTCATTTGATGTTTATCAAAGGGCTTCTGAAAAGCCTTTTATAAGAATAACAAAAAATTTTAAACCTAACTTTTATAACGAAAAATATTTCATAAAAGATAGTAATGGTAATATTATAAAAAAATCTGAAAACTTAAATTTACTAATTGATAAGACGAGCTGGAATAAACTGAAGTTAGTTAAATAATTATCTTCTTTGACCAAATAGTCTTAGAAGCATGATAAACAGATTAATGAAATCTAAATAAAGAGTTAAAGCTCCCATAACGGCTTTTTTTCCCATCATTTCACCACTATCACTTACTAAATACATATTTTTGATCTTTTGAGTATCATAAGCTGTTAAACCAACAAATATTAAAACACCTATGATTGAAATCACAAAATACATCATTGAAGATTTCATAAAGATATTTACTAAAGATGCAATGATGATACCAAATAAACCCATCATTAAAAATGAACCTAATTTTGTAAGATCTCTCTTTGTTGTATAACCGTAAATACTCATTGCTCCAAAAGTACCAGCAGTAATAAAGAACACCCTAGTTATACTTGCTCCAGTATAAATTAGAAAAATTGATGAAAGCGATGCTCCCATTAAAGCAGCAAAAACCCAAAATGTTGTTTGAGCTTTAGCTGCAGACATTTTTGCAATTCCAAAACTCATATAAAAGACAATTGCTAAAGGAGCTAACATAATTACCCATTTTAACCCTGAAGCATAAATCGAGTTACCAAAACTTGTCAGTCCAACTATTTGACCTTCCGCTGAGGTAACAACTGCCATTTTAAAAAACAACAAAGCGATGAAACCAGTAAGAAGAACACCTGAAGCCATATAATTATAAACCTTCAACATATAAGATCTAAGACCTTGGTCTATAATTGCTTCTGATGCTGATGAACGTACCGCTGATTTTTGTTTATTAATTTCCATAATTAAATATATATGTTTTTTTAAATACTTTTCAATAGGCAAAAATTGACCTAAAAAACTATTATATTAATACTATTTTATGAAATTTAAAAAATTAGGCACGACAGATTTGGACGTCAGTTTGATATGTTTGGGTACTATGACATGGGGAACGCAGAACTCTGAGGAAGATGCATTCGAACAAATGGATTATGCTCTTGGAGAAGGGGTGAATTTTTTTGATACAGCAGAACTTTACTCGGTTCCTCCAAACTCAGATTCTTACGGTAAAACAGAGAGCATTATTGGTAACTGGTTTGAAAAAAGAAAAAATAGAGAAAAAGTAATTTTGGCATCAAAAGTAGCTGGCCCAGGATGTAGCTGGATAAGAGGTGGAGGAAACAACTTTGATGAAAAGAAAATCGGTGAAGCAATAAATGGGAGTTTGAAAAGACTAAAAACAGATTATATTGATTTATATCAATTACATTGGCCAGAGCGATCTACAAATTTCTTTGGTAAGAGAGACTACACAGTTGATAATGATGAAGCAAATTGGAATAGTTTCGAAAGTGTTCTTGAGTCTTTAAAAAAATATATTAAGAATGGAAAGATAAGGTACATCGGTATGTCTAATGAAACTCCATACGGCCTATCAAAATATATTGAGTTATCTAAGAACAAAAAATTGCCTAGAATGATGTCAGTACAAAATCCTTATAATTTAGTTAATAGGACTTATGAAATTGGAATGTCAGAAATTTCAATAAGAGAAAAATGTGGACTTCTAGTTTATTATCCTCTTGCAACAGGTGCTCTATCAGGAAAGTACAGAAATGGACAGATGCCAAAAAATTCGAGACAATCTCTTTTTAAAGGTTGGGAGAGGCATCTTAATCCTTTAGCAATGAAAGCATATGATGATTACTATAAACTCGCTAAAGAAAATGGCATGACAATGGCTCAGTTAGCGCAAGCTTTTGTAAACACAAGACCTTTTGTTACAAGCAATATAATAGGTGCTACTACTATGGATCAGTTAAAGGAAAATATAGATAGTGTAAATATTGAACTGTCTAATGAAATTTTGAGTAAGATAAATGTAATTCATAACAATAATCCTAATCCATCTCCATAATTCAAAGCATTGAAATAGATAATTTTTAGTATAAAAATAAAGTATGCCTGTAAAAAAAATTTTTATATTACTAATACTTATTTTATTTTCTATTAATGCTTTTGCTGTTACTCCAAGATCAACTGGAAAATATAAAAACTGGGAAAGTTTTGTAGCAGAAACTGACAAAGGAAAAATTTGCTTTGCTCAGACTATTCCTACTAAAAGAGCACCAGCAGCAGTAAAAAGAGAGAAATCAAAATTGTTTGTAACTTTTAGGCCTTCAGAGGAAATCAAAGACGAAGTGAGTCTGACAAGTGGTCATGATTATAAAACATCTAGTGTAACTGCTAGCTCTGGGAAAAGAAGGTACTCTTTTTTTTCGCAAAAAAACTTTGCTTGGCTGTTGGATGACCAAGAAGAAAAAAAGTTTATTCAATTAATGAAAAAAGCAACCGATATTATTGTAAAAGCAAGAACAACAAAAGGGGCAGAGACAACTGACCACTATTCAATGATGGGATTTACAAAGGCTTATAACACAGCAAAAAAAGCTTGCAGTTAAATGAAAAAAATTGTTTTAGCCTACTCAGGCGGTTTGGATACGTCTATTATTTTAAGATGGTTACAAGAAAACTATAAAGCTGAAGTGATTGCTTATACCTCTGATATTGGTCAAATAATTGATAAGAAAAAAATTATTAGAAATGCGAAAAAATTAGGTGTTAAAAAAATAATTATTGAGAATCTGAAAAATACTTTTGTCAAAGAGTACGTTTTTCCTATGATTAGAGCCCACGCAGTATATGAAGGAGTTTATTTACTCGGCACATCAATAGCAAGACCGTTGATTGCAAAAAGACAAATAGCCATTGCAAAAAAATATAAAGCTTTTGCAGTTTCTCACGGAGCAACAGGTAAAGGTAACGATCAAGTCAGATTTGAACTTGGTTATTCTTATTTTAGTAAAAATAAAATTAAAACTATAGCGCCGTGGAGAGAATGGAAATTACAATCAAGAGCAGATTTAATCAAATATGCAAAAAAAAACAGTATACCAATACCTAAAGATAAAAAAGGGGCACCTCCTTTTTCTGTTGATGATAATATTTTTCATACATCAACTGAAGGTAAGGTTTTAGAAAACCCAAAAAATTCTGCGCCCGAATTTATTTATCAAAGAACATTTTCAGTACAAAAGGCCCCTAACAAATCAACAAAAGTAAAAATTACCTTTAAAAATAGTGACCCTGTAGCAGTAAATGGAAAAAAATTAAATCCAGAAAAACTTTTAGAAAAATTAAATATTTTGGCTGGAAAAAATGGAATAGGAAGAGTTGACTTAGTTGAAAATAGATTTATCGGAATAAAATCTAGAGGTGTTTATGAAACACCAGGAGGTACTTTGCTTTACGCAGCACATAGAGCGATAGAGTCCGTTACACTCGACAAAGATACTGTTCATAAAAAAGAGAGAATAATGCCAGAATATGCTGAATTAGTTTATAACGGATATTGGTTTTCAAAAAAAAGATTTAAATTACAAAAATTAATTGATAAAAAGAGAAATCAAGTTTCTGGTGATATTATTTTAAGTTTATATAAAGGGAATGTTACTATTCTTTCAAGAAGAACTAAGAATAAAGCTTATTCTATGAAAAAAGTTTCTTTTGAGGAAAATAAAACCTTTAATAAGAGAAAAGTTGAAAATTTTATTAAATTTCACTCTAAACAGTTAAACAAAGCTTAATTTTTTGGTAGATTATTAAATGAACAGTTCGATTCGAAATATTCAGCTGGTTGCAGTAATTGTAGTTCTCGTATCAACTATTATCGCTTTTTTTCTTGAGATGAAAGAGATGTACGACAATAAAGATATTACATTAGCTGATTTGCTTTTAATGTTCATATATATAGAGGTAATTGGTTTAGTCAGATCTTACTGGGAGACCCAATCAGTAAGAATAACATATCCATTAATTATAGCCATTACTGCATTAGCTCGGTTCATAATTTTACAAGATAAAGAGAGCGACCCTGCAAATTTAATTTATATATCTTTAGCTATTTTAATAGTTGCAGTAGCTACGGTAATTATAAGATTCAGAAATAGTAAATTTTTAAGAATTGATAAATCTAGATCAAGCGAGCTTTAAAACATTCCAAAGTATTTTTTAACAAACATGCTATTGTCATAGGGCCCACACCGCCAGGAACAGGTGTAATCGCTTTAGCTTTATCTTTTAAATCGTCAAAATTTACATCTCCAATGATGTTTTCACCTACCTTGTTTATACCGACATCAATTACTATTGCATTTTCTTTTATCCAATCTTTTTTAACTAAATGAGGGACGCCAACAGCTGCAACAAGAATATCTGCTTTTAGACATTCATTTTTTAGATTATTAGTTTTTGAGTGAACAACAGTAACTGTACAATTTTCTTTTAATAATAGTTGCGCCATTGGTTTACCATTTAAATTTGATCTTCCAATGATCACAGCATGCTTACCTGATAAGTTTTTTTCAATTTTTTTTATTAGTAACAAGCATCCGAGAGGTGTGCATGGAACAATTGATTTGTATCCTGAGGATAGATTTCCAACATTTATTGGATTAAAACCATCAACATCTTTTGATGGGTGTATTGCATTAATAATTCTTTCCTTACTTATTTGATCTGGCAGCGGGAGTTGAACCAATATTCCAGATGTTTTAACATTTTTGTTTAATTGTTCAATTTTATTTAAAACTTCTTTTTCACTCACATTTTTTGGATATCTTATAATTTCAGAGTTCATTCCAACTTCTCTAGCCTTTTTTTCTTTGTTTTTAACGTAGATTTGACTTGGAATATAATCTCCAATTAAAATAACTGTTAAGCTAGGTATTTTATTAATTTTTTTTTTAAACTCTGAAATTTCTTTTTTAATTTCATTTTGAATTATCTCTGCTTCTTTTTTTTCCATCAATAATCATCTTAAAAACAACCCTGGTGCAAACATTTCAAAAACTAAATTTCTAAAAAACATTAAGCCTAAAATTAGTATAACTGGCGAAATGTCAATAGAGCCTAAATTAGGTAAAAATCTTCTTATGAAATTTAAAGGTGGTGCGGTAAGCTTGTAAGAAATATCTAAAACAGAATAAACAAATCTATTGCTAGTATTTAAAACGTTAAAAGCGACTAACCAACTAAATATTACATGAATTATTAATATCCATATATAAAGGTTCACTATGTTATCAAAAAGAATTAATAAAGATTTCATTAATTTTTCTCCACATAGACTGATGTGCTTGGAAAAGCAAAAGAGGCATTATTTTTTTCTACAATATTTTTAATCTCTAGCGCTAAAAGATCTTTAACCTTCATCCACTCCAAATATTTTGCAGTTTTAGTAAAACAAATTAATTTAATATCGATCGAACTTGCTGCAAATTGATCGATCTTCACTGAAAGCATAGTATTTTCTGATTTTGAAAATAACTCACTATTTTTAATAAAACTTTCTATTTGTTGTTTAATGTCAGCAAGTTGCTTACTTGTTGTTCTGTATTCAAGTCCTATAATCCAGTTAATTCTTCTATTAGTGATTAAAGAATTATTTATTACTGCCTTTTCAGCAAATTGAAAATTAGGAATTGTTGCTAGAGATTTATCAAATCTCCTGACAACTGTAGATCTAAAACCTATAGACTCAACTGTGCCTTCGATGACGTCTTCAACATATATCCAATCTCCAACTTTGAATCTTTTCTCAACTAAAACTAAAATTCCTGAAATTAAATTTTTAAATAAATCTTGTGCTCCAAGCGCAACGGCCACTCCAAATAATCCTAAACCAGCTATAATTGGTCCAATTTTAATTCCCCATAGTTCTAAAACTGCTGCTAAACCTAAAATAATAATTAAGATCTTAAGAGCCTTAATTATCCAATTAACTAAATCTTTAGATAATAAATCGCTAACTGATTTTACAACAGTCGAAAAGGGTCCGATAATTTGATGAAAAGTCCAAAAAATAAGTATCGTTATTAGAGAACGATTAATCGTTTCTAAAAATGCTGCAGCTTGAGTTTCGATTGTAAGGTAGCTCGTAGCAACAAAAAATCCCAAAACTATAGGAAAAAACTTTGCTGGCCCCTCCATAGATTTTACTAGGGAGTTATCAAAATTATTTGTAGTTTTTGATACAAAATTTTCTAATCTTTTAATTACAAATTTTGAAAATATTCCCCTTAAAAAAAGAAAAAATAGAAAAATTATTAACGCAATAACAATTTCTGAGATATTTACACCTGAAATACCTTTTTTCCAAACATCTAAAAATAATATCTTAAAATTTTGTAACACTTCCATTTAATTACCAATTTTTATTATTTCGTTTCCAGCTTCGAAAGTTTCTAGTTTTTTCCATCCAGCTTTTTTGAAAACATTTAAAACTTTTTCACTTATACACATTACTCTTGATCCTGTCATCAGCACATTAAGTGAATATTTTTTTGTTAAATAAATAAAGCTTTCTGCACTTCTTTTTGAGTAAACAAGAATTATGTCAGGAGGATGATTTTTTATGAGTTTGTTAGTATCCTCGTTCAGCTCTTCAATTTTTTTTGATTTATAATTTATAATCTTCTCTATTTGAAATCCTTCCTCTAATAATTCTTGATCTAAGTTTGAGGTTAAATTGTCCCCACACACATAAGCCAAAATTTTTTTCTTATCCAAATCCTCTGAATTAATTATAATATTTTTTAAGGCATTAACTGTGCCACCAGCCGATATTGTATTACTATAACCTTGTTGTCTTACAATCTTTTCTGTGATTGAACCAACACAAAAACAAAGCTTTGTATTATCTATTTTAGTCAACTTAAGATTTCTGATTGCATTTGCGCTTGTAAAAATGAATGCATTATATTTTTCCGGATTTATTGGATTAACTTCAGCAGAAGATATTTTTAAAGTAGGAACATGAATAATCTTATGTCCTAAAGAAAATAATTTAGCCATTAAATCCTCGTTTTCTATAAGCGGTCTAGTTGTCAAAATGTTCATTTTTTTTTAAATTTTTCTCCAGCCATATTTAATAATTTTTCTGCAACACTTTTTCCGATAAAAGAGGCGTCGGCTTCTCTACCTGTAAGTTCATGTTCAAAACTTTCTTTACCGTTATCAGAAAAAAGTTGAGCTTTAAGTTTTAAATTCTTATTTTTTATTTCAGCTAATCCACCTATCGCTGTATCACAATCACCTCCAATAGTTTGAAGCATCTTCCTTTCAGCTATCGCACATAAACTCGTATCACTATCATTAATTGTTTTTATCAAGCTTTTTATTTTATCTTCTTTTCTACATTGAACAGCAATAATACCTTGTCCCACTGCAGGTAAAATATGCTCACTTTCAAAAATAAAACCAATCTTTTCATCAAGACTGAGTGATTTTATTCCTGCTGCCGCAAGCATTATTCCATCAAGTTTATTTTCACCAATTTTTTTTATTCTTGTGTCTATGTTTCCGCGTATATTAACAACTGAAATCTTGCTGTTAATCTTTTTTAATTGAAGTTCTCTTCTTTTTGAACTTGAACCAATTTTTACTCCATCTTTAAGATCAGAGATATTTTTAATTTTTTCACTTATTATTACATCCCTGAAATCATTTCTTTTAATGTACGCTCCAATTAAAAGTTCACTATTTTCATTAGCTTCCATATCTTTAAGAGAATGAACTGCAATATCTATTTCCTTTTTAATTAAACTCTCCTCAATTTCTTTACAAAATAAGTTTTTTCCACCTATTTCGGAGATTTTTTTATCTATGTGAAAATCGCCAGATGTTTTGATCTCCTTGAAATCTATATTTTCCTCTTTAAGCTCACTGCTATTTTTAAGCAAAAGCTCTTTTACTTTAGCCGCATAAGTCAAAGAAAGTTTACTGCCTCGAGCTCCGATTGTAATTTTTTTCATTAATTGATTATATATTTGATAGAACTATTTTATACTATTTTAATTAATAAGCAGAGATGACAAAAAAGATTATTTTTCTGGGGATTGAAACAAGTTGTGATGAAACCGCTGCTGCTGTAATCAAAGAAAATGAAAAAGGCACTGCGGACATTTTATCAAATGTTATTTCTAGTCAAATTTCCGAACATAAAAAATTCGGTGGAGTGGTACCTGAGTTAGCTGCAAGAGCTCATTTAGAAAATATTGAATATGTTATCAATAGCGCTTTAGATGAAAGCAAATTATCTTTAGATGACATAGATGGGATAGCAGCCACAGCTGGGCCGGGTTTGATTGTATGTTTAACAATTGGACTAAATATTGGAAAGTCTATTGCTGCATTTTCAAATAAACCGTTCATAGCTGTGAATCATTTAGAAGGTCATGCACTGAGCCCGGGACTAGAAACCAAAATTGAGTTTCCGTATTTACTTTTATTAATTTCTGGAGGTCATACCCAATTTTTAATTGTAAAAGGTATTAATCAATATGAACAGTTAGGAACGACTATTGATGATGCATTAGGGGAAGCTTTTGATAAAACTGCAAAAATACTTAACCTGGGTTATCCAGGTGGCCCAAGTGTAGAGAAATTTTCTAAATTGGGAGATAAAACTTTTTTTAAACTTCCTGAGCCGATAATAAACAGAGCTGGTTGTAATTTATCATTTGCTGGACTCAAAACCGCAGTCTTAAGAGAATCAAAGAAAATTAATAACAATGAACAGATGAAATATGACCTTGCTGCCTCTTTTCAAAATACGATTAATAATATTCTTTATAAAAAAACAAAAATTGCGATAGAAATGTTTAAAAAGAAAACCCAAGTTCAAAAAGTTAAATTAATTGTAGCTGGCGGTGTGGCTGCTAACAAAACAATTCGAAAAACCTTAACTAAATTATCAAAAGAAATGAAATGCGAGGCAATTTATCCAGATATAAGATTTTGCGGTGATAACGCTGCAATGATTGCTTGGGCTGGTATTAAAAGATACAAAATAAAATTATTAGATAAAATTAATATTGAAGCTAGATCAAGATGGCCTTTGGACAAAAACGCTCCTTACATGAAGGGGCCAGGTTTAAAGTTATGAAACAATACTGGCTACTCAAGTCGGAACCAGATGTTTGGTCAATAGATCAACAAAAGAAAGCTGGAGCTAAAGGTGCTGCGTGGGATGGAGTAAGAAATTATCAAGCAGCTAATAACTTGAAAAAAATGAGACAAGGTGATTTATGTTTTTTTTATCACTCAAATATTGGAAAGGAAATTGTAGGTATTGTTAAGATAATTAAAAATGCATTTATCGATAAAACTGATGTTAAAAAGAGATTTGTGGCCGTTCAAGTTAGGTTTGTGAAAAAATTAAAAACTCCAGTTTCTCTTGAAAAAATTAAAAAAAACAAGAAAATTTCTCATTTACCCTTAATAAAACAAAGCAGATTGTCTGTTATGCCTATTGATTATAAAAGCTGGAAAATTATTTATAACATGGGTAAAATATAAATAAATTTGAGGTATTTGTGGCTAAAAAAAAAAGAAAGAAAAAAAAATCTAAAAAGATAAAAAAAACTAGGCGTAAAACTAGGAAAATCAAAAAAATAAAAAAACCTAGAAAAAGGTCTAGCAAATCAAAAAAACCTAAACAAAAAAAAAATAAAAAAGTTAGAAAAATAAATTTTAAACCCCCTACCTATTCAAAAGATAGTGATGGAAACTCTCTAATAAAAGTTTCAGATAGTTGGGCAAATCATGCCTATGTAAATGAGTCTAAATACAAAAAGAAATATAAACTCTCAATAAAAGAAAATGATAAATTTTGGGCCAAAGAAGGAAAAAGAATTACTTGGATGAAAAAGTACACAAAAATAAAAGATATAAAATATAGTAAAGACGAAGTAAGGATTAAATGGTTCTATGATGGTACGTTAAATGCATCGGCCAACTGTATTGATAGACATCTTAAAAAGAATCCAAGCAAGACTGCTATAATTTGGGTTGGTGATGACCCAGCTGATACTAAAAAAATATCTTATAAAGAGTTACACAAAAATGTTTGTAAAGCAGCTAATGGATTGAAAAGTCTAGGTATACAAAAAGGTGACCGGGTAACAATTTATTTAACTATGATCCCAGAGCTTGCTTATATAATGCTTGCATGTGCTAGAATAGGTGCTGTTCATTCAATTATATTTGGTGGATTCTCACCAGACTCGATCGCAACAAGAATTACTGACTGTGAATCTGAATACTTAATTACTGCAGATGAGGGTGTTAGAGGTGGAAAAATAATACCTTTAAAAAAAATAGCTGATGAAGCGTTAGATCAGTGTCCTGGAGTAAAAAAATGCGTGGTTGTTGAGCGAACTGGAAATCAAGTTGATTGGAATAACGAAAGAGATGTATCTTATAAAGAGTTAATTTCATCAGTTCCCTCGAAATGTGATCCTGAAGAAATGAATGCTGAAGACCCGCTTTTTATTTTATATACCTCTGGTTCAACTGGAAAACCTAAAGGTGTTTTACACACTACTGGTGGTTATATGGTTTACGCATCCATGACACATCAATATATTTTTGATTACAAAGCTAATGACATTTATTGGTGTACAGCAGATATTGGTTGGGTTACTGGACATAGTTATATAATTTATGGACCGTTAGCCAATGGTGCCACTACAATAATGTTTGAGGGAGTTCCAAATTATCCTGACAGCTCAAGATGGTGGCAAATAGTTGATAAATATAAAGTTAATATTTTTTACACTGCACCAACCGCGATCAGAGCTTTAATGAGGGAAGGTGATGCGCCTGTAAAAAAAACTAGCAGAAAAACTCTTAAATTATTAGGCACAGTCGGAGAACCAATTAATCCTGAAGCGTGGATGTGGTATTATAGAACCGTCGGTGACTCTAGATGTCCAATTGTAGATACATGGTGGCAAACTGAAACTGGGGGAATACTTATAGCGCCTCAACCAGGGGCAATTGACTTGAAGCCTGGGTCAGCAACAAAACCTTTTTATGGAATCAAACCAGTATTAGTCGACAAAGACGGTAAAATAGTCAAAGGTGAAGGTAAAGGAAGACTCTGTATGGCTAGTTCTTGGCCTGGTCAAATGAGAACGGTTTATGGAGACCATCAGAGATTTATTGATACCTATTTTTCTCAATTTGATGGTAAATATTTTTCAGGTGATGGTTGTAGAAGAGATAAAGACGGATATTATTGGATCACGGGAAGAGTAGATGATGTAATAATTGTTTCTGGTCATAATTTGGGTACAGCCGAGATTGAAAGCGCATTTGTAGCCCACCCTAAAGTTGCTGAAGCAGCGGTTGTAGGCTTTCCACATAGCATTAAAGGTAATGGGTTATATTGTTACGTTACTTTAAATGCCGGTGAAAATCCTAGTGGAGATCTTGAAAGAGATTTAAAACTTTGGGTAAGAAAACAAATTGGCCCTATTGCAACGCCAGATGTGATTCAATTTGCACCAGGATTACCTAAAACTAGATCAGGAAAAATTATGAGAAGAATACTCAGAAAAATTGCAGCTAACGAACCAGATAATTTAGGAGATACAACAACTCTAGCAGATCCTAGTGTAGTAACGTCCTTAGTTGAAAATAGACAAAATAAAGGCTAATCAAATTTTAAATTTTTTGTTAGTTTTTTAAATTCGTCTTTCATTAATCCCCATTTTAGATGAATAGAATTTAAAACTATTTTTTTATCAAGCGATTTTAATTCATCAGCAATAGGTGACCAATAGTATAAGGCCTGACCGCTCTCTTTAAAAGGATCGTTTAAATGATAATTTGAGAAATTTACATTATCTATTCTCTGCAGAAAATTTTTTTTGCCTCTATCAAAAATTTCATCACTTAAACCATTTTTTTTTTCGTTTTCTAAGATGTTTAAAAAGATTTCTTTACAATCGTTATCTTTTAAATTTTTTTCTGAAACAAGATATGAAAATACATAAAAAGCACAATCAGCCAGGGCAACAACATAAATATTCCACTTTGCTATATTAATTGATTTTAAAAAAACTTCATCCTCCATCATTGCAATATACTTAACTCCAATTCTTGTTTTTAAGTAACCGTAAAGAGTTGTTTGACTAACATGTGCAGACCTTTCTTGTATAAAATTTTCTAAATCTTTTTTTGATTTTATACTTTTAAAGAGACCAGAAATTTTCCAAATAGGAATTACATACTCCCATATGTCAATTAGAGTGGTTCTAAGAGTGTTTCGCAATTTATTTAGATTCAATTTCACGTTGTATTTAAAAAATCCTTAATTTACTAGCATTATAGCATTTCAAATTGGTTTTGGGGTCCTTTTTTCTCTTTTAATTCAACTCATAATCAGTATGCTCCCCTGCAATAAGAGTACTTTTTACGCAAAAAGTTAAAAAATAAACAGGGGGAAATATGTCAAATAAAGACGCATATTGGAATAAGACCAAAAACCATATGATCGTAACATTGGTTCTTTGGGCTTTCTTCTCATTAGTGATCTTCATGTTCGGTTCTGAACTGAACACGATGTCTTTTCTTGGCTATCCACTAGCATATTACATGACTGCGCAAGGTTCACTTCTTGCCTTTGTGATAATTTTGTTTTGGACTGCAAATAAACAAGAAAAAATCGACGAAGAACATGGTTTCTCAGAAAGAGAGGATGACTAATGTTTAAAGGAGATTTTATACAAAACCTTCCTAAAATATATGGTACCTACACTGGTGGCTTTTTAGTGTTCATCATTTTGATGGCATTAGCAGAGCAAGCAGGAGTGTCAGCTAAAAACATCGGAGTGATGTTCGTAGCTTTCACGGTATTGATTTATGCCTTAATCGGTTATTTATCAAGAACAATTCAAGTAGATGCCTACTATGTTGCGGGAAGACAAGTGCCAACCGTATTTAACGGGATGGCAACAGCAGCTGACTGGATGTCAGGTGCATCATTCGTAGCTTTAGCGGGTGGAGTTTACTTCGGTGGCTATACTTATATGGCCTTCTTAGTAGGTTGGACAGGTGGATACGTACTTGTTGCAACACTAATGGCTCCGTACCTAAGAAAGTTTGGATGTTACACAGTTCCTGATTTTATCGGAACACGATACGGTGGTAACCTCGTAAGAGCTTGCGCAGTATTCGTGCTTTTCATAGCATCATTTACTTACGTAACAGCACAAATTAATGCTACGGGAACAATTGCTTCTAGAGCTCTAGGAATTCCGTTTGAAGCAGGTGTATGGGTAGGATTAATAAGTATCCTTATCTGTTCAATGCTTGGTGGAATGAGAGCCGTAACTTGGACACAGGTTGCTCAGTACATTGTATTAATCATCGCATACTTAATACCAGTATTCTGGATTAGTTCTAACGTAGGTGGAGGAATTTTCCCACACTTAATGTTAGGTGATGAAGTTGCAAGACTTGGCGAACTTGAACAACAATTTGGACTAGTAAAAAACAGCGCCGCAGATATGAAAGCAGCTGGGGTACCAGGAGGATTGAAATACATCTCTGGAACTCACTCTGGAGTACCTGAAGGTGGAATGGCTGTCTGGAAATACTTATCATTAGCGATTTGTATGATGGTGGGAACTGCATCGTTACCTCATATCTTAATGAGATACTTTACAACTCCTACAGTAAGAGCAGCAAGAAAATCAGTAGCTTGGTCGCTATTCTTTATTTTCTTACTTTACTCTTCAGCGCCTATGTTAGCGACACTGTCTAAATTAGCATTGATGGATCCTAATCTACCAACTGGAATTATCGGAAAATCTATTTCTGAAGTTCAGTCAATAGAGTGGGTTCAAAGATGGTCTGAAGTTAAGCAAGTATTTATTGCAGACTTTAATGGTGACGGAATACTTCAGTTGAACGAGTGGTTCATGAGAGGTGACGTTGTAGTATTAGCTACTCCAGAAGTAGCGGGTCTACCGTTCGTAATCTCAGGACTTGTGTTTGCTGGTGGTATGGCTGCTGCCATGTCAACTGCCGATGGTTTAGTTCTTGCGATATCAAATGCGTTATCACACGACATTTATTACAAGATCATAAATCCAAAAGCGGAGACATCTAAAAGACTATTAGTTGCTCGTGTACTTCTAGTAATAATCGGAGCTGCAGGTGCTTACATAGCCTCTTTCAGGCTAACAAGTATCTTAGGTTCGGTTGCTTGGGCATTCGACTTTGCAATGTCAGGCTTATTCTTCCCACTTGTACTTGGAGTATGGTGGAAGAGAGCTACTAGAGAAGGTGCAATCGCCGGTATCATAGCAGGAATTGTGTCAGGAACAGTTTACTTAACGTGGGTGTTCCCTAAATTCTCAGTTCCAATATGGGGCGGTGTAAATACTCCTTTCTTAGGTATCGACCACTTAAGATTTGGTTTAATCGGAGCACCAATTTGTTTAGTTGTAATGGTGGTAGTCAGTTTAATGACTAAAGAGCCAAGTCCAGCTACACAAAAATTAGTAGACGATACAAGAATACCAACAGGTAAGGCTATTCTTGGTAAGCAACACTAATTAATAATTATTTAAAATTAAAAGGGGCGATTTATTCGCCCCTTTTTTTTTACCTGAATCATGGTAATTTAGAAATATGATACCAACTTGGGCAATAGTTTTAGATTATGCTTTAGGAACTATAATGTGGACCTTAATAGGTCGAGCATTTATGAATATCTTCCAAAGGGAGGACTCTACCTTTTTTTTCATGAGAATATTTGTCAAAACTACAAATCCAATAATTAATTTATTTAAATTTATTACACCAAGTTTTTTATTTGGTCCTTTTATAGCTCTTTATGTTGCGTGGTTCTTTTATTTATTCAGATTCTATGCGATGCCCTATATTCTAGGTTATGATGTTTGGGGAATGCTCGCATTTCCATTAGAAAGCGATTTTTCGAGACAATTATATCAACTGTTTAACTAAGCTTATTTTTTGACAAAGTTTAGGATTAAAATATAAATAAAGCATGACTAATTCTATTAAAATTTCGCCATCTATTTTATCTGCTGACTTTAGTAAATTAGGAAGCGAGGTGATATCACTAGAAAGAGCCGGGGCTGATTATATTCACATTGACGTTATGGATGGGCATTTTGTACCAAACTTAACTATAGGACCTGAAGTAATTAAGAAACTGAGACCGCTGACAGAAAAGACTTTTGATGTTCACTTAATGATTTCACCGGTTGACAAATTTATTAAAGATTATGCAAAAGCAGGTGCTGATATTATCACTTTCCATCCAGAGGCAACTGAGGACAGTGCTAAAACTATTGAGCTTATTAAAAAAGAAAATAAAAAAGTAGGAATTTCACTCAAACCAAAATCAAAGATAGAGTTAATTGAAAAACATTTACATAATATTGATTTAGTTTTGATTATGAGCGTTGAACCTGGGTTTGGTGGACAAAAATTTATGCCAGAAGTTTTGGAAAAAACAAAAGCTTTAAAAGATATTATTGATAAAAAAAAATTGAAAATTGATATTGAAATTGATGGAGGTATAAATTTTGAAAATTGCATTTTAGCAAAAAAAGCTGGGGCAAATATTTTAGTTTCAGGATCAACAATTTTTAAGGAAAATAAAGGTGATCTAAAAAAGAATATAGAAATTTTAAGAAAAAATTAATAGATGTTTGGCTTAAAAGGTGCCTATTTTTATTTAGTAGCTATTCAAGTTACTCTTATAAAATTTTTTAAAAAGATTTATTTTTCAACAAAAAAATACAACAACTCCTTAAAATCAAAAATCCCAAGCCAAGTATTCTTTAATCCTAATTCATTTTTGCTTTCAATTATTTCTCCTTATAAACAAAGTTCGTTCAAGATAAGTGATATTAATCCAAACGATTTCTGGCTCGAGAGCAAAAATAAAAACTTTTTGGAGCAACATAATTTTTTATGGTTGAATTTGATAGATAGGAAAACCGATGGAAAAAATATACAAAAAATAATATATCTGTGGATGCTAAACTACTCTAGTTTTAAAAAAGAAATTTGGGAAACATCAGTATTGAGTTCAAGAATTATAAGTTGGATTCTCAACATTGACATCATAATCAATAATGGAACGTTTGATTTTAAAAAAAACTTGTTTCAAAATATTATTACTCAATGTAATCACTTAAAAAAGAATATTAAGTTTGAAAAAGATCCAATAAAAAAAATTGAGGTACTTACAGCACTAATTTTGTCTGGAATAGTTTTTAAAGAATACGAAGAAAATTATGCAATAGGGTTAAAAGAATTAGAAAAATTTGTAAAATATTATTTCGATAAAGATGGATTCCCTTTGACTAGAAGTCCGAATGACTTAATTTTTTTTACAAGATATCTTTTGCTTTGTCATGAAATAATAAAAGATGCCCACTATTCTATGCCAAGTTTTCTAGATGAAATAATAAAAGAGAGTTTAGGATGCATAAAATTTTTAAAGACCCCCAATAATCAAGTTCCTCTTTTTAATGGTAGCTCTGAGAGCGATTTAAATAATTTTGATAAATTTCTTGAAAATTTTAAAATAAAAAAAAAGGAGAAAAAAAATATTTTAGGTGGACTATTTTATGCAAAATCAAAAGGCCAAACTCTTTATTTAGATGTCGGTGAACCTCCTAGTAAAGATTTTTCTAAAAACTATCAATCTGGACCTTTATCTTTTGAGTATTTTTTAGATGGCCTTAAAATAATAACTAATTGTGGTTTTGGAAATAAAATTTCTAGTAAAGCCGAGTTAATCAGTAGATTAACAGCTAGCCAATCTACATTAACAATAAATGATACAAGTGTAACAAAATTTGAGAGAAACAAGCTAATTAATAGAGTATTTGGTAATTCTATTAAAAATAGTTTTAAAACAAATCACCTATCAATAAAAGATGATAAAAACTTTTTAGGCATATCAATATCTCATAATGGATATGAAAAAAATTTTAGTTGTATTCACAAAAGAGAAATTTATCTTGATCACAAAAACAATAAAATTCAAGGTACTGATCACATCCTTAAAAAGAGTGATGGTTTGCCAATTAAATATGTTTTTAGATTTCACTTAAATCCAGAGCTCTCAGCTATAAAGACGATGAGTGGTAATAGTGCTCTGATCCAAATATCTAAGAATAAATCTCTCATTTTTACAATTGCAAATGAGAAACTTGAAATTGAGAGAAGTATTTACCTAGGTGGTAAAAAAATATTAGATAATACTTGTATAACTATTTCTGGTAATTTAGTTAATAAAGATAAATCCTTTAATTGGGAAATTAAAAAAAAACTTTAAAAATGAATTTAAAAATAAAAAAAGCTTTAGTTTCTGTCTCTGATAAAGAAAATATCCTTTCTTTATTAAAAGTATTTAAAAAATACAATATAGAAATTATAAGTTCAGGTGGAACTTACAAATTTATAAAAAAGCTTGGTTATAATTGTACGGAAATATCTAAGTATACTGGATTTAAAGAAATGCTTGATGGAAGGGTAAAAACGCTTCATCCAAAAATTCATGCTGGAATTTTACACGACAGACAAAATAAAACTCACAAAGATGAGATGGCAAAAAATAGATTTCCTTCGTTAGATCTTATAGTAGTGAACTTTTACCCATTTCAGAAAATAGTTCAAAAAGACAAAAGTCCAAAAAATATAATTGAAAACATAGATATAGGTGGACCTACTTTAGTTCGTGCAGCAGCTAAAAACTTTAAAAATGTAGCAATTATTACTAACAAAGGTGATTATTCAAATTTAATTGATGAATTGAAACGCCATAATGGAAAAACTACTTTGAAATTTAGGGAAACTTTGTCTTCAAAAGCTTTTGGATTAACGGCTTATTACGACTCTATGATAGCTAATTGGTTTAACACAAAATTAAATATTCAGTTTCCTGAAAGGAAAACAATATTTGGAAGAAAGTATAAAAGATTAAGATACGGTGAAAATCCTCATCAAGAAAGCTCTATCTATGTTAGTGATTATGATGACAAGCAACTTGGTTTTATTCAATTACATGGAAAAGAATTAAGTTATAACAATTATAATGATATGTTTGCTGCTTTAGATGTCTTAGGCTCTCTTAAAAAAAAAAGTGGCACGGTAATTATTAAACACGCAAATCCCTGCGGTGTTTCAGAAAATATGAATCAATTAAATTCTTTTAAAAATGCATATGCTAGTGATCCATTAAGTGCATTTGGCGGAGTTATAGCATGTAATTATAAGGTAAGCAGAAAGATAGCTGTTGAAATAGGTAAAAATTTCCATGAAGTTATTTTAGGCAAAGGTTTTGATAAAGAATCTCTAAAAATTTTAAAAATGAAAAAAAATCTTAGAATTATTGATATATCTGATTACAATTCGAGCAATTTAGTCACTACAAAAGTTTTTGATAATTCTTTTTTAATTCAAAACAAAAATGATAAGATTCTGAATAAAGGAATTAAATGTGTAACCAAACTTAAACCCACTAAAAGAGAATTGTCTGAAATAAAGTTTGCTTTAAACATAAGTAAATTTGTAAAATCAAATGCAATAGTCTTAAGTAATAATTTTGCTACCATTGGTATTGGTGCAGGTCAGCCAAGCAGAATTGATAGTTGTAAAATTGCAGTTGAAAAAGCAAAAACTTTTCAGCCAGAAAAGATAAAAAATGCTATAGCCGCATCAGATGCTTTCTTTCCTTTTACTGATGGAATAAAAATACTGATAAAAGCTGGTGTGAAAATTATAGTTCAACCTGGTGGCTCTATTAGAGATCAAGAGATAATAAATTTTGCAAATAAAGCTAAAATAAAAATGTTATTTACAGGAATACGACATTTTAATCATTAATCATAAATTATCAATTTTAGCAGCTAAAATAAAATCACTCTCGGCTAACCCTTTAATAGCATGAGTAAAAATTTTTACTTTACAGTAACCCCATCCAAAAAAAATATCTGGGTGATGGTTTTCTTGTTCTGCTATATTGCTAACCTTATTAACAAAATCTTGACTATCTTTAAAATTTTTAAAAGAATATTTCTTAATTAAAAAGTAGCTGCTGTCTTTATTGCTCTCTACACTCCATCCATTAATCTTTTTTAAATATTTGTGAATTTCCTGTTGATCAAAGGGTGGGATATTGCCTTCACAAGGTACACATTTTTTTTTAGCTAAATCATTCATAGTTTGGAGCGGGCAAAGGGACTTGAACCCTCGACCTTCTCGTTGGCAACGAGACGCTCTACCACTGAGCTATGCCCGCATATCTCTAATATTCAAACGTAGTTGTTTTCTAAAAATTAAGCAAGTGATTAAACTAAATTATATAAATTTTTATTTTTAACTTTACTCTTTAAGAATAATGATATTTTTTCTATATTATAAAAAATCTTTAATAAATTGACAAAAAAATACAATAAAAACATACTTCTAACTGGTGGTGCTGGATATATTGGTAGCACAGTAGCCCATGATTTAATTAAAAGTGGACACAAAGTTACTATAATTGACAATTTATCAACGGGTTATAAAAATTTAATCCCTTCAAAAGCAGAATTTTACAAAGCAGACATTTGCGATCATAAAATTTTAAAAAAGATTATAAAGTCAAAAAATTTTGATTTAGTTATGCATTTTGCAGCTTTTGTGAAAGTTGACGAATCTGTAAAAAAACCGAAAAAATATTTTTACAACAATTATATAAAGACTAAGTCTTTTTTAAACTATTGTTTTAAACAAGGTCTAAATAAGATAATATTTTCCTCAACAGCATCTGTGTACGGTAATAAAAAGAAAAAAGTTAAAGAAAAAAATAAACTCCTACCTGCTAATCCTTATGCTTTATCAAAGACGAAATGTGAAAAATTTATTTTAAATGCAGATCATAAAAAAAAATGTAAATATGTAATACTGAGATATTTCAATGTGGCTGGTTCTCCACAAAATTTAAAGACCGGTTTAATTACAAAGGAAGCAACTCACTTGATAAAAAAATTATGTAAATTTATTCTAGGAAAAAAAGGGACTTTCTATATATATGGAAACAATTATCCAACAAAAGATGGTACACCTATAAGAGATTTTATACACGTAAGTGATTTATCTAAATTACATATATTATCTATGAAATATTTATTAAAATATAATAAATCACAAATTTTTAATTGCGGTTATGGAAAAGAGTATAGTGTCCTTGAAATTGTGAAAACCGCCTTAAAAAATAGCAAAAAAAAATTAAAATTTAATTTTACTAAAAGACGAAAAGGCGATGTTGGATATGCTGTCGCAGATAACAGTAAAATAAAAAAATACCTTAAATTTAAACCAAAATTCAATAATATTGATTTGATAATTAAAAGTGCTCTTAAATGGGAAAAAAAAGTCCTATATAAAAATTATTTAAATTAGTTTAAACTTTTTCATATGAAATCATTCCCAAATATAATACCCATTTTCCCTCTTAATGGAGTAATTTACTTTCCTAAAACAAACTTGCCTCTAAATATTTTTGAACAAAGATACTTAGACTTGATAAAGGACACATATAATAAAGATAAACTAATGGGGATGGTTCAATCTCAAAAAGATAGCAATGAAGTGTATAAAGTTGGTTGTTTAGGAAAAATTAGTGATTATCAAAAAAGTAGAGATGGAAGAATCTTGATAAATCTAACAGGTATAATCAGATTCAATATAATTGAAGAAGTAAAAAATGATAAATTATATAGAGAGTTTAAAGTTGACTACAAAAATTTTCAGACAGATTTGGAGCAACTTTCTAGCGCTCAAAGTACTGATAATTTAATGTCTAAGGCGAAAATATTTTTTAAAAAGAATGGATTGTTGCTAAATTGGAATGAATTTGAAAAACTTGATAAACTTCAAAAAATAAATACTTTATCAATGATCTCTCCGATTACTAATGAGGAAAAGCAAAAACTTTTGGAAGCATTAACAATTACAGATAAAATTCAAACTCTAGATAGTATCGTCAGTTTTTATTTACATGAAATAAATTTTGACAATCAAACTATACAATAAAAATTAATTTGCTGATTTGTTCATCGAGTCAAAAAAATCTGAATTATTTTTAGTATTTTTTAACTTAGAAATAAGAAACTCTATTCCATCCATGGTACCCATAGGACTTATAATTCTTCTTAAAACATTCATCTTTGATAATTCATCTTTTGCAAATAAAAGTTCTTCTCTTCTAGTTCCTGATCTAGTTATATCTAGTGCAGGATAAATTCTTTTGTCTGCAACTTTTCTGTCTAGTATTAGCTCAGAATTGCCCGTACCTTTAAACTCTTCAAAAATTACTTCATCCATTCTACTTCCTGTATCAATTAAAGCGGTTGAGATAATTGTAAGCGATCCACCCTCTTCTACATTTCTCGCAGCTCCAAAAAATCTTTTAGGCCTTTGTAAAGCATTAGCATCTACACCACCGGTCAAAACTTTTCCTGAGCTTGGTATTACAGCGTTGTATGCTCTACCTAATCTTGTAATTGAATCTAGCAATATAACTACATCTTTTTTGTGCTCTACAAGTCTTTTTGCTTTTTCTATTACCATTTCTGCTACCGCAACGTGTCTAGACGCTGGCTCATCAAATGTTGAGGCAACCACTTCACCTTTAACTGATCTTTGCATATCAGTTACTTCCTCAGGCCTCTCATCGATTAGCAATACCATTAAGTAACACTCTGGATGATTAGCGGTAATAGATTGAGCTATATTTTGTAGAATTATTGTTTTTCCTGCTCTTGGCGGCGATACTATTAAAGATCTCTGACCTTTGCCTATTGGACTTACTAAATCTATAAGTCTGGCAGTGTTATCAGGCTTTTTCTCAATTTTTGTAGTTTCAACTTCCAATTTTATTCTCTCATTAGGATAAAGGGGTGTTAAATTATCGAAAGCGATTTTATTTCTTCCTTTATCTGAGTCATCAAAATTTATTTTATTTACCTTTAACAAAGCGAAATATCTCTCGGCATCTTTTGGTCCTCTTATCTCGCCCTCAACCGAATCTCCTGTTCTCAAACCAAATTTTCTTATTTGGCTTGGGCTAACATAGATGTCATCAGGTCCTGGGAGATAATTAGACTCAATAGCCCTTAAAAAACCAAAACCATCTTGTAAAACTTCAAGGACGCCTGTTGCAGTAATTTGTTCATTTTTTTCAGCTAATTTTTTTAAAATAGCAAAAAGTATTTCTTGTTTTCTCAAAGTACTAGGGTTCTCAATTCCTAACTTCTCGGCTTCATTAATAAGCTCCGCTGGGTTTTTTTGTTTTAATTCCTGTAAATTCATGTGATTATTTTATTGAGGTAAGTATCTAAAATATAAGTCTTTTTTTTGAAAATTCAACCCTTATTTATAAAGGTTTGAATATTACAACAAATATTATCACAATAAGTAAAATTGTTGGTATTTCGTTATATATTCTAAAAAACTTTGATGTTTTCTGATTATTTTCTACAGCAAATTCTTTAATATATTTACCCAAAGTGAAATGATAATAGGTTAAAATAAAAACCGAGATTATCTTAATTTGCATCCATAGTTCTGAAAATATTGAAAATCCTAAATTATGAATAAGTATAATCCCAAATATCCATGATAATAACATCGCTGGCATCATAATAAAATTATACAGTCTTCTTTCCATTATTTTAAAAACTTTTTTTTGCGAATCGTGTTCCGCTTCGGTGTGGTACACAAATATTCTCGGTAAATAAAGTAACCCGGCCATCCATGAAATGACAGCTATTAAATGTAAAGATTTAAATAATAGGTAAGAATTCATTTATAAATATTTTTTTACAAGTTTTTCAAAAATATCGATATGATCTGAGTTATCATTCAAACAAG
>CACIYA010000006.1 GCA_902590755.1 uncultured Pelagibacteraceae bacterium | reverse complement strand
TTAAGTTTTATAACTTTAGAATTATTATCAATATTAATTTTAATTCCAATAAATCTCAGCAATTCAATCATTGTAAAAATATCCTTTACTAAAGGTATTTTCGATAATTTAACTTCATCAGCTAAAATTGAAGCTGCCAAAATTGGTAAAGTTGCATTTTTTGAACCAGATATAAAAATAGTTCCTGAGAGTTCTTTTTTCCCTTTAATTGAAAGTTTTTGCATTAAAGAAATTTATACCTTTGGAAGAGTTACGCCCTTTTGTTTCATGTATTTCCCTTTTCTTTTAGCGTATGTAACTTTAGGTTTTTCATTTCCTTTTAAGAAAACAAACTGAGCAACCCCTTCGTTTGCATAAATTTTAGCTGGTAGCGGAGTGGTATTTGAAAATTCAAGAGTAACATGCCCTTCCCAACCTGGCTCTAAAGGTGTTACATTAACAATTATTCCACATCTTGCGTAAGTAGATTTACCAAGGCAGATAACAAGCACATTATCTGGAATTTTAAAATATTCAACAGTTCTAGCCAATGCAAATGAATTAGGTGGAATAATACATTCTTTACCCTTCTTAGTAACAAAACTTTCTTTCTTGAACACTTTTGGATCTACAATACCAGAGTTGACGTTTGTAAATATCTTAAATTCATTGGAAACTCTTGCGTCATAACCATAAGAAGATAAACCAAAAGATATTTTGCCTTTTCTAACTTGACTACTTACAAAAGGTTTAATCATACCCTTGGATAGAGAATTTTTTTTAATCCACTTATCTGAAAGTACGGTCATTCTTTATTCCTTCTTTTGGTTTTAAATTATTTCTTTTTCTTTTTTTTAAATTTTTTTTAAGAGCGAGTTCGCGTTTCTTAAGAAACGAATCTTTCTTAGCAAAAGATTTCATTACTTTGTTAACTTTTATCTGGATTTGTTAAATCCTCAAGCGTGATAGGCTTGTTTATATCATGCATGGTTTCTTGGTTTGTATCTTTTGGATTTAAGCTTGATCTCTTAGCTCTTCTTTGTTCAATACGAGCTTTTCTTTTAGCTTCTTTTTTCATAGCTTTATCACCGCGTGTTGATTTGTAATCGTAGTGAATACCCATATTAAACTCTCCTTCATTTTTTTACAAATTTACTTCTTGGACTGCTTTTTTTCAAGTATCTTGATTGAAGCAACTGGATAATTATAAACAAAATCGACAAAAATACGGCAACTGTAACATCTTGAAGAGGAGTAGCTTGTGGAAATCCATAATTCCACAAAATTACTAATACTAACCAAATTACCCAATTAACTTTTTTAGACATCTATTTTACAACCTTGTTCATTACAATTTTTTCCATCTCTAGTATTGTTATAAAAGTCTATAGCTCTTAATGATGTCATCATATGGTATTTATAAATATTTAAATAACCATTTAAACTATCAGATAATTGTTTAGCCTCCTTCATCATACCTAGTCTAACAAAATTTATTAACATTATTGCATTTCCATTAGGAACTGTATTATCACTAATATCAATTGGATTAAAAAAGATGTCAGAATTATTTACTTGATTTTTTTGAAAAATTTTTTTTTCATTTAAATAAAATTGTTTTATTGCTTCCAATGACAATTTTTTCGCTAAATCTTTATATTTAAAATTCATTGTTTTGTCAGATAGATCATTCAAGGCATTAATTAAAAAAGCAAAATCTTCTATAAAAACAATCTCTTTTGAAAAACTATGATAAATTTTATTTTCTATATATTTTTTATTGATTTTAGAAAATAGATCTTCAGCAAGTTTTAAGTAACCTTTTTCAGGCAGTATTTCATTAGCAGCAACTAAAGCACTTATCATCATACAATTTAAGTCTAATTGAGTTTTATCGTCAAAAAACGGTTTATTTTTTTTTGATCTTATTGATAGGAGTTTTTTTAAAAGATCTTTAGAAGGCTGTCTTTTTTCAACTAATATTATCTTTTTTTCCCAATTTCCCTCTGGTGAAATATCAAAATATTTTTTAATATTTTCAATATCTTTTAATTCATCATAAGTGAAAGTATAATATTTCCCTTCTTCTCCGTCGCTATCAGCATCTAAGGCTGAACCAAAAAAACCATCTTGATTTTGAAAATTATTTTTTAAAAACTCGATTGTTTGCTCTAACTTGTCTTTGTAATAAATATCAGATTTTATTTTACAATACTTTGAAACCAATAATATAAACTGAGTATTATCATATAACATTTTCTCAAAATGAGGGATTATCCAATTTTCATCAACTGTATAACGAGCTATACCTCCTTCAACATGATCGTATATTCCTTTAGAACAAAGTTGTTTAATCAATAAATCAACTGGTTTTAGAAACTTTATATTATTCGTCTTATTGTAAAAATAAATAAGAGTTTCATAAAGATTGAATGTTGGGAATTTTGGTGCACCTTTATAACCACCTTTTAAATCATCTAAATTATTTAAAGATATTTCTAAAATAGGTTCAAGTTCTTGATTTAAGACAGAATTTTTTTTTAAATTAAGGTTATCGATAATTAAATTTTTTTGTTTAATTATATTTTCTCTTTGATCTTTGTAAGCGTCAGAGACCTTTTGGAGAACTTCTCTAAATGATGGTAATCCATTTCTTGGCACTTTGGGGAAATAAGTACCTCCCATGAATGGTACCCCATTTTCATCTAAAAACATTGTCAAAGGCCATCCTCCTCCACTCTGATTAAATAATTGAAATGAACTTTGAAAGATGAAATCTAAATCAGGTCTTTCCTCTCTATCTACTTTTATATTAACAAATAATTCATTCATTAACTTTGCTGTGTCATTGTCTTCAAAACTTTCGTGAGCCATAACATGACACCAGTGGCAGCTGGCATAACCGATACTTAATAAAATAGGTTTTTTATTTTGTTTTGCAAATTCAAGAGTTTCTTTTGACCATATTTGCCAATGAACAGGATTATCTTTATGTTGCCTCAGATAAGGACTTAAATCCTCAGATAAAATGTTTTTATCAATTTGCATTTTCAAAGAATTTCTTTTTTATGAATAAAGATAAAATCATTAAAATAGAAAACATTATTATAGGTAGATAGATTTCTGGAGTTAAAATTAATTCAATAATACTAAAATTATCAGATTGTGATACATAGGAATTTAATCCGGAACCGATTGTATTTATTATGAAAAATCCAGGTATGAATCCAAAAAAACTAGAAAAGAAATAGTTCATTTTTTTCATCCCAAATAAAATTGGAATTAAATTTTGTAGTCCAAAAGGCACTCCTAAACCCCCTATAAACCTGTAAATAAAGAAATAAAAAAATTCATTTTTTTGAAATAGTTGTATGTATTTTTGAAATTTTTTTTCGAGTATTGATTTCACAAAATCTCTAAAAAAGAAATTGCCAATGGAATATAGGACTAAAGCGCCAATTGAAATTGAAATAACTGAAATAATTGTTCCAAGCACCTGGCCGAATAATATTCCTGAAATGAGTAAAATGGGTGAACCAAAACCTAGTAGAGCGACCCAAATCACAGCGAAAATAAAAAAATAAATTAAATTAATCAAAATATTCGTGCTAATAAAAGTTGATAAGTTTGATTGTACTTCTTTATAATATGTAAAATCGCTTAACCTAGTAACATCAATAGCAGTAAAAATAAAATAAAGGAACGAAAACAATATTATTAAGTAGGACCCACCTAAAAATATTTTTAAATTTTTATTCATTATTTACCTGTACAATAGAGAACAATTAAAATATATACCTTTTAATATTTATGAAAAGAACATATCAACCAAGCAATTTAGTTAGAAAAAGAAGACACGGTTTTAGAGCTAGGATGGCAACTAAGACAGGGCGACAGCTTATAGCTCGAAGACGGGCTAAAGGAAGAAAAACTCTATCAACTTAAATTTTAATGGTTAAGCTTGAAAGTTTGAAAAAAAGCAACCAATTCAAAAAAGCGCTTAAGGAAAAAAAAATTCATACGGATTATTATTCTATTTTTGCAGCAAAAAATTTTATTAAACCTAAACATAAAGCTAATTTGCTTATAAGTTTCGTAATGAAAAAAAAAATTGGAAATGCGGTCAAAAGAAACAAAATAAGAAGAAAATTAAAAGCAATTGTTCAAAAATTATTAAAAAAAAAGGGTGCAATTAATAAAGATTACACTTATATAGTTTTCGGAAAGTCTAATGCTTACGCTCAAAAACAAGATGTGCTTTTGCCATCAATGGAGAGAAGTTTTAGTAAACTAAAAAAATAAAATGGCAAAAATTTTAATTCTTACTATCAAGATTTATCAATATTTTGTTTCACCATTTTTGGGAAATAGATGTAGATTTTTACCTTCTTGTTCAGAGTATTTTATTGAAGCACTTAAAACTCAAGGCTTAACAGTAGGAATTAAATTAGGGATAAAAAGAATTTTTAAATGTCATCCATTTAAGAAACTTGGCGGAAGTCACGGTTTAGATTTTGTTCCAATTCCGAAAGATAAAAAGGAGAGTAATAATGGATAGAAATGTTTTTGTTGCAATTGCTCTTTCAATGTCTGTTTTACTTTTCTGGGGTGCTTTTTTCGAAACTCCAAAAAAAACTTCTGAACAACAAACAAATCAAAAAGTAGAGCAAAAGAAAGAACAAGGCTCTATTACACCAACAATTAATCAGCCACAGATAATAAAAAAAATTACCAGAGAAGAGTCTATTAATTCGAGTAAAAGAATTAAAATTGAAAATGACAGTATAGTGGGTTCTGTTAATTTAAAAGGTGCTTTAATTGACGATATATCTTTTAAAAAACATAAACAAAAAGTTGAAGATGGAAAAAATATAATTTTTTTAAACCCATCTGATACTGAAAACGGTTTTTTTATAGAGACTGGGTGGACAAGTATTGGAAGTAAAATTAAAGTTCCAACAAAAGACTCTGTATGGAAAGTAAAGGGTAATAATATATTAAGCGATAAATCTCCAGTTATTTTGCAATGGAACAATAATGAAGGTGTCACTTTTGAAAAAAGAATTGAATTAGATGACAAGTATTTATTTAAAATATCACAGCAAGTAAAAAATAATTCGAATTCACCTATTGATCTATATCCGTATGCACAGATGACAAGGAATAAAATCCCCGACGATATTCAAAATTTTTATATTCAGCATGAAGGGTTTATCGGTGTATTTGATGATGAATTAAAAGAAGACGACTACGATGATGTAGAAGAAAAAAAAATAGCAAGAGAGTCAAGTGAAGGCTGGCTTGGAATAACAGATAAATATTGGATGACTGCATTTGTTCCTGAGTCAGGTAAAAATTTTAAATCTACATTCCTTTACGAAAATGGATTTAAAGCGAATTATATTATTAATGAGCCAGTAAATATTGGTAAATCATCAACTGGAGCAAATGAACTCAGATTATTTATTGCCGCTAAAGAGGTTGAGACAATTGATGGATATGCTGCAGATCAAAATATAAATAAGTTTGATTTAGTTATAGACTGGGGATGGTTCTACTTTTTCACAAAACCACTATTTTTCGTTATAGATTATTTATTTAAAATTTCAGGAAATTTTGGAACAGCTATTGTGTTATTAACTATTGCTATAAGACTTATTTTCTTTCCACTAGCTAATTTCTCATTCAGGTCAATGGCAAAAATGAAAGCAGTTCAACCAGAAATGATGAGGCTCAAAGAGCTGCACAAAGATGATAAAGTTAAATTACAACAAGAGATGATGGCTTTATATAGAAAAGAAAAAATAAATCCTGCATCAGGTTGTTTGCCAGTTTTAATTCAAATTCCATTCTTTTTTGCAATTTATAAGATGCTTTTTATTTCTTTAGAAATGAGGCATCAGCCATTTTTTGGTTGGATAAAAGACTTGTCAGCGCAAGATCCGACTTCTTTATTCAATTTATTTGGTCTAATTCCATGGGATCCCCCAGGGTTTATGATTATAGGTATTTGGCCAATATTGATGGGAGCCTCTATGTGGGTTCAACAAAAATTAAACCCTGCTCCAGCTGATCCTATACAAGCAAAAATATTTGCTTTTTTTCCATTATTTTTAACAATCATACTTGCTTCTTTCCCATCTGGGTTAGTTGTTTACTGGACGATAAATAATATTCTCACAATCGCTCAGCAGTACGTAATTGTTAAAAAAACCACTGTTAAAACAAATTAGATGTCAAAAAATATTTCTCTAGACGAGATAAAAGAATTTTGGCCTGATAAAGCTCCAGACATAAATATTGTTCAAAAATACGTTGAAAAATATAAAGATGAAAAAATTGTAATTAAATACGGTGGTAATGTTTTAATAGACAGAAATGTCTTTAATAATTTTATATCTGATATAAATGTTCTTAACAGATTAGGTTTATCCGTAGTTGTGGTTCACGGTGGTGGTCCTAGGATCAAAAGAGAATTAGATAAGAAAAAAATCGTATCAAAATTCATTAATGGTTTGAGGGTTACTGATAAAGATATAATTGATACTGTTGAGGAAGTTTTAATTGATTTTAACAAAGACATAGCAAATTCTCTTAAGAAATTAGGTTCTCAAACAGCTATGTTTCATACTAAGACTAAAAACATTATAGAAGTAAAGCCTGAACGAGAAGAACTTGGATTTGTTGGAGTACCAAATAAAATAAATGATAGTTTAATTTATGAAGCATTAAATGAAAATAAAATTCCGATTATAGCACCTTTAGGTTTAGGTAAGAGTGAACAAACATATAATATCAATGGTGACACTGCGGCTAGTGCTATTGCAAAAAAAATTAAATCTAGGAGACTAATTTTGATGACTAATGTTGAAGGAGTTTATGACGATCAAAAGAAATTAATTTCAGAAATAAAACCATTAGATCTTGAAAATTTAATTAAGTGGAAAGTGGTACAAGGTGGTATGATACCCAAAATTGAAAACTGTGTTGATGCTGTTCAAAATGGCGTGAGAGGTGTGGTAATTCTAGACGGAAGAAAACCTCACTCAGTTTTACATGAAATTTTTTCTGATAAAGGATCTGGAACATTAATTAGAGAATGAAGGATTTAACAAATATAAAATTTTGGTTATTTGATTTAGATAATACACTATACGACGGAGCCACTAAAGTTTTTGACCAAGTGGATAAAAAAATGTCAAAATTTATCTCTGAAAAATTGAATGTAAACCTTGAAGAGGCCAGGAAAATTCAAAAAAACTATTTTCAGGAATATAATACAACTTTAAACGGGATGATTAAAAACCACAAAATTGATGCTGATGAGTTTTTAGAGTTTGTTCATGATGTAGATCTGAGTTTTTTAGACAAAGATAAAAATTTAGAAGATGAAATCAAAAAATTAGATGGAAAAAAAATAATTTTTACTAATGGATCAAGAGCCCATGCTCTCAATGTTACGAAGAGAATTGGAATAGATAAGCTTTTTGATGGAATTTTTGATATTAGAGATTGTGAGTTTATTCCAAAACCTTCTAAAGAACCTTACAAAAAATTAGTAGAAAATTACAAAATTGAGCCACAATATTGTATATTCTTTGAAGATATTGCTAGAAATTTAAAACCAGCATACGAGTTAGGAATGAAAACCGTTTGGATTAAAAATGATGAACCATGGGCAGCAAAGTATTCGGACTCGGATTTCATTAATTACAAGACTGATAGCTTAGCAAAATTTTTAAAGGAGATAAATGAGTTACGATAAGTTAGAAAAAATAATTAACGAGAATTTCGAAAAAAAAGAAAAAGTAGGTCCGAAGTCTGATAAGAAATTAGTTAAGGCTATTAACGACACTATTGAATTAGTTGATAGTGGAAAAATCAGAGTTGCAAACAAAATAGGTGGTGATTGGGTTGTAAATCAATGGATTAAAAAAGCTATTTTGTTGAGCTTCAGAATTAATAAAATGGAGATGATGAAAGGCCCTTATACTACTTGGTATGACAAAGTTCCTGGAAAGACAGTTAATTGGAAAGAAAAAGATTGGAAAAATGCAGGTTACCGTCATGTTCCTAATGGAGTTGTAAGAAAAGGAGCTTACATAGCTAAAAATGTAGTTTTGATGCCTAGCTTTGTAAATCTCGGAGCTTATGTAGATGAAGGTACAATGATTGATACATGGGCATCTGTTGGTTCATGTGCTCAGGTTGGAAAAAATTGTCATATTTCTGGAGGTGCAGGTATAGGAGGAGTGCTAGAACCACTTCAAGCTGGTCCAGTAATTATTGAAGATAATTGTTTTATTGGAGCTCGATCTGAAATTGCTGAAGGTGTTCTAGTTGAAGAAGGTGCGGTGTTATCAATGGGAGTTTACATTGGTGCGTCTACAAAAATAATTGATAGAAACTCTGGAGAAATACATTTTGGCAAAGTTCCTGCTTATTCAGTTGTGGTTCCCGGAAGCTTACCTAACAAATCCAACCCTAATGGACCTTCGTTATACTGTGCAGTAATAGTAAAAAAAGTTGATGAAAAAACTAGAAGCAAAACTTCTATAAACGACTTACTGAGAGATTAATGAATATAATTAACGAATTACAGTTATCTAAAGATTTAATAAAATTTCCAAGTGTTACACCTAAAGATGCAGGGGCAATAAAATTTTTAAGTAATAGGTTAAAAAAATTAGGCTTTAATTGTAAAATTCTAGAATTTAAAGGTAAAGGAAGTAAACCAATAAAAAATCTTTATGCAAGAATTGGTAAAAAAGGACCAAACCTTTGTTATGCAGGACATACAGATGTAGTTCCACCTGGAAATTTTAAAGACTGGACTGTTAATCCTTTTAAACCCATAGTAAAAAAAAATTATCTAATTGGAAGAGGTGCCAATGATATGAAGAGTTCCATTGCTTGTTTTGCTGCAGCAGTAAGTAAATTCCTAGAAAAAAAGCAAAAATTTAACGGATCAATTAGTTTTTTAATTACTGGTGATGAAGAAGGCTATGCAATAAATGGAACGAAGAAAGTTGTAGATTACCTTAAAAGAAAAAAAGAAAAAATTGATTTTTGTATTGTAGGAGAGCCAACTAACCCAAATAAACTTGGAGAAATGATTAAAATTGGAAGAAGGGGAAGTTTATCAGGAAATATTGAAATTGCTGGCATTCAGGGACATATTGCGTACCCTCACCTTTCAAATAACCCAATAAACACATTGGTAGCTATATGCAAAAAACTTAAAGAGAAAAAACTTGATAGAGGAAATAAAAATTTTCAACCTTCAAATTTAGAATTTACATCAATAAATGTAGATAATAAGGCTCATAATGTAATACCAGCAAGAGCTAGGGCGCAGTTCAATATCAGGTACAATAATTTACATACTTCTAACTCACTGAAGAAGAAAATTAATTTAATTGTAAAAAAAATTAGTAAAAAAAATAAATGTAAATATAAAATTAATTATATTGCTAATGGAGAAGCATTTATAACAAAGCCAAACAAAACTCTATTTATGGCCAAAAAGATCATTAGGAAAATAACAAAAATAAATCCAAAATTTTCTACAACTGGAGGTACTTCAGATGCAAGATTTATTAAAAAGATTTCTCCATGTCTTGAATTTGGATTGGTTAATAAAACTATGCATAGAGTTGATGAATGTGTTTCCCTAAATGATTTAAGAAAGCTTACAAAAATATATAACAATATTTTGGTAGAGTATTTCAAGTGAAATTATATAAGATTAAAAAGTCAAAAATCGATAAAAACGGTTTATACGCAAATTGTGATATATTAAAAGGTACAAAGATAATTGAGTATAAAGGAAAAATTATATCTGTAAAACAGAGCGAAAATGATCCTAAATTTGATAATGGCAAAGCGATATATCTTTTTAATTTGAATAAAAAGTATGATCTTGACGGAAATTTTAAATTTAACACTGCAAGGTTAATTAATCATTCGTGTGATCCGAATTGTGAAGTATTTGGAAAAGGTTTGAAGATTTGGGTTTATGCTATGAAAAATATAAAAAAGGGAGAGGAACTATCCTATGACTACGGTTTTAGCTATGATGAAGACTATATAAACTATCCATGTAAATGTAAAAGTAAAGCATGCGTTGGATACATAATAAGAGAAGGTTCTAGATGGCGTATAAAAAAGAAAAAAAAATTAAAGTAGATATTATATTGCCGAACTTTAATAGCGCAGAATATATTAAAGAAACAATTAAAAGTATTTTAAACCAGTCATTTAAAAACTGGAATTTAATAATTGTTGATGACTGCTCAAATATAAAAACAAAAAATATTCTTAAGAAGTATTCAAAAAATAAAAAAATAAAAATATTTTGGTTAAAAAAAAATAAAGGTGCAGGTTTTTGTAGAAATTACGCAATAAAAAAATCAAAAGCTTCATATATAGCTTTTATAGACTCAGATGATATTTGGAAAAAAGAAAAATTAGAAACACAAATAAGATTTATGGAGAATAACAATTATTTTTTTACGTATACTAATTACGAAACTTTTGGAAAAAAAAAAATAATAGTGTACCCATCAAAAGATTATGACTATAAAAAATTTATCCACGACACCTCTATTTGCACTAGTACCATGATTGTAAGAAAAGAAATTTTAAAAGGTGTTGAATTTACAAACTCAAAAATTTGCGAGGATTACTATTTTAAATGTAAAATTTTACAGTCTTATAATGCTTACTGTTTAGAAGATGTTCTAACAAAATATAGAATAAGGAATAAGTCTCTTCAAAGCAGTAGTTTGAGAAATTTTTATTGGATATGGAAGATTAATAGACAGTCGAATAAATTAAATCTATTTGAAAATCTTAAATCTGTAATCTTTATATCTTTAAACTCTTTGAGAAAATACGGTTTAAAAAATATTAAATAATTATTAATATTTTACATCTTTAAGGTATAGCCCATAGGCTGGTGCTGGGGGAGCACATCTTGATCTATTTTTTGAATAAAAAACTTTTTTAAAATTTGTATAACTCCATTTGCCAATAGATAAATATTTTAATGATCCTACCATCGATCTTACTTGATTTTGTAAGAATGATTTTGATTTAAATTGAATTATAATTTCACATCCATTTTTTTTAATTTTAACAGACTTCATTGTTTTTATTGGAGAGAGTGCAGAACAAGAAGAAGATCTGAAAGAAGAAAAATCGTGAGTACCCTCCAAAAGCTTTGCTCCCTTGTTAAGTGCATTGATATTAAGCTTTTTTTTTATGTGCCAAGCTTTATTATTTTCTAACGATAAATTTGCACGTCTATTGATAATTTTGTATTCATAAATTCTTTCTTTGGCATTAAATCTTGAACTAAATAATTTATTTTTTCTTTTTATTTCAATAATTGATATTAAATTTTTTCTCAAAAAAAAATTTATTGAATCTAAAAACTTGTCCTTATTTGAAATTTTTTTCTTAGATAAAAAATTTGCATACTGTCCCAATGCATGCACACCTTTATCAGTTCTTCCTGCACCAATTAGTCTAATTTTTTCACTTAATAATTTAGATAAAGCTTTTTCAATTTCTTCTTGGATAGATTTTCCATTTATTTGATACTGCCATCCAACAAAACTAGTACCATCATATTCAATTTTCAAAAGATAATTATAAGTATTAGGATACATTAGATCCAATTTCTAGTTTATTTCCTTTTAAAAATTCTGATACAGTCATATTTTTTTTTCCTTCTTTTTGTAAATCTAAGATCTGGATAGCATTTTCTCCACATGCTATTGTCAATTGATTATCAAGAATTTCTCCGGGATTACCATTGGCACTTACTTCAATCGCTTTATTTATTTTTAATCTAATGCCCTTATGTTCGAACCAAGATCCAGGCTTCGGATAAAAAGCATTTATTTTTGCAATTACTATTTTGGCTTTTTCACTCCAATTTATTTTGGACTCAATTTTATCGATTTTTTTTGCATAAGTCGCTTCCGTCTCATCTTGTTCAATAAATTTTACCTTGTTGTTTTCAACCAAGTCTAGTCCGTCTAATATTAATTTTGCGCCTAAAGAAGACAATTCTTTACTTAATACTTCAGAATTTGTATCTTTCGTAATCTTTACTTTAGATTTTATCATTATGGGGCCTGCATCTAGTTTAGGTATTATTTTCATTATCGAAACTCCAGTTTCTTTATCTAAATTCATAATAGATCGCTGAATAGGTGCTGCACCTCTCCACTTGGGCAGAAGAGATGCATGCACATTTAAAAAATTGATATTTTTCAAATTTAATAACTTTGCCGGTAGAATTTTTCCGTATGCAACGACAACTACTACATCAATTTTTTTCTCTGCGAAAAAATCAAGTTCCTGATTTGAATCAAGCTCTTCAGGATGTCTAACATTGATTTGATTTTTTTTACAATACTCATGAACAGGGGATATATTAGTTTTCTGACCTCGATTTTTTTTTTTTGGTGATTGAGTATAAACATGTAATATCTCATGTTTTGAATTATGAATTTTGCTAAGTATTTGCACAGCAAAGTCTGGCGTCCCCATAAAAATGATATTTAATGCCATTTGAATTTAAAGAATAATTTTTTCTAAATCTTTTTTATTTTTTTTTAATTTCTTTATAATCATATCTTTTTTTAATTTTGATAAATAGTCTATGAATAGAATTCCATTTAAATGATCAACTTCATGTTGAATACAAGTAGCTAAAAGACCCTGAGCTTCAAGTTTTTTCTTTTTACCATTGTAATCTAAAAATTCTAAATGACACTCTGAAGGTCTTTCAATCTCGGCATAATGTCCTGGAAGAGATAGACAGCCTTCTTCATAACTTGACGTATTTTTAGATTTATATGTAATAATTGGATTAATAAGAAATAAAGGATTTTTTTTTTGATCTTCTTTTGAGATATCAATCACAATTAATCTTTTTAAAATACCAATTTGCACTGCAGCTAAACCTATGCCTGGAGCTTCGTACATTGTCTCAAGCATATCATCTAATAATTTTCTTAAATCGTTGTCTACATTTTCCAAACTTTGGCTTTTTTTTCTTAAAATTGGATCAGGCTCAATTATAATTGGTCGTTTGCTCATTATATTATTATATTGTAATTAAGCTCTTTGTGGTAGCGCGGAGATTAGGACTTTATTTCTTAATTTAATTAAATTCATTCTATTTAATAAATCAGTAATAAAATAAATTGTTTCAGCGTCTAATTGATAAGGTTCATCTTCTCCAATAATTTCTACAATTTTTAAAGCTAAAAAAGCATTTTGTTCATTTTCTACAAGCTGTAGAAGATTTTTTGGGACCTCATATTTTTCTGCAATTTTTGCTCTACTAAAATTTTCGGGTATTTTAAATCCATCTTTAACTAAAGAGTCGACTAATGCTAAATCCTTGGCTGAAAAAAAATATTTTTTATTTTTAATTAATTTTTTAAAAACTTTGTCGATATCTTTTTGTGTCTTTTTTTGATCCTCTTTTTCAAGATAAAATTTTATTATTTTAGATTGATGAAAAACCTTGTCGTTATATTTTACTTTATCAAGATTATAACTATCTTCAGAAATAATCTTATTATTTACAATGTCTCTATAATTGTCTGGAATATTTTCTTTTCCGATTTCCTTTAAGGACTCACTTAAAACTTTTGAATATGCGTTCTGTAATTTATCTTTTTTGAATAAATCATATAATATAAACAAATATTCTAATTTATTTTCTATAGTTTCAGATAAAAGATATTTCTGAAAAATAAGTGACCTTGCATCAGTTGGATCTAAAGTTTGATAAATATTTTTTGCATTGATTAATGAGTTTAAATTGAAGGGAATTTGTTGATAAATATCGAAAATAATTTTTTCATCGACTTGTCCTTGATGCACAGCTAATTCTAATTCTTTTATTTTCTCTTTATCTGAAATATTTTCTAATTTAATTAAATTAGCTGCATTTAAATATTTCCATATTTCTTCTTTTGTTTTTTCTGAAGGAGAATATTTAAAATCTTTAATGGTTACACTTGAAAGATAGAAGTTAAGTAAATTTTTCTCATTAATTTTATTTGTGGTTTTTTCTGATATGCCTAATAAAAAATTTATTTTGTCATCAAAAAATTTATCTGATTGATTTTGTTCTCTCAAAAGATCCAATAATAGTTGAGCTTGTGAATTTTTATTATTAAATACTAAACAGTAGATTTTAAACTTTTCAAGATAGGCGTCTTTTATTGTACTATCTATAAATTTGATTTTCTCACATCCTTGTTTAATATTTGCCTGAGATATACTTTCATCAACAAGATATTGAACAGCTCTACCCTTTCCCTTAAATTCTTTATTTTGAATAATAAAGTTTTCAATTAAATCAGAGCGATTGTTTTTAAATAGCCAATTTATTTTTAAATTAACAAATTCCTCTTCTTTCATTCCTTTTGGTGGATAAGAAAATGATAATAAAATATTTTCTAATATTTCGTTTGATGTCTTAGATAAATTTATCTTTTTTAATCTTTTAATACTTGCTCTTACATCTTCTGCATCGGTAGCTGCCCACATGTTGAGGTTAAAGTCAAAATCTTCGGGATCATATATGCCAAACACTTTTATTTCTTCATTGGGATTTATTGGACCATCTTCAATCTTAATTTCTTGATCAGTAGTTGAATTTAGAATTTTATTTATGTTTAACTTGTTTTTCTTTTCAGTTTCATCGGAGTTTTGAATTTCAATATTGTTTGGGTCTTTTTTATTTTTCCAAATATTTATCTCTTCCTCACTTTTTAAAGGAGAGAATAAAATTGAGAAAATTAATAAGTTTAAAAGTATCCTATAACTTTTTAATATCATTAGTTAAATCAATATCGTATTTATTACTTGGACTCGGAAAGTTCACTTTTTCAATTAAAAAAATTGCTACTATAAAAAACACTATAAGAATTAATAATTTTATAATTATTTTAATTAATGTATTTCCTAAACTTGGTTGTCTGTTGTATTTAAGTTGCATAGTTTTAGAATTTATTTAAACTCAATAAATAAGACAAATTTATGAAAAATCAAATTGTAAATCGAGTTATAAATTGAGCAAAAACCTTGTTTTAACTGGAATGATGGGCGTAGGCAAATCAACTATAGGAAAAAGTTTAGCTGAAAAACTATCTTTCAAGTTTATTGATGTGGACAAGTTAATTGAACTAAGGGAAGGATGCTCTATAAATAATATATTCATAAATAAAAGTGAAAATTATTTTAGAAGAATAGAAAAAATTATAAGTTTACAGCAATTAAAGAGAAGCAAATCTGTTATTTCCTTAGGTGGAGGAGCATTTTTAAATAAAACCATTAGACGTAAAGTAAAAAACTCATCAATAAGTTTTTGGTTAGATGTTGATGTAAATGGATTAGTTAAAAGATTAAGTAAAACAAAAAAAAAGAGGCCTCTTTTATTTAAAAAAAATTTAAAAAACACCATTAATAAAATTTACTTAGAGCGTAAGAGGACCTACAGTGAGGCAGATTTTAGGATTAAATGTAACTATTTGCGACCTGCAATAATAGTTACTAAAATATTAAATCTTTATGAAAAATCAGGAAATAAAATTTAAAAATAACCACAGTAAATATTCAATTTTGATTGGAAGTAATGTACTACCCGCTTTGCCAAAAAGAATTAAAATCTTATGTCCAAAAACTAAGAAAATTGCTGTAATTATTGATAAAAATGTGCCACGGAAATTTAAAAATATTTTGAAAAATATTTTAAAAAACTTTAAAATTATTTTTTTTAGCTACCAAGCATCCGAAAAGAAAAAATCTTTTAATGATGTAAATAAATTTTTAACAAAGTTACTTTCAAATAATTTTAATCGATCAGATTTGATAATAGGAGTCGGGGGAGGTATAACAGGTGATTTATCAGGATTTGTTGCAAGTATTTTTAAAAGGGGAATTAATTTTATTAACATTCCAACAACTCTACTAGCACAAGTTGACTCATCAATTGGAGGCAAGACTGGGGTAAATACATCGCATGGAAAAAATTTAGTAGGTTCTTTTTATCAGCCCAAACTAGTATTAAGTGATACAAATTTTTTAAATTCTTTATCAAAAAAAGAGATCGTGTGTGGTTACGCTGAGATACTAAAACATGCAATTATCAAAGATCCGAATTTCTTTAGTTGGTTGGAAAGAAATACTGAAAAAATTTTATTAAAAAAGCCAGGTGAGCTCACCTACGCTATAAAAAAAAGTTGTCTTATAAAGCTTCATTTTGTAAATAAAGATGTAAATGAAAAAGGAATTAGAATGGCATTAAATTTTGGACATACTTTTGCGCACGCAATTGAAGTAAAGAATAATTATTCAAAAAAAATAAGTCATGGAGAAGCAGTTTTAGCTGGAATAATTTTGGAGTCAAAAATGTCTGTTCTTAAAAAGATTTGTAATATAAAAATATTTAATCGAATTGAGTCAGTTTATAAAAAAAATAATCTTACTTACACTTACAAAAAGTTTTTAAATGCAAACAGGATTAAAAGTCTTATTCCTTTCCTTAAAAATGACAAAAAAAACAATGATGAAAAAATTAACTTTATACTACTTAAAGATTTGGGTAAAACAACTAAGCCAAATAATTTCAAGTTTTCAATTAAAAATTTAAATAACTTAAGTAAGTTTATTGCTCAATTTTAATTTCTAAAGCATGAATTGTTGATTTTAAATCTTCCTCCAAAGCTTTCATTACAATTTTTTGAGCATTAATTCTAGAAAGAGAATTTAAATAAATAGATTTTATTTTTAATTCAAGGTGGTATTTTTCAGGTGAAAAAGATTTGTGTTTTATATGTTTATGTGAATTATCAACAATTTCGATATTTTCTAATTTAATTTTATTTCGTAGCTTTTCTTTAATTTTGTCAAAATAATTTTTCATAAATTAAATTTTACTATATAGAATGAATTTATGAAAATTATTTGTGACTGGGAAAATTGTAAAGAACTTGGAGCCTACAAAGCTCCGATTGAGAAAGATAACAGTAAAAAATACAGAATGCTGTGCTTAGAACACATAAAAATTTTCAACAAAAACTGGAATTATTTTGACAATATGAATGACCAGGAAATTGAATATTTTATTAAGTCAGATTTAACTTGGCATAAATCAACAAAAAAATTTGGATCATCTGATAATTTTTTCAACGTCTTATGGAATAATGCTTTAGATGACAAATTAAATATTTTTAAAACCTCAAATTTTAAAGATTTTAAAAAAGCAAAGATATCGCAGACGGATAAGGACGCTTTACAAGTTATGGAACTTAATGATGACGTAAAATGGGAAAAAATTCATTCAAAATTTAAAGAACTTGTAAAAAAATATCATCCTGATAAAAATCAAGGGAATAAAAAATTTGAAGATAAACTAAAAAAAATTACTTTAGCTTATAGTCAGTTAAAAAAAACATTAGGAAAAAAATGAATACATCTCAGTTTTTGCAAAAAACAGATATAAAACTTTCCGTTAAACAGACTTTTGGTTTTGATAGCGATATGAGAGTCGGAGCATTTTCTAAAAAGAACGAATATGTTCCAAGAATTGATCCCGATTATAAATTTGACAAGGATACTACTTTAGCGATTTTAGCTGGTTTCTCTTTCAATAAAAGAGTTTTGATTCAAGGTTATCACGGAACTGGTAAATCTACTCATATAGAGCAAGTTGCTGCAAGATTAAATTGGCCATGTGTTCGTGTAAATTTGGATAGCCATATAAGTAGAATTGATCTCATTGGGAAAGACTCTATAATTTTAAAAGAAGGTAAACAAATCACTGAGTTTAAAGAAGGTATACTTCCTTGGTCAATACAAAATCCAGTTGCACTAGTTTTTGATGAGTATGACGCTGGAAGGCCAGATGTTATGTTTGTAATTCAGAGAGTTTTGGAAAGTCAGGGTAACTTTACTTTATTGGATAAAAATAAAGTCCTAGAGCAACACGACTTTTTTAGAATATTCGCAACAACTAATACAGTTGGTCTAGGCGATACAACTGGGCTCTATCATGGAACTCAACAAATTAATCAAGGTCAAATGGATAGGTGGAATATTGTTTCTACTCTTAATTATTTATCTTTTGAGAAAGAGTCAGAAATTGTTCTCTCTAAAAATAAAAGTTTTAATAATAAAGATGGTAAAGAATTAATATCTAACATGATAAAAGTTGCTGACCTTACGAGAAAAGGTTTTATAAATGGAGATATCTCAACAGTTATGAGTCCCAGAACTGTTTTACATTGGGTTGAAAATACAGAAATTTTTAAAGATAAAGGCTATGCCTTCAGAGTAACTTTTCTTAATAAATGTGATGACTTAGAAAAGAAAATAATTTCTGAATATTACCAACGATGTTTTGGTGAAGATCTGCCAGAGTCCTCAATAAATGTCTCTTTATAATAAAAGTGAATACTAAAAAAGAAAAATTAGAAGATTTTAAAACAGCAATTAGTTCAACGGTCCGATCGTTATCAAATTCTCAGAAAATTGAAGTTTCTTTTGGAAATCAACCCTCGCAATCCAAGTATAAAACGATACAGTTACCTAATATACATCATGCAAATAATAAAATTAATTTTGAAGAAATAAGGGCAATAGCAGACTCAAAATCTTTAAAATTTAGATTTTCAAACAATAAGATTTTAAAAAATTACGAGCCTAAAGGGAATATATCAAAAAAACTTTATAATATTTCTGAAAAAATCAGATGTGAAAAAATTGGGACAAGTTACTTTAAAGGTGTAAAAAGTAATATTGAAAAATTTTATTATAATAGAGTTTATAATTTAGATCTAAAAAGTAGTGAGGATAAAATCATCGAGTCTTTTGAAAATTTTTTGAGGGTCAAATTTTTAGATTTTAAAAATGGAAGCAAATTAGATAAAAAGTTAAAATCTTATAAAAAGGACTTGAATGAACAGTTTAAAAATAAAATTAATTTACTAAAAGATTTAACGTTAGATCAAGAAAAATTTAATTCTCTCATATCTAAACTAATTTCTGATATGAGTTTAGATGAAAACATAGACAATGAAGAAAAAAAAGATGAAGAAAATAATAATAAAAATAAAGAGTCGAATTCTCAAGATCAACCAGAAAAAAATGTGGAAAAAGATGAAAAACATCAAGAGATGTCAATTGATAGTGGTATTCCAGATTTAGAAAATGATGCTAAGGAGTCTGATAAAGCTGAAGAAGAGTTAGAGATAGAGGATAGCCATATTTCAGATCTTAAAAAGAAAGGTAAAACTGGAATCAATGATTTACTGTATAAAACTTATACCGAGGAATTTGATGAGATAATAAAAGCTGAAGAGCTAGAAAGTGTAGGGGAACTTGCAAGACTAAGAAAAAATTTAGATCAACAATTATTACAACTTAAGAATTTTATTTCAAAATTAGCCAATAAACTACAAAGAAAACTATTAGCCAAACAAAATAGATCGTGGAACTTTGATTTAGAGGAAGGTTTATTAGATACTTCAAAACTTACTAGAGTAATAATGGATCCATTCAATTCTTTATCGTTTAAAAAAGAAAAAGATATAGAGTTTAAAGATACCTTAGTAACAATACTCATTGATAATTCTGGTTCTATGAGAGGAAAGCCAATATCAGTAGCAGCAATTTGTGCAGATATACTCGCAAGAACATTAGAAAGGTGTATGGTTAAAGTAGAAATTTTAGGATTTACCACTAAACATTGGAAAGGTGGATCTTCTCGAGAAAAATGGATGAAAAATAACAAACCAAATTTACCTGGGAGACTTAATGACTTAAGACATATAATTTATAAGTCAGCAGATACTCAATGGAGACAAGCAAAAAATAATATGGGACTAATGTTGAAAGAAGGTTTGCTGAAAGAAAACATAGATGGTGAGGCTTTAAAATGGGCTTTTAATAAAATGATTAAGCGTAAAGAGGATAGAAAAATTTTGATGGTAATTTCAGACGGTGCTCCGGTAGATGACTCCACTCTATCAACTAATACTAGTGACTACTTAGAATCAAATTTGAAAAGAACAGTTAAATGGATTGAGAGTAAATCTAATATTGAGTTATTAGCGATAGGTATTGGTCACGATGTAACGAGATACTATAGTAAAGCAGTAAAAATTACGGATGTTCAAGATTTAGGGGATGTGATGATAAATCAATTAACTGATTTATTTGTTGAAAAAAATAAAAAAACTCTTCATTAGAACTTTACTTGAGAAGCTGTGTTTGTTGAATAATCTTTAATTTTATTTATTAAAATTCTAAAAGGTATCAGCATTATTATTGAAATTAATAATTTAACAGCAAGATCTCCTAAGGCTAAAGTTACCCAAGAAATTCCAGTTGAATAAAATGATATTGAAAAAAATAAGAAAGTATCCGTAATTGATCCTAATAAAGAAGAAATAAGAGGTGCGATATACCAGATTTTTTTTCTCAATTTATCAAATACTTGAACATCTAAATTTTGTGCAACAAAAAACGCAACTCCTGAGCCGATTGCAATTCTTATAGAAATTATATCTTCAAAGTTTGTTGATACTAAAAGTGTAAGTAGTATTCCGATTATAAAACCAATAAAAACTACTTTTCTAGCTACGAATTTACCGTATGCGCGATTAGCTAAATCGGTTATTAAAAATGTAATTGGATAACTAAAAGCTCCATAAGTTAATATCTCACTTAAACCGAAATGTTTTATAGGAAATTGTACTAGGTAGTTAGAGGCAACTACAACTGCCCCCATCAAAATTGATAGTTTATAGAATAAACTCATTTTATAATTTAGCTGAGATAGAGGCTTTAATTTTCTTAACTTTTTTTGACAAATTAGTATTTTTCGCAGAAATTAAAAATTTATCAAGCCCTCCTTTATAATCTACAGTTCTAAGAGCAGCGTTTGCAACATTTAACTTAATATTTTTTTTTAAAATATCACTTCTAAAAGTAACTTTTTTTAAATTTGGAAGAAATCTTCTCTTTGTTTTATTTTTTGCATGGCTTACATTATGACCTTTTAAAGGGGATATTCCTGTTAATTCACATTTTTTAGACATAAAATTTTCCTAGAGCTATATAAGTATTGTCTCAAGTCCGGTCAAGCATTAATTCCAACCGCTTCGGTAATGTTCTTAAGATTTTCTTTTTTTAAAATTGAAATTAACTCTTTTTTCATTGATTTGACTACTCCTGGACCTTTAAAAACCATCCCAGTGTATAATTGTACAACATCAGCTCCGGCACATATTTTTTCAAAAGCAGTTTTGCCAGAATCTACTCCTCCAACCCCAATAATTTTTATTTTACCTTTAGTTTCTTTGTAAAATTTTTTTATAAGTTCAGTTGAGATATTTTTTAAAGGTTGGCCTGATAGTCCTCCTTCTTCTTTTTTTTGTTCATCAAGTAAGTTATCACGATTTGAGTCGGTGGTATTAGAAACAATAACTCCCTCTATCTTATACTTAAATATTAAATCAATTATTTTACTGATTTCTTTGTAATGTATATCAGGGGAAAGTTTTATGGCAATTGGTTTAAGAATGTTTTTTTCTTTTTTTATTTTATTTATACCCTCCAGGAGTTTTTGAAGTTCTGTCTCATCATGAAAATCTCTCAATCCTTCCGTATTTGGAGAAGATATATTAATTGTTAAATAACCTGCATGAGTTGATAGTTTAGATAGGCACAAGTAATAATCTTCCTCTTTATTATTAGTATCTTTGTTAGGTCCTACATTTATTCCTAAAAACCCTATGGGTAAATTATCAGAAATTCTTTTAGAAATAATGTCTGAACCATGGTTATTAAAACCTAAACGATTTATTAGAGCTTGATCTTTTTCTAGTCTAAATACTCTAGGTTTAGGATTTCCAAGCTGTCTTTTAGGAGTTACTGTTCCTACCTCTACAAAACCATAACCAAGTTTAAATAAAGAGTTATAAACTTCTGCACTTTTATCAAATCCAGCAGCTAAACCAATTGGATTGGGTATTTTTTCATTAAACAATTTGGTTTCAAGCAATTCTTCATCTTCGACTCTAAATATATTTTTAGGTAAAACATTAAATTTAAGCGAGTTAATTGCTAAATCATGTGCTACTTCAGGATCTAGAGAGAAAATGAAAGGTTTTAAAATTGAATACATTATTTTATTTTAGTATTTATTAATTCAATTGTTTCATTAAGTCCAAAGAAACTTATAAAAAATCCCATTCTTGGTCCATTTACCTCACCAAAAATAACTTCATATATTAACTTAAACCAGTCACGTAAATTTTTCTCATATCCGTTTTCTTTTCCTACTGTATAAACTTGTGTTTGAATCTCTTCAGGGCTTAATGGTTGTTTGATGTTGCTCAATTTTTTTACCAAATTTTTCAGTGCTTTTTTCTCTTCAGCATTTGGTCTTTTAAATTTTTTGTTTGGTTTAACTTTATCCTTAAAATAGTTTATAGCATATTTCGTTAGACCATCCAGAATTTGATTTTCTTTTGGATTAATCTCTTTATGGAACCTATTAATGAACTTCCATAAAATATCTTTATTATCTGCATTGCTCGATCCGACTAAATTCAAAAGCATTGAGAAAGGCATAACAATCTTTTCTTTAGGTGGTTTACCGTTGTGAACATGCCAAACAGGATTTTGTATTTGATCTTTAATTTCTTGTGAAGGATATTTTTCAATAAAAGTGAGATATTCATCGACAGTTTTTGGGACTACTTCGGAATAAAGTTTTTTTGCTCTTTTTGGGTTAGGGTACATATACATAGCTAAACTTTCAGGAGACGCGTACCTTAACCATTGTTCAATAGAAATTCCATTGCCTTTAGATTTTGAAATTTTTTCTCCCTTTTCATCTAAGAATAATTCGTAAGCAAATCCATTAGGTGGATTTTTTCCTAGTATTCTACAAATTTTATTGGATAAAATTGCACTTTCAGTTAAATCTTTTCCGTACATTTCAAAGTCAACATCAAAAGTAAACCAGCGCATCGCCCAATCAACCTTCCATTGAAGTTTACAATTTCCATCAAGTATATTTGTCTCTAGCTTTTTTCCGTTATCATCAAATACAACTTTTCCTGTTTTTTTATCCATATTTAACAAAGGTATCTCAAGTACGCTTCCTGTTTTAGGACAAATCGGTAAAAAAGGGCTATAAGTTTTACGTCTTTCCTCTCTCAATGTAGGAAGTATTACATTCATTATTTCGTCATATTTTTCTAAAACTCGCATTAAAGAATTATTAAATACTCCTTGTTTATAGTTTTCAGTGGAACTTTTAAAAATAAATTTAAAATTAAATTTTTTTAAAAATACCTTGAGCATTTCATTATTGTGTTCACCAAAGCTTTTAAATTTTCTAAAAGGGTCAGGAATTGAAGTGAGAGGTTTTCCCAAATTCTTTTTTAAAATTTCATCATTAGGTATATTTTCTGGAATTTTTCTTAATCCATCCATATCATCAGAGAATGTAATCAATTCGTGATTAATTTTTTGAATATGGTTTAGAGCATTTATCATCATTGAAGTTCGAGCAACTTCTCCAAAAGTACCTATATGCGGTAATCCACTTGGCCCATAACCTGTTTGAAATGTTACTTTTTTCTTTTTTTGAATTATTTCTTTTCTATCTTTCAAAAGCTTTCTTACTTCCACAAACGGCCAAGAGGACGTAGATTGAATTAGAATGTTATCAAGCATTATTTAGGTTTATTAAATTTTATACGCAAAATACAGTTATAATTGTAAGATATTAAGTTGAATTTTTGAACTATTTAAATAATCTCAAATTTTATGGCCACAAACAAAACAGTTTTCTTTTTAATTGGTATTTTGTTAATCGTTTTAGGCACATCCATGCTTGCGCCATACGCGCTTCAAGTATTATTTAATGAGAAAAGTCATAGCTTTATATCTGCATCTTTCGTTACGATTTTTATTGGAGTTTTATTTACATTAGCTAATTTAGAGAAAGAATTTAAATTAAATTTGAAACAAACATTTTTATTTTCCTCTTTGGCATGGGTTATGGTTGCTATATTTGGAAGTTTACCTTTTTTATTATCAGATCAAAACTTTAGTTTGAGTGAAGCTTTTTTTGAAAGTATGTCAGGTATCACTACTACCGGAGCAACAATAATTTCTGACTTAGATAATAGTCCTAAAAGTATTTTATTATGGAGAGCAATTATGCAGTGGTTGGGTGGTATTGGAATTGTTGTTATGGCGATCACGATTTTACCTTTACTTAAAGTGGGCGGAATGCAATTGTTTAAGATGGAGGGGCCTGGCAGTACTGAAAAGATTTTACCTCGAACTATTGAGGTTGCTACAATCATTATCTCTACTTATATTGTTTTAACGTTTATTTGTGGTTTTTTTTATTGGACTTTTGGAATGACTATTTTCGATAGTGTAAGCCACGCGATGACTACAATTGCTACTGGTGGTTTCTCAACACATAATGACTCAATTGGGTATTTTAAAAGTTCAAATATTGAAATTGTTGCAAGTTTATTTATTATTTTAGGAAGTATTCCATTCATTTCTTATTTAAAATTTGCGCAGGGAAATAGGAAAATTTTTTTTAAAGACGTACAAATAAAAGGTCTGCTTTATCTGCTATTTGTATCTACATTAATAATGTTTTTTTATTTATACTTTATCAATTACGAAAGTAGTTTACTGGATAAAATTAGAATATCTTCATTTAATGTTATCTCAATTTTATCGGGCACAGGATATGTAACAGATGATTTTGGATTATGGGGAAAGTTTTCTTTAATTTTTTTCTTATTATTAATGTTTATTGGTGGTTGTGCTGGGTCAACAGCTTGCGGAATAAAAATTTTTAGACTTCAGATGCTTTTAATATTTTTAAAAAATCAAGTAAAAAAGTTTATTTCACCAAATAGTGTTATAATTAACAAATATAACAATCAAAAAATTTCAGATAGTTTTATTAATTCTGTGATTATTTTTATTTTCACTTTTTTATTTATATTTTTGATAATAGCGATGTTACTTTCAATTAGTGGTTTAGATTTTATCACCTCAATATCTGGTGCAGCTAGTTCAATTTCAAATGTTGGCCCAGGTCTTGGGGATATGATTGGTCCAAATGGTAATTATAAGGATATACCTGACCTCTCAAAATGGATATTATCTTTTGGAATGTTGTTGGGAAGACTGGAACTTTTTGCAGTTTTAGTTTTATTTTTTCCCTCGTTTTGGAGAAATTAAGTAATGGAAATAGTTAAAAAACAGTCACTCTCGGAAGCTTTCAAAGTTTACTTTGACAAGAGAATGATCAAAATTTTGCTTTTAGGAGCAATAAGTGGTTTCCCGTGGGTATTAATCGGAAGTAGTTTAAGTCTTTGGTTAAAAGAGGACGGGTTAAGCAGAAGCACCATTGGATGGGCAGGTTTAATCTTTGCAGTTTACGCATTCAATTATTTGTGGGCACCTATAATAGATAGAATAAGAGTTCCTTGGCTTACTGAAAAAGTTGGTCATAGACGTGGTTGGATAATTACGATGCAAACAATAATTTTAGTAAGTTTAGTTTGCTGGAGTCTAATAAATCCCACTGCAAACTTAGCTTTAGTCATAAGTATCGGTCTTATAATTGCTATCGCTTCTGCAACTCAGGATATTACGGTCGATGCATTAAGAATTGAACAAATTGGTGAACACGAAGGAAAATCAATGCAGGCTGGGGCTGCGATGGCAGTCGTTGGATGGTGGACAGGATATAAATTAGGAGGTGTAGTTGCATTGAATTCAGCTGAATTTTTTCAACAAGCTGGCTTTGAAAACTACTGGCAAACAACGTTTTTAGTATTAGGAATTATTATAATTTCATGCAATATCGCGCTTTTATTTGTGAATGAACCTCAACCTACTGAAAGAAAAGAGAGTCAAAGACTTACTGATAAAATGATTGAAGACAAGTTAGGATCTTCTAACTTGGTCACAAAAATAGTTGCATGGTTAACAGGGACGATAATTGGCCCTGTAATTAGTTTTTTTAAGAAAAATGGTTTTAATATAGCTTTAGCAATACTTGGCTTTGTATTTCTTTTTAAAATAGGGGAGGCATTTTTGGGAAGGATGTCAGTAATTTTTTATAAAGAAATTGGTTTTACAAAATCTGATATCGCGCTTTATTCTAAAGGTTTAGGTTGGATTACTACTGTAATCTTTACTTTATTAGGAGGTTTATTTGCGATCCGCTCAGGGGTAGTCAAAGCTATGTTTGTTTCTGGTATACTAATGGCTTCAACAAATTTGTTATTTTCCTTGTTAGCTTGGTATGGAAAGTCTGAATTATTATTTGCTATAGCAGTAATTTTTGATGATATGGCTGCAGCCTTTGCGACCGTAGCATTTGTCGCCTTTATTTCTATGTTAGTTGATAGGACTTACACAGCAACTCAATATGCTCTTCTTGCATCGATTGGTACAGCGGGAAGAACTACTCTAGCTGCATCATCAGGTGCTTTAGTTGATTGGTTAAACGGTGATTGGGGTATATTTTTTATAATCACAACAGTAATGGTAATTCCTTCTCTTATATTTCTTTATATGATTAAAGATAAACTTAAGTTGAATGAATAAATACCTAACAAACAACCTTTCAGTTGTAAATCTTTTTAAGAAACCTTCAAAGAAATCAGAAATTGTTACCCAAATGATCTTTGGTGAAAGTTTTTTAATATTAAAGAAAACTAGTAGATGGCTTAAAATTAAAATCAAAGAAGATGGCTATAGAGGTTACGTTCAAAATAAAAATTTTTCAAAATTTTTAAAACCAAGTCATAAAGTAAGTATTTTAAAAGCAAAAGTTTACAAACTTCCTAACAAAAGAAAAAAATTAAATATAATACCTTTTGGCTCAAAGATAAAAGTCTTAGAGAAAAAAAATAAATTCTTAAAGTTTTCAAAAGGTTGGATTAATCAAAACGATGTAAAGCTAATTTCACATGTTGAAAAAAATCTTTTTAAAAGGATAAATATTTTTAAAAATATAAAATACAAATGGGGAGGAAAATCTTTTAAAGGAATTGATTGCTCAGCTCTAATACAAATTTTTTTGAATTTTAACAATAAGTTTTGTCCTCGAGATACAAAAGATCAAGTCAAATACTTTAAAAAAAATATTAAATTAAAAGATATCAAAAAAAATGACATTATATATTGGAAAGGTCACGTTGCTTTAGCTATTTCAAATAAAAAACTTATACACGCCTATGGCCCAGTGAAAAAGACAGTTGTTATGGGAATTAATCAAACAATTAAGAAAATCGAACAAACTGCTAAATTAAAAGTGATAGGAATTAAAAGAGTATAAATAGTAAAGGCAGCTTCAGTCTCCCTCCACTGCCCTTAGTTTCAATTTAAATGATTCGGGCATATTTCTTAAGACTCTTTATAGTTGTATGTGGATAAAGAATTGCGATAAGTCTAAATTAAAAGTTTAGTTTAAATCCAAAATTTCCGCTTAAGCTTTTAGTATCCTGATTAGTTGTTTTTACAGATATACTAAAATATTCATAAAACTGAAGTATTCCGTTTTGGGCTAAAAAAATGGCGGAGAGAGAGGGATTCGAACCCTCGAAACGGTTTCCCGTTTACACGCTTTCCAAGCGTGCGCCTTCAACCACTCGGCCACCTCTCCTATTTGTAACCTTCGATAGCTTTTACAAATTCTTCAATAAATTCTTTATTTGTTGGAAGTTTGTTTTTCATCATATCTTTTTGAATTTTCTTATAATTTTTCTTTATATGATTTAGAACTCCAAAGAAGTTTAAAAAATTTCTTTTAGCAACAAAGATACCTTTTTTATCACCTATTACATGATTTATATCTTCAAAAATGATAACCGGTCTTCTTCTAGCTAAAGCCTCTAATAAAACCATGGGATGTCCTTCAGTAAATGAAGGTAATATAAATATATTATGATCATCGTAATATTTGATAAGTCTTGCCTTATTACTTTGAGTTAATTGTATATTAATATTACTCTGATTAATTTTATAAGAAGTATTTTTTTCAGCGCCTACAATAGTTAAAGAAATATCTCTTTTATTTTTAATCAAACTTGCTAAAGAAAAAATTCCTTTTTCAACTCTAATTCTTCCAACATATAACAGTTTAAAGTTATCAACTTCTTGAATTTTAGGTTTTTTAAACCATACAGAGTCAAGTTGAGATGGATAGACCACTTGTCCCTTCTTTTCTCTTAATATGTATTTTCTGCAACTTATCAGATTTGAAATTAAGGAAATGAAACTAAACATTAAATGGTAAATCAATTTCCCTAAACTACCTAAAATTGCTTTATATTCTCCATATCCATCACTTCTCAAATAAACAATTGGAGTTTTTCCAAAAACTCTTAAAAATAAACAAATTAAAAAAGTATATGGAGAAATTGAAATTACTAAGTACTTTGTATTTTCAATCTTTGTTAATTTAATTACTTCTGACAAATACGAAAAAATATTAGAGAAAATTTTTATTTTTTTTATTTTTATCTCGTGAGATCTTTGTTTTGTAGATTTTCTTCCGAAAAGATTAACCTCATATTTTTTATTTAAACCCTCAGGGCTAGATTTAAGATCAATATTATCACAGAAAAATTTTCCTTCCTGAAAGAAAATACTCTCGTTTGAAAAAATGAATAATTTTTTTTTCATCAGGTTTCTTTATTAATTTTTAGAACTCCAATAAATGCTTCTTGGGGTATCTCAACTTTTCCAAATTGTTTAGATCTTGCTTTACCTTTTTTTTGTTTTTCCAAAAGCTTTCTCTTTCGGTCGGTGGCTCCTCCACCGTGAATTTTTGTTAAAACGTCTTTTTTAAATCCTTTGATTGACTCTCTTGCAACAATTTTTCCACCTATAGCTGCTTGTACTGGTATCATAAAATTATGTCTTGGGATTAGATCTTTTAACTTCTCACATACTTGTCTGCCAGTTTTTTGAGCAAAGTCTTTGTGGATAATCATTGCTAAAGCATCGACAGGTTCAGAGTTCACTAAAATTCCTAATTTAACAAGATTTCCTTCCTTGTAATTAGAAATTTCATAATCAAAACTTGCATAGCCACTAGAAACAGATTTAAGTCTGTCGTTGAAATCAAATACGACTTCATTAAGTGGTAAGTCGTAGGATAGCACTGCTCTATTTCCTGAGTAAGATAAATTAGTTTGAATTCCCCTTTTATCCTGGCATATTTTAATGATTGAACCTAAATACTCATCAGGAGTTATTATAGTAGACTTTATCCATGGCTCCTCGATTTTTTCAATTTGAGATGGATCAGGCATATTTGTGGGATTCTGTAAATCTAAAATTTTATTTTTAGTTGTATGTACTTTATAAATTACTCCAGGCGTTGTTGTTATTAAACTAACATCAAATTCTCTCTCTAATCTTTCTGTTATTATCTCAAGATGTAATAACCCCAAAAAACCACACCTAAATCCTAGGCCTAGCGCACTAGAGGACTCGGGTTCGTAGGAAAAGCTGGCGTCATTTAGTTTCAGCTTAGCTAAACCATCTTTTAATTTTTGATATTCAGAACTATCAACTGGAAACAGGCCACAAAATACAACTGGTTTGCTAGGTTTAAAACCTGGTAGTGGATCCTTGATCGGGTCATTGGCATCACATATCGTATCTCCGACTTTTGTCTCAGAGAGAGTTTTGATACCAGTAATTATAAATCCAATCTCTCCAGCATTAAGCTCTTCTATATCGTTTGGTTTCGGTGTAAACACTCCTACTTTTTCAATTAGATGCTCTTGATTATTAGACATTAGTTTTATCTTGATCCCTTTTTTTAATTTGCCATTGATCACACGAATTAAGATAACTACACCTAAGTAGCTATCGTACCAACTATCAACTAATAAGCACTTAAGTTTTTCATTTAATATACCCTTTGGAGCTGGCAGCTTTGTAATTATGGCCTCTAAAATATCATCTATTCCTTCGCCTGTTTTACCTGAACAAGGTATCGCGTTTGTTGTTTCAATACCAACCACATCTTCAATTTCTTTTTTTGTTTTTTCTAAATCAGATGCAGGTAAATCGATCTTATTTAATATTGGTATAACTTCATGATTAATTTCTAATGCTTGGTAAACATTTGCAAGCGTTTGCGCTTCTACTCCTTGAGTGCTGTCCACAATTAAAAGTGAGCCCTCACATGCAGATAAAGATCTGCTTACCTCATATCCAAAGTCTACGTGTCCCGGCGTATCTATAATATTAAGTTTATAACTTTGTCCGTCTTTTGCTTTGTAATTAAGCTTTACTGTTTGAGCTTTAATCGTAATACCTCGTTCTCTTTCTATATCCATTGAGTCTAAAACTTGCTGTTTCATTTCACGATCTGTTAATCCACCACATTTGTGAATTATTCTATCAGCTATTGTTGACTTACCATGATCGATGTGCGCAATTATAGAAAAATTACGTATTCTTTTTATTTCTGACATTAGGACCTAATTGTAGCGCCTGTTTTTTCTTTGACTATATCAATAATTTTTTTGCTTATCAGGTCTAAATCTTTTTCACTCAATGTTCTATTTGTAGATTGTAAAGTGACATTGATAGCAACCGATTTTTTATCTTTTGAAATATTTTCTCCCTGATAAACATCAAAAGTAGTCACATCTTGAATAATAGAACTATCAATTTCTTTAATGATTTTTTCCAGCAAACCAATTTTAAAAATTTTATCAATTACAAAAGCAAAATCCCTATGAGACTTTTGAAAATCTGATGGGTAAAAACTTTTCTTTGATTGTCTAATTTTTTTATTTGGCTGT
>CACIYA010000005.1 GCA_902590755.1 uncultured Pelagibacteraceae bacterium | reverse complement strand
AAAGAAATTTTAAACGAGGAATTTAAATCTTTAGGTTTTTTTATATCAGATCATCCTTTGAATGAATTTTCTGAAATTTTTAAACAATTAAATATTATCTCTTACGATGATTTTTATCATAATAATCAAAGCGAGGGTATTGTTGCAGGTACTATAATGTCAATACAGGAGAAGAAAAGTTCGAAAGGAACTCCTTATGCGATTCTTAAATTAAGCGATAATAAAGAGGAGTTTGAACTGTTTTTGTTTTCAGAGATTCTAGTAAGTAATAGGGACAAGTTAACAGAGTCGGACTCAGTTGTACTTACTTTGCAAAAAGACAAAAACTTAAATGAGGGTACCAAAAAAAGAATTAATGTTAGAAAAATTTTGAGCGTTAATGAAGTTATAGATAAACCTTATTCAAAAGTAACTATTGAACTTTCAGAAAATTTTAAAATTGATGAGATTAAACAAATCCTTTCATCAATGGGTGACACACAAATTGATATAATAATCAACAATGAAAACAAAAAAGTATTCTATACCCTTGAAAATAAAAGAAATTTCGATTTGAAGCACTATAAAGCATTAAAAGGTAGAGAATACGTATCAAAAATTACTGTTTAGAGTATTGATTTTTTTCATTGTTTCTGTATATCAGATGTTTATTACGCACACAGTTATAAGGGTTATACCCTACCGGTCCTTAATTGGAATTACTGTGGTGGTTTAACCGGAAAAATTATGAACGTACCAAAAATAGACATAAAACAATTATTAGAAGCAGGAGTTCATTTAGGCCACAAAACTCTAAGGTGGAATCCGAAGATGAAAAAATATATTTTTGGTGAAAAAAACTCAATTCATATCATTGATTTAACACAAACGGTTGATTTTATAAAAAACGCGTTGGTTCAAGTTCATAAAGTCATATCCAGTGGAGGTAAACTGCTTGTGGTATCCACTAAAAAACAAGCCTCAGAACAAGTAAGTGAATTAGCGAAAGAGACAGGACAATTTTATGTAAATTATAGATGGTTAGGAGGAATGCTCACTAATTGGAACACCATTCAAAACTCAATAAAAAGACTTAAAAAACTTGATCAACAACTATCAAAAGAAAATTTGGGATTTACAAAAAAAGAAATATTGAAATTTGGTAAAGAAAAGGAAAAGTTAAAAAGATCTCTAGGTGGTATTGCTGAAATGAAAAAAACACCAGATTTAATTTTCATAATAGATACCAATATAGAATCACTTGCTGTTGCTGAAGCTAAAAAATTAAATATTCCTATCATAGCAGTATTAGATACAAATTCAGATCCGACAGGAATAGATTTTCCAATACCAGGTAATGACGACGCCAGGCGTTCAATAAATTTATATTGCGATCTACTTAAAAATACAATCAAAGATGCCGAAAAGTTTATTAAAGGCGAAGAAGAACCAAAAGAAAAAAAAAGCCCTAAATTGAAAGATAAATAATTTAATCTTAACTTAAATGTCCAACAAAGATTTACTAGATAACATTAAGAAGCTAAGAGAAATGACTGGTGTAGGTTTTAAAGATTGCAAAATTGCTTTGGATGAAAGTAAAGGTGATTTAGAAAAGTCAGTAGAATTTTTAAGAAAAAAAGGTATCGCTAAAGCATCAAAGAAGATGAATAGAACAGCTGCAGAAGGTTTAGCCTTAGTAAAAGAGCAAGGTGGTGAAATTGCATTAATTGAGATCAATAGTGAAACAGATTTTGTAGCTAAAAACCAAGATTTTATAAATTTTTGTAAAGAGTTGTCAGATATTAATTTTATTTCAAAAGGGAATTTAGATTTAATTAGTCAATCAAAGATGAAAAATAGTTCTACGGTTGAAGAAAATTTAGTAAATTTAATAGCAAAAATTGGAGAAAAAATATCCATACGAAGAACGCACTTTTTTGATAATTCTTCTGGTTCAAACCATTTTTATGTACACTCCTCATTAGAAAAAAATGTTGGAAAAATAATATCTGTTGTAAAATTAAAGGGTCTTAAAAAAGGAGAAGACAATGAATTTGGAGTTAAAATTGCAATGCATATTGCTGCATCAAACCCTTTAGCAATCGATAAAGATGGTATAGACAAAAAAATTGTAGACAAAGAGTTAGAAATTATAAAAGCCGAAATAACAAACTCTGGTAAACCACTTGAAATGGCAGAAAAAATATCAAAAGGAAAACTCTCAAAATTCTTGAATGATAATTCACTCTTAAATCAAATATGGATAATGGATCCTAAAAAAAAAGTAGCAGATGTACTTAAAGAGAAGTCTTCAAAAAATGATATAAAAATTTTAGATTTTATGAGATTTAAAGTAGGTGAGGGAGTTTAGTGAGTAATTTATTTAATGAAAAAAATTTTTCCTTAAAAATGGAAAAAAGCATCACATCTTTCAAAAAAGATATATCTACTCTTAGAACAGGTAGAGCAAATATAAACATGTTGGATACAATTAAAGTTGATGTTTACGGACAAAAAATGCCTATTGAACAACTTGCAACAGTGAGTGTTCCAGAGGCCAGATTAATTTCTATCCAAGTTTGGGACAAATCCAATATTAATTTAATTGAAAGTGCTATCCAAAAATCTGAATTAGGTATAAACCCCCAAACCGATGGACAGGTAATTAGACTAAGAATTCCTGATTTGACTGAGGAAAGGAGAAAAGATTTAATAAAAGTATTAAAAAATATGGGAGAAAAAGGAAAAGTTTCTATTAGAAATATAAGAAGAGAAGCTAATGAAGATTTAAAAAAGAAGTTAAAAGAAAAAATTATTTCAGAGGATGAAAATAAAAACTTTGAGAAAAATATTCAAAAACTTACAGATCAAAATATTGAAAATATAGAGAAAATATCAACTGAAAAAGAAAAAGAGATCAGCCAGATATGAACAAACTCAACCATATTGCCTTTATTATGGATGGCAATGGAAGGTGGGGTAAAAAAAAACGTAAAGGAAGAAATTACGGGCACATAAAAGGCGTAGATACAGTTAAAAAGATAGTCACTGCATCAATCAATTTTAAAATTCCGATCGTATCATTTTACGTCTTTTCTTCAGAAAATTGGAAGCGGCCGAAAAAAGAAATATTTTTTTTGTTTAAACTTATTGAGAATTATTTTGCACACGAAATTAATAATATTATTTCCCAGGGAATAAAAATCAATATTTTAGGAGAAATGAAAAAACTACCTTTAGAAATTAAGAAAATTTTAAAAAAAACTATAAATGATACAAAAAAAAACAAAAAAATCGTTGTAAATCTGGCAATAAATTATGGTTCAAAAGCAGAAATCTTAAATGCTGTTAAAAAAAATAATAAAAACATTAATCAAAAAAATTTAGAAAATAAGCTATATACTCAAAATATGCCAAATCCTGATATTTTAATAAGAACTGGAGGTCATCAAAGATTAAGTAATTTTATGCTATGGCAACTTGCATATGCAGAATTGTATTTTTTAAAGAAGTTATGGCCGGATTTTAATGGTAATGATCTTAAAAAGATAATTTCAAATTTTAAAAAAATAAAGAGAAATTTTGGAGCAATATGATTTCAAAAAATCTTAAAGATAGAACAATCACTTCCATAGGACTCATAATTATTCTTATTTTAATTATTAAGTATCAATTTTTTCTTATATCATGTTTATTTGTGTTAGGAATTTTGTCACTTATAGAATTTTTTAGTTTAATTCGTAAAATTTTAAAAAATAAAATTTTTTTATTACTTAGTAATTTTTCCTTTACAATCTTTATATTTATATTCTGTTTTTTATTTTTCTTTTTCTCAAATTTTATTCAATTAAAATTAATTTTATTTTCAATTTTGCTTGCTTGTATAGGATCAGATATTGGAGGTTTTATATTTGGAAAATTTTTTCAAGGTCCAAAATTATTTAAAAAAATAAGCCCGAATAAAACGATATCTGGCTCTATTGGAGCGGTAATCTTTTCATGTTTATTTATCTTTTTCACAATTTTTTATTTTATCGACACATATAATTTAAAAATTTTATATGTTGGCATAGTAACTTCAATTACTTGTCAATTGGGGGATCTTTTTTTCTCTTTTTTAAAAAGAAAGGCTAAGGTTAAAGATACTGGATATATTCTGCCTGGTCATGGAGGTTTATTAGATCGACTTGACGGTATCTTTTTTGGATTACCATTAGGTTTTATTACTTTAATTTTAATTTTTTAAATGAAAAAAAAAATCTCTATACTTGGATCTACCGGCTCCGTTGGTTTAACAACTTTAAAAATAATAGATCAAAAAAAATTATTTTTTTCAATAAATTTACTGTCTGCAAATAAAAATTTTAAAATAATTTGTAAGCAAATTTATAAATATAAACCTAAGATTTTTGTAGTTACCGACGAAAAGATATTCAAAAAAGTATATTTCAAATTTAAGAAAAAAAATATTAGAATTTATAAGAATTTTAAAAATATTAAATCAATTAAAAAAAACGATATTACAATTTCAGCTATACCTGGAATAGCTGGTTTAGAACCGACATTACAGATTATTAAATATTCAAAAAAAATTTTAATTGCGAATAAAGAATCAATTATTTGCGGGTGGAATTTAATAAAAAGTGAGGCCAAAAAATATAAATCTAAAATAATACCAGTTGATTCTGAACACTTTTCAATACTTAAATTGATTAAAGATCATAAATTAAGTGAAATAAACAAAGTCTATTTAACAGCTTCAGGAGGTCCATTTTTAAATTACAAAAAAAATAAATTTAAAAATATTAAACCAAAAGATGCATTGAAACATCCAAAATGGAAAATGGGAAAAAAAATTTCGATAGATTCTGCTACATTAGTAAATAAGATGTTAGAATTAATAGAGGCTCAAAAAATTTTTAATCTTCCGGATAATAAATTAGAAATTTTAATTCACCCAGAATCTTTAGTGCATGCAGTAATCGAATTTAAAAATGGAATTAAAAAATTCATATATCACGACACTTCAATGATAATTCCTCTTGCCAATGCAATTTTTGAAGAAAGTTTAAATATTGATCTTTTCCATAAGAAAAAAAAATCGTCTATTGAAAGTTTAAAATTTAAAAAAGTTGACAAAAAAATCTTTCCCATAATAAAGATAAAAAAAAGATTAAATGAATATCCATCAACCCCAATAATTATTAATGCAAGTAATGAAATATTAGTTGATCAATTTCTTTACAAAAAGTTACCTTTTTTAAGCATTCACAAGATCATTATGGCCATCTTAAACGATCGAAATTATAAGAAATATGCTATAAGAAATCCTAAAAATATAAGTCAAATAAACATCATTGACAAATGGGCGAAAAAAACAACGATGAAAAAATTGGACTAATTTAATAATGAAACTTTTAAGAAACATAATTCTCGTTTTTTCAATTTTTTGTTACACTTCTTTACAAGCTGAAATAGTTAAGAGTATTGTAATTGAAGGAAACAAAAGAGTTTCTACTGAAACGATAAAAATTTACGGCGGCATTGAAATCAATAAAGATTATTCTAACAAAGATTTAAATATTGTCTTAAAGGATCTTTATGAAACAGACTTCTTCGAAGATGTAAAACTTGAATTAAAGAATAATGTTTTAAAAGTACAATTAAAGGAATATCCTTTCATTAATCAACTCGTTATCATTGGAGAAAAAAGTAAAAGATATAGAGATCAAATAAAAAAAATAATTAAACTTAAAGAAAAAAAATCTTTTATAAAATCTTACTTAGCGAAAGATATTGAAAGTATTAAGAGTCTTTATTCATCAATAGGGTATAATTCTAGCAAGATAGAGACTAAAGTAAAAAAAATTGATGAGGAAAGATTTGACCTTTTAATCGAGATTGACAGAGGTAAGCAAACAAAAATTTCTACAATTAAATTTCTCGGAAATAAGAGTATACGAAGTAAAAGGTTGAAAGATGTTGTAGCTAGTGAAGAAGATAAGTTTTGGAAATTTATTTCTAAAAATACAAATCTAAGCGAAAGTTTAATTAATTTAGATAAAAGATTATTAACAAATTATTATAAATCACTAGGGTTTTACTTTGTAAAAGTAAACTCAAATTTAGCTCAATTAGATAAATCTGGCGACGCAAATCTAATTTATTCTATTGAAGAAGGTAACAGATTTACAATAAATAAAATTTCAACAAATATTGACAAAGTATACAATAAAGAAATTTTTTTTCCTTTAAATAAAACTTTTAAAAAATATGCCGGCGATTTTTATTCCCCTTTTAAAATAAAAAAAATTTTAGAAGAACTCGATGAATTGATTGAGAAAAATAATCTTCAATTTGTAGAGCATAACGTTCAAGAGTCTATTGAAAATGATTCTATAAATGTAGTTTTGAATGTATTTGAAGGAGAAAAAACATTGGTAGAAAGAATAAATATTATTGGAAATAATATTACTAATGAAGATGTAATAAGAGGAGAATTAATACTAGACGAGGGTGACCCATACACAAAACTAAATATTGATAAATCGATATCTGAACTTAAGGCTAGAAATATTTTTAAAAATGTAAAGTATGAAGTTCTTGATGGAACTGAAAATAATTTAAAAATTATTAATATTAATGTCGAAGAAAAACCAACCGGAGAAATAAGTGCGGGAGCTGGAATCGGAACAAACGGGGGTAGTTTTGCGATTAACGTTAAAGAAAACAATTGGCTCGGTCAAGGGAAGTCGGTAGCGTTTGAAATTGAGGTAGATAGAGAGTCATTAGCTGGTGTGGTAAGTTACGTAGATCCAAATTATGATTTTTTAGGAAACGCTTTAAGATACTCATTATCAAGTGAGAATAACGATAAACCTGATCAAGGTTATGAAAATACTTTAGTGTCTGCAGGAATAGGAACCACATTTGAACAGTATAAGGACGTAGATGTTTCATTAGGAATTAGCGCAAGTCATGACGATCTAAGAACTGATGAAAGTGCTTCATCATCACTCCAAAAACAAGAGGGATCATACAGTGAAGTATCTGGTAATTATGGATTTACTTTTGATAAAAGAAATAGAGCCTTCATGCCTACTAGCGGCTCAGTTTTAAATTTTGGCCAATCTTTGCCGATTTATGCAGATAAATCATTTATATCAAATTTTTTAAGAGCAAGTAAATACAAACAATTTAATGAAGATTTAGTTGGAGCTGGAAAATTTTACCTTTCAACAGTAAATGGTTTAGGATCAGACGATGTACGTTTAAGTAAAAGAACAACAATAAGTTCACGAAGATTAAGAGGATTTGAGAAAGGCAAAATAGGACCTGTTGATGGAAATGATCATATAGGAGGAAATTATGCTGCAGCTCTTAACTTGGAAGCAAGTTTACCAAACTTTCTTCCTGAAGATACTAATACAGATGTAATCTTATTCTTAGATTTTGGAAATGTTTGGGGAGTAGATTATGACAGTAGTATAGATGACAGTAATAAGATAAGATCGTCAGCAGGAGCAGTTGCGAGTTGGATGTCACCTGTAGGTCCTATGACTTTCACGCTTTCACAAAATTTGTCGAAAGCGAATACTGATAAAACTGAGAGCTTTAATTTTAGCTTAGGCACTACATTTTAAATATGAGATACTTTAAACTTTTAAGCATTATACTTACGTTAACAATTTTAACAGTGAATTCAAAAGCTGATACACCATATTTTTTAGATTTTAAATATATTTTGAATGAGAGCGAAGCTGGAAAAAAAGCTCAAACCTTTTTAAAAAATAAACTTGAGACAGGTATTAAAGATTTAAAAAATAAAGAAAAAAAAATACAAGAAGAGGAAAAAAAAATAATAGCACAAAAAAAAGTGATTTCATCTGAGGAGTATAAAAAACAAGTAGAAAATTTAAGATCTAAAGTTAAATCTCTTCAAAAAGAGAGAAATAATTTGATAGAGACAGTTGCAAAGCAAAGAAGCAAGGCTAGAAATGAACTGCTTAAAAACTTAAATCCAATCATCAAAGATTACATGAAAGAAAAAAAGATAAGAATGGTAGTGGATAAAAAAAGTCTTTTACTAGCAGATGAAAATTTAAATATAACTGACGATATAATTAATTTATTAAATAAAAAAATTAAGTCGATTAAGCTCAATTAAGTTTTAATGAGTTCAAATTTTTTTTTAAAAAAAACAAAAAAAATAAATAACTTATTTAATAATATAAAATTTAAAAGAAATTTTACTGTAAATAATATAAAGACACTTCAAAACTCAAGAAGAAATGATCTCACTTTTTTTGACTCTATTAAATATAAAGACTTTGCGATAAATACTAAAGCGAGTGCGTGTATTACATCAGCTAAATTAGAAAAATATTTACCATCTGAAGTTCAAAAAATTATTGTCAAAAATGTTCTATTTGAGCTATCTAGGGTCTTAAAGAAGATCTATCCTTACGCAGATGTTGACTACCCAGATTTTAGTTTAAAAAAATCTCAGAAATCAAAATATAAATCAGTAAAATTTGGAAATAATGTTTTAGTTGGCCAAAATGTAAAAATAGGACAAAAATCACTAATTGGATCAAATACAATTATTGAAAAAAATGTAATTATAGGAAGAGACTGTGTAATTGGATCAGGTGTGATTTTAAAAAATTCAATTATAGGTGATAGAGTTGTGCTTCAAGATAATTGTAAAATTGGTCAAAAAGGTTTTGGTTTTATACCCATGAAAGATAAAAATATTAAATTTCCTCATATTGGAAGAGTGCTAATAAAAGATGATGTTGAAATTGCATCTGGTTGCACTATAGATCGTGGCTCAGTTGATGACACCGTAATTGGAAAAAATACTTACTTAGATAATCAAGTTCATGTTGCTCACAATGTAAAAATAGGATCTAATTGTATGATTGCTGGGCAAGTAGGTTTTGCAGGAAGTTCGATTATTGGAAATAATGTTTCGATAGGTGGTCAAGCAGGTATTTCCGGTCATTTGAAAATAGGAAATAACGCAAAGATTGGTGGTGGAAGTGGTGTAGTAAAAGATGTCGAGGACAATCAAATCGTTATGGGTTATCCTGCAGTCCCTTTTCGTGAGTTTTTAAAAAAAAAATATAGAAATGAGTAAAATTGAAATAGATAAAAAAACAATTGAAGAATTACTCCCGCACAGAGAGCCAATGTTATTAATTGATAAATTAACAAATATTGTTCCTTTAAAGTCTGCTACTGCAATTATGCATGTAAAGAAAAATGGTTTTTATGTTCAAGGACATTTCCCAGGTCAACCAGTAATGCCAGGAGTTTTGATAGTAGAAGCTTTCGGTCAAGCTGCAGCTGCGTTAACAGCCCATGGAATTGATAAAAAAGAATATGAAAATAAATTAGTTTTTTTAATGAGTGTAGATAAAGCCAGATTTAGAAATCCAGTAATTCCAGATTGTGAATTACATTTAGAAATCGAGGCAATTCGGTCACATGGAAGAGTTTGGAAGTATAAGGGAACTGCAAAAGTTGAGGGAAAAAGAATGGCGGATGCAGAATGGTCAGCCACAATTGTTGACAAAAAATAATGATACATAATTCTAGCGTAATAGATAAAAAAGCCAAAATTTCAAAAAGTGTATCGATAGGTCCTTTTTGTTACATTGGGCCCGACGTTATTTTGGAAGACAATGTTAATTTGATTTCTAATGTTCACATTGAAGGTAATACGATTGTAGGAAAAGGAACAAAAATTTTTCCTTTTGCAAGTATAGGCACTCAACCACAAGATTTGAAATTTAAAGGAGAAAAAAATAATCTTTTAATTGGTGAAAATAATATAATTAGAGAATATGTCACCATAAATCCTGGCACTGAAGGTGGAGGATCAAAAACAGTTATAGGAAATAATTGTTTGTTTATGATTTCCTCTCATATAGCTCATGATTGTAAAATAGGAAATAATGTAATTATAGCGAATAATGTCCCTTTAGGCGGACACGTAACAATCGAGGACTCTGTAGTTATAGGCGGAAATTCTGCGGTACAACAGTTCACTAGAATTGGACGTTTAGCTATGATAGGTGGCATGACAGGAGTTTTGAAAGATGTTATTCCGTTTGGTTTATCAATTGGCAATAGAAATTTTTTACAAGGTTTAAATTTAATTGGTTTAAGAAGACATAAATATAATAATCAGAAAATTATTGGGCTAGATAAAGCTTATAAAGAAATATTTGCCTCAAAAAATTTGCACGAAAATTTAGAAAATATAAATGGAGCACACAAAGATAACGAACTTGTAATTGAAGTTATAAGGTTTATTGAAAAGGACAAAAAAAGACCAATTTGCTCACCACAAAACTAAAAGATTTATGATAGGGTTAATTTTTGGAGAAACAGAATTTCCAAAATATATATTAAAAAAGATTAAAAGAAAAAGTAAATATTTAATTATAGATTTAACAAAAAAAAAAATATTTAAAAAAGATAAAAATTCTTACTCTGTATCTATTGGTCAATTTGGCAAAATTATTTCAATACTTAAATCAAAAAATTGTAAAAAAGTTTTATTTGCTGGAAAAGTAACAAAACCAAATTTTAAATCTGTAAAATTAGATTTTAAAGGAATTTATTATATGCCAAAAATTATAAAAAGTTCGAAATTAGGAGATGCAGCAATTTTAAAACAAATTATAAATATTTTAAAAAAAGAAAAGATTCAAACTGTTAGCTCAAACAAATTTACTCCGGAAATAAGTCTGCCTAAGGGAAATTACACAACAATTAAACCAAATGCCTCTGATAAAAAAGATATTCTTTGTGGGCAAAAAGCTCTTAAAAAGTCTGGTAATTTTTCATTTACCCAAGGCGCTATTTGTAGAAATAATAAAATTTTAACAATTGAGGGAAGTGGTGGGACACAAAAAATGATTAAAAAAGTGAAAAAAATAACTAAATTTCCTCATGGAGTACTAATAAAATTCCCAAAAAAAAGGCAAGACTTGAGGGTCGATCTTCCAACCGTTGGATTAGAAACTTTGAAACAATGTAAAATGGCAGGACTAAAAGGAATAGTTCTAAAACATAAATTAAATATTTTTTTAAATAAAAGTCAAAGTGTTCAATATGCAAATAGAAATAAAATGTTTATTTTGGTTAAATGAAAAAATTATTATCAATTTTTCTTCTACTATTCACAAATTTAAGTGCTGAAGACTTCAAATTAGAGAAAATTGTACAAGGGTTTGATAGCCCATGGAGTTTAACATTTATAGACAACCAAAATTTATTGGTTACAGAAAAACCAGGAAATATAAAATTTATAAATTTAAAAGAAAAAAAAATAAAAGATATAAGCCATAATCTTAAGGTCTTAGAAGATGGCCAGGGAGGGTTATTAGATATACTTCACAATGACAGCATTGTATTTGTTTCATACTCTGAAAATAGATCAAACGGAATGTCTAGCACCTCTGTTGCAAGAGCAAAACTTAATACTGAGAAACTTAATTTTAAAAACATCTTTCAAGCCCAACCCCCTATAAATTCTGGATATCATTTTGGATCTAGACTAGTCATAAAAAATAAACATTTGTATGTAACCGCTGGTGAGAGAGGACAAGGAATGATAGCTCAAGATCATACTAAACATCCTGGCAGTATTATAAGAATTAAATTAGATGGATCGATACCAAAAGATAATCCAAAATTTATTAATAAAAAAGATTGGTTACCTGAAATTTATCAAATTGGAGTTAGAAATCCTCAGGGCATGTCTCTTTCACCATTTGATGACAAAATATATTTGACCAATCATGGTGCTAGAGGGGGCGATTGGTTTGGGACAGCAAATTTTGGAGAAAACTATGGTTGGAAGATTTTAGGCTGGGGAGGAACTAATTACTCTGGAACTAAAATTGGTCCAAAATGGAAACCTGGCTTCACAAAAGCAATAAAGTACTGGGTTCCTTCTATCGCAGTAAGTGCTATGACAATTTATAAAGGTAAAACATTTAAAGAATGGAACGGTGAAGCTTTAATTACATCTCTGAAAGATCAATCTTTAAGAAAAATAAGATTTAATAAATCAAATTTTATCGATGAAAAAATTTTATTCAAAGGTGATATAGGAAGAATAAGAGATATTAAAATACATCAAAGCGGAGATCTTTATTTACTATCTGACAAGGGTGAACTTTGGAGAATGTACAAGTGAAAAAAATATTTATACTCACAGGTGAGCCGTCCGGAGACAAACTGGCATCAAAAGTAATTCAAGAATTAAAAAAAGATAATTCAGGAATTGAATATTTAAGTGTAGGAGGTGAAAATTTAAAAGCTTTAGGTATAAAATCGATTTATGATTTAAAAGAGATTACCTACATAGGTTTTACAAATGTTATAAAAAATATTTTTAAAATTAATAAAAAAATTAATGAAACTGTAAAAGCTATAAAAGATTTTAACCCAGATATTTTATTTACAGTTGATAGTCCCGATTTTACTTTAAGAGTTGCTGAACGCGTAAAAAAACAAGAACCAAAGATAAAAACTATTCATTATGTTGCGCCACAAGTTTGGGTTTGGAGAGAGGGAAGAGTTAAGAAAATTAAAAATTACATTGATCATATTCTTTTATTATTTAATTTTGAAAAACCTTATTTCGATAAAGAAAATATGAGCAATGAGTTTGTTGGCCACCCGTTGTTAGATGTATCTTCTGAAAGTAAAATCGACATCAATCAAATATTTGAAAAAAATAAAGCATTAATATCAGTTTTTCCAGGAAGTAGAGTCTCTGAAATCGAAGTCTTAATGCCTATCCTCTTGGATTTTATAAAATTAATGAATAAAAATTATCAAGATTTTATTTATATATTTCATTCGACAAAACAACATTATGATTTAATTCAATCTTACGTAAAATCTCAAAATTTAAGTAATTGTGAAATTATTAGTGATGATAAAATAAAGTCTCACACTCTTAAGAAATCTGTATTTGCAGTTGCTAAATCAGGAACGGTCTCGCTTGAAATTTGCAAAGCTAAAGTTCCGTCCATCATTCTTTATAAAATGAATTTTTTAAACTATTTAATTGTTCGATCTTTGGTAAAAGTTAAATTTGCTAATATTATTAATATTGCAGCAGGAAAAGAGGTAATACCTGAATTACTTCAATCTAAGTGTAATCCAAAAGATTTATTCAAATCTGTAAGTTCTTTTATTGATGACCCGAGTAAGATTAAGGAGCAGGTTGAAAATACTCAATCAATCTTAAATACATTTAAAACTGATATTTCCTCATCAATACTTGCAAGTAAAGCTTTAAGTAAATATTTATAATTACTGGTACCTTGCTTTTTTCAAAGCATCAGCACATATCTTTTGGGTTAATATTGCTTCATTCATTAAGAGATTATTTTTACTTTCAATAAATTTTTTTAAACAATTTAAGTATGATTTTCTGTGTCTTACAGAAAAATCATCATATAATGTCTTTTTGTCAGAAAAGTCGTCAGAGTCTAATGAAAATTTTTCACCATACACTTTAATTTTTTCAAAATTACCAAATCTGCACTTTCTACTTAATACTATTTCAACGATTATTCCATTCCTGAGTTTTAGATTAATTATTGCATCTGAGAAATCTCCATTATTTAAGAAATCCTCGGAACTAATTGATTTTGAAATTACAGTCATTTTCTCTGGTTTCGAATTACTCAACCAACAAGCTAAATCAAAAAAATGAAATCCTTTATCAAAAAAAAGACCTCCGTTTCTTACTGATAAATTAATATTATGATTGGCCGATCTAGATGTTATTTGGATATAATTAACTTTTTTTTTGTTAATTTTCTTTTTTAAAGCAACGTATTCCTTTGAAAATCTACGATTTAAACCAGCGCAAAATTTAATTTTATATTTTTTTATTAAGTATTTGAGTTTATTAAGGCTTTTATTATTATTTGTAATTGGTTTTTCACAATAGATCATTTTCCTTAATTTAATTAATTTTTTAATATAAAAATCATGCGTAATTGTAGGTGATGCAATTATAAATAGTTCTATATCTTTTTTTTTTAATATACTATCGAAGTTTCTTGAAGTGTTACATTTAAATTTTTTAGATAGTCTTTTGCTCAGATTGTAATTTTTATCAAAAATATAATTTAACGAAGTTTTTTTAATTTTTATTAAACTTTTACAATGAATTATACCAACTTTTGATAATCCTATCACACAGGATTTAATCATTTAAAAAGCTACCCATTTTTTCTTGGATGATGACTTTACACAGCAGTCTATAAATCTTGCTGTAAGTAAACCTTCATACGCTGTTGGAAAATAAAACCTTTTCTTACTATTTTTTGAATTAATTTTTGACGCAATTTCTTTATATAAATTTGCAAAGGCACTTAAATATCCCTCAGGATGCCCGTACTTAATTCTTGAAAAGTTTTTTGAAAAACCACTTTCATTGAAACCTCTTTCTAAAACTTTTGATGCACCATTTGCACTATTATATTTTAGATAGTTGGGGTCATTCTGTACCCATTCCAAACTTCCCATCGAACCAAATATTCTTATTCGTAATCCATAAACACCCCCTTTAGCAGTAGTTGATGCCCAAAATAAACCCTTTGCTCCATTCTCGTAATTTATGAAAACTTGAGCGTTTGTATCAAATTTAATTTTTTTTGAGTATTGCTTGATATCTGCAAATAAACTTTTTCCTTTAAGACCAGTAATGTAATTACATAAATGATATGCATGAGATCCTATTTCATTAAGCACAGTAGAAACTCCAGCTATTTTTTTATCTAATTTCCATTTAAATATTTTTTTTGCAGAACCTGGGGTAACTTTTTTACCGTTAGACCAATCCTGAACATATTCGACGTTAATATATTCGATATTTCCAAGCTTCTTATCTTCTACTAATTTTTTAGCATGTCTTACCATTGGGTAGGCCGAATAATTATGTGTGAGCCCGTAAACAATCTTTTTATTACTTTTAATTGTTTTATAAAGTTTTTTAGCTTGAGGTAGAGAACCTGCAAATGGTTTATCAGATATTACATGAATGTTATTTTTAATGAATAATTCCGCTATTTCTTGATGACTCCCAGGGGGTGTCATAATCGCTACTACATCGATACCATTTTTAATTTTTTTTTCAGAATAGCAAAGATCTTTATAATTTTTGTAACACCTATTTTTTTTTATTCCTATACTTGTCCCAAAAGATTGATTGATTTTATAATTTCTTGAAAAAACGCCAGCTACAATTTCATATTTATCATCGAATCTTGAGGCTATTCGATGTACATGACCAATCCAAGATCCAGGGCCACCACCAATGATACCAAGTTTAAGTCTTTTCATTAGTTTACTCTTATTTTTTTCCCAGTTTTAGTACTTTTTAGTATGGCATCAAATATTTTAAGCGATTGCAAGCCATCATTTCCACTTACTTTTGGTTTAGCTTTTCCAGACACAACATCGCATAAGTGATCAATTTGATTTATTAAAGTAAATCTGCTCAAACGAATATTAAAATCCTTATGATAGATTGGTTTCCACCAACTTCTCTCACCTCTATTGTACCAATGTTTTAAATTAGGAAATTGTATCGAGCCTTTTGTCCCTCCAATAAAGTATGCTGATTGATTTGTTATAGGGTATGCAGGGTTTTCTCCAGCTGTAAGCTCATAACTGTAAGGAGCTACAATTGTATCAGAAACACTTAATGTACATAAAGTACCCGATCTAAAAGTAAAATTAACAATTGCTGTATCTTCAACTTCATATTTTCTAATTTTATTTGAGGTTGTTGCTTGAACATGTGTTATGGGACCTAATAAGTAACAAATAAGATCAATATCATGTACTAGATTAATACCTAGAGGACCTCCTCCTTTTTTAATACGCCATTTTTCTTTGTACCAATCTTTATTTTTGTATAACCAGCACATAACATTAGCAGCAACAATTTTTCCAAGATTTCCGCTATCGATTTGTTTCTTTACTTTAGTTACGATACTGTTGTGCCTTCTATGGTAGCCAATAAGTAGATGAGTTTTATTTTTTTTTGAGCTTTGAATAATTTTTTTTGCTTTTGAAATATTATCGGAAATTGGTTTTTCTAATAAAACAGGTATTTTTGCATTTAAAAAACTTATCGTATGTTTTTCGTGAAACTGATTAGGTGTAGCAACAATTACGGCATCTGGTTTATTATTACTAAGTAATTCAGTCGACGATCTATAGAATGGAACTTTAAATTTTTTAGCATGTGTTATAGAATTTTTATTTACATCTACAATTGAGTGGAGTTTTGCTTTTTTTGAAACATTTAAAGCTTTTAAATGTTGACTCCCCATCAAGCCAATCCCAACAACTGCAATCTTTATTTTGTTTTTCACTTTAATATTTGAAATTAAATTTATAGTTATTTTGTCGATAGCCGCTTTTCATGACTTTAAGGTAGTATTTTGCAGGCTTTAAAATAGGAGTTTTTCTTTTCATGAAATAATACATTACATTTTTATTATTTTTATTAAAAAATTTTTTTATATATAACTTAGGATAGTCTTCGTATCTATCTAATTTTTTCTCAGTTATTTTATCTATTTCATAGATAATACCTTTCACACTTGAACCCTTTTTTCTTTGTATATCTGGTACCCTATATTTTGATCTAAAGACTAATTCAAAATCTTTTAAAATATGTTTGCTTAGATATTTAGCGTTTTTATATTTTTTTAAAAAAATTTTTTTATTAAGATTTGTACCATAAGCAAAGTACAAAAGTTTCTTAGTATTTATCATTAAAAAATTTTGTTTGAGATTTGAACTTGGTCTGGATGAATACAGGCTTTACCACCAAAACCTAATTTTTTTACAAAATTACATGATTTTTCAAATCCATTTAAATCTTTAAAGTTTAAAAAAGAGGTATCTATTGGGCTCTTAATATTTTTAGATTTATTTACAATATTTTTTCTAAATTCTAATATTTCTTTTTCATCTTCTGAAATCTTAAGATTTATAGATTTAGCTAAATCATGAGAGCCAAAAGATATAATTTGAATTCTTTCCGAAAAAGAGCAAATTTCCTCAAGATTAGCTAGACCGTTTATACTTTCCAAAATTGGGATTATATCAGTTTTCAATTTCTCAGTTTTTTTTAATAATATATCTATCTCAATTAATTGTTTTTTTGTTTCCGTAAATGGAAGGAATATTCCAGGGAATTTTTCTGATGTAACAAATTCTAAATCTGAATTATTATTTATCCTTATATATGTTTGATCTTTATTAACATTGCATTCTTTAATTATTTTTTTAGCCTGATCTTTCTGATCTTCAGGAACAGTTGATTCTAAGTCCAGAACTATTAAATCTGAATTTAATGTATAAGCTTTTTTAATTTTTTTTTCTTCATGTCCTGGAACAAATAAAACAGATCTATATTTCATATTTGCTTAATTTATTAAAATCTAAATCAATTCCAAGACCTGGTCCTGAAGGTAATTTATATTTCCCATTTAGTGCTCTTTTGAAATTAGGGTAAAATTCTTGATCGATATCTAAATAGAATCTCTCAATATAGGTATCCTTTTCCATTAACGCAGCTAATTGAAGTGTAGCTAAAAAACCTGGTCCAAAATAAGCAGTATGAGGCATTACAGAGATATCATTTTTTTCTGCATGCTGAATTATTTTGAACATCTCGTAAATACCACCAACTTTTATTACTGACGGTTGAACAAAAGTAACTGCTTTTTGTTTAATCATTAATTTAAACTCAAATTCTGTACAAGCATTCTCTCCACAAGCTATAGGTAATCCTAGTTCTTTATTTAATTTTGCGAGAGTTTCATAATCTTCTGGTGGGTAAATAGGTTCTTCTAACCAAGTGAGTTTCATGCTTTTTAAAAAATCTTTTTTGGATAGTGTTTCTTCATAAGTCCAAGGACAATTAGTATCTAACATTAAAGGAAGATTACCTGTTCCTTTTCTTCCAGCCTCAATGCAATCATTTTCTATTTCATGAAGTTTTATAGCTTGGTAACCATCATCTAATGATTGCTTACATTTCTGTTCTATAATTTTTGGATCTCCGTATCTAAAAAGACTTGAATAAGCTTTAAATAAATCTTTATTTTTTTTTCCTAACAATTCATGAATTGGCTTATTCTTTTCTTTACCTAAAGCATCCCATAATGCAATTTCAACACCAGATATTGCAAACATTGTTATCCCGTATCTACCAAATAAGTGCAAAGATTTTTGAAGGGTTAAAAGAAGTTCCGGTATATTACTCATATCTTTTCCAACGAGTAAAGGAGCCACCATTTCTTCAATTGCTATTTTTACTGCTTTCCAACTTGTATAACCAAAGGCTTCACCCCAACCAGTGATACCTTTATCTGTTTCAATTTTTACTAAGTTAAATTCTAAACTTTTCCATTCTTTTCCATGAAAAATTACCTTTTTTCCTCCATGGCTAAACGGCATACTCAAAGTGATCGCTTTGATTGATTTAACTTTCATTATCTAAATTTTTTAAAATTTGGCTTTCTTTTTTCTAGAAAGGCTTTAGCGCCTTCTGCCTGTTCACCGGTTTTAAAATAACCAGGAGCAACTTCTTCAACCATTCCTTTTTGGGTAATCTTTAAAATTTCTTCAAATTGTTTTCTAAAACTGGCTTTCAATATCTTCAAACAAGTTGGAGCAGCTTTTAATATTTCATCGCCATACTTTTTAACTTCCTCGTCTAATTTATCTTTTTTTACTACTGAATTTACCAAGCCCCAATTCATCATCTCTTTTGCTGAGTATCTTTTGCAAGTCATCCACATTTCTCTTGCACGTTTGTGTCCTAAAATATTTGCAGAGTGGGCAACGATAGCTCCTCCGGCTGGAGAGCCAACTCTGGGGCCATTTTGACCAAATATAGAATTCTCACTTGCTATAGTTAAATCACAAAAATAAGCCATATGATTTCCACCGCCAATCGCGTATCCATCCACTTTAGCTATGATTGGTTTGCTACATTTTGTTAAGTGAATGTGAAATTCGTATTCATGATCTTGAAATTCTTTAGAGCTTTCCCAGTTCATATCCCCACCTGAACAAAATGCTCTATCTCCAGCACCTGACAAAACAATTACTCCAACTTCTTTATCTTTTTCTGCATTGTCGAGAGCTGCCTTAAGTTCTTGAAGAGTTACTGGTGTAAAAGCATTTAATACCTTAGGTCTATTAATAGTGACATGAGCGTAATCACCTTTAACTTCATATAATATATCTTTAAATTGCATGAGATCTAATCTCCTCTACAGATTCTGGATTTAATAGCGTTGATAAATCCCCCGGGTCTTGGTTTGATAAACATGATTTTATAACTCTTCTCATAATTTTCATATTTCTTGTTTTAGGCAAATCTTTTACAAAAATTACCTTATCAGGCTTAAATGATTTCCCTAAATCTTTTATAACTAAATCTTCAAAAAAACTTTCTTTTTGATCATTATTTTCTGCAGGAACTATAGATAAAATTATTTTTGAACCTTTATTTGCGTCAGGTATTCCAACAGCAGCAACCTCTTTTGCTTTTCCACTTTTCACTATTACACTCTCAAGCTCAGAAGGACCTATTCTTTTACCTGAAACTTTAATGGTATCATCAGATCTTCCATGTAAATACCAATGACCATCAGCATCTCTACTTGCAAGATCTCCATGCACCCAATAATCTTTAATTACGCTCCAATAATTATCGATGTAACGCTTATCATCATTCCATAAGCTCTTAGTTAATCCAATTGATGATTTTCTCATGACTAATTCGCCCATCTCATTTGTGGAAACTTTTTGTCCATCTAAATTTAAGATATCCGCGCTCATTCCAGGAATAGGAGCATTAAAAGATCCAACCTTAAAAGGACGATGTAAACAACAATGTAATATAGAACCAGAAACCTCAGTACCCCCAGCTGAATTCATAATAGGAACTTTAGATTTACCTATGACTTGAAATAACCATTTCCAAGGTTTTTCCGTCCAAGGTTCTCCTCCCGTACAAATCATTCTTAATGAACTTAAATCTAAATCTTTAAAAAGTTTTTCATCTTTAATCATTTGTGCTCTGATGAGAGCAGGGGAAAGCTCTGTCCAGGAAACCTTATATTTTTCTATTAGTTTCCAAAAACGAACTTCATCAGGAAAATCAGGAACTCCCTCAGCTATCACCATTTGCGCTCCATGTGCAGAAGCTATTGTTGCAGACTTAGAACCCACCATCCATCCCATATCAGCCATACACAAATGAATATCAGTTTGTTTAAAGTCTGCTAAAACTCCTTCATCAAAAGACATCTTAGCAACTAAACCAATATGAGTATAAACACATCCTTTCGGTTTTCCAGTTGTACCTGATGTAAAGTGGATAATAGCAGGATCTTCAGCATTAGTTTCCTCTGTCTTTAAATTATCAGAAACATTTTGAAAATTTTCCCAATTAAAGATTTTCTTTCCTTTCTCTTTTCCCAATAAAAAAATTTTTTCTAAAGAAATGACTTGATCTAATTCACTTTTGATTTGATCAAACATTCTTATTTCTTTTGCTTTTCTAAATGTTTTTTCAACAGTAAAAATACCTTTAGCTTTTGCTATGTTGAGTCTTTCAATAACTGCCTTTGATCCATATCCAGAGAATAAAGGTAGCACTACACACCCAATTTTTAAAATAGCAAAGTAAGCAATGTAAGTTTCTATAAATTGAGGCATGTAAAGTGCGATCACATCACCTTTTTTAAAGCCATTTATTTTTAAAGTATTCCCAATTTTTGAGATTTGCTTATCAAATTCTTCATAAGTAATTGAGCTTTCTTTACCGTCTTCTCTTTCGGCAAAAATAAAAGTATTTTTAAAAAATTCCTTATCTTTATGTCGATCTAAACAATTTAAAACTATATTAGTTTTCCCCCCGATACACCACTTTGTCCAAGGAGTACCTTTTGATTCATCTGATATTTTTGAATAAGGTTTATAAAATTTTAAATCTGAAAATTTTATTACACTGTCCCATAACCATCCGGGATCAGAAAAACTTTTTTTCTCAAGCTCATCGTAATTATTTAATTTACAATGCTGTATAAACTTAGTTAGCTTTGAATTCTTAATTTGCTCTTTTGATGGTTGCCAAATAATTTCTTTAGACACAAGTCTTATACGTACATACCCTCTTTAATCTTAATAATATTATACATGAGGTCATTTAAAGGTGTTTTAATCCCATGTTTTTTTCCAATTTTAGAAACAGCTCCACTTATGAAATCAATTTCTGTTTTTCTATGCTTTACAACATCGAATGCCATAGATGATTTATTAGTTTGTCTTGAGTCTACTATTCTATTGAACATTTCTAAACAATCACTTTCACTAACATCAACTCCATCGGCTTTTGCTACTTCTCTAGTTTCAAGGATTATATCCTTACCTAATTTTCGAGACATAGTCTGATTTTTATTAGAAATGTATAAATCTGTATGATGTAAATCAAATATTGCAGATAACGGACCAATTGCTGTTAAAGCAAATAATTTCATCCATTTTCTTCTTTTGATATTTTCTTCTGCAATAGTTTCTAAGCCATGTGCAGTAAAAGTTTCAGCTAAATTTTTTACCCTTTCACTTAAACCACCTTCGTATTCACCAATCCATGATGGCAAACTTGCGTGGTTTTGAATTATTCCAGGACCTTGAATACTAGAAGCTTGTGTTGTAGAACCACCTAAAACTTTTTCTTTACCAGCTATTTTTTGCATAATTTCTTCATGCCCAATACCATTTTGAAATGACATTAGCACTGTATTATCTCCAATAATATTTTTTGAATTGGATAAAGCTTGCTCTAAAGCTGTAGCTTTACACATAATAATTATTGCATCGACTGGCTTTAAAGTTTTTGGATCAGTAGTAGCATGGATTTTTACTGTTCTATCTCCGCCATGACCCATCATTTTTAAACCTTTACTATTAATTTCGTCTACATGTTCTTTCCAAACATCAATAAGATGAACCTCTAAACCTTTTTCAGCTAACAACCCGCCGAAAAGACAGCCCATAGCACCAGCACCTAATACTGCAACTTTTGTATCTTTCTTTATCATTAAGCTTTCATTTTAACTTGAACACCAAAGAAGCCTGTTGGTTTTATCATTAAAACAACTATCATTAATAAAAAGGCGTATAAATCTTTGTGACTTCCAGAAATATAGAAAGAAGAAGCCGTTTCAAATATTCCAACTGTAAATCCTCCTACTATTGCACCAGGCAGATTACCAAAACCACCTACGACCGCAGCAGCGAAAGCTTTCATAAGAATGATATAACCCATGAATACAACAACTTGATAAGTTGGACCTACTAAAGTTCCTCCTATACCCGCTATGGCACAAGCAATACCAAAAATAATTGATATGTATAGTGGCACGTTTATTCCAACTAGATTTGAAACATCTTTAGAGTAAGCTACGGCTCTAATACCTAATCCCATTTTTGTTTTATTTAAAAAGAACCAAAGACCTGCAGCTACAGATAAACCAACTACAATCATCCAAATATAAGTAATCGGTAAAAATAGTCCTCCAATTTCCATTGGCAAACCTAATTCAGCAGGGAAAGGTTTTGCTACTGGATTCCAAATTAAATAAGCAACGTTTATTAAAACTACAGAAAGACCAAATCCACATATGATTATTCCCATTCCAGCTACAGTGTAACCACCACCTTTTTTTGTTAGAGGTCTTAAGAAAACTCTTTCAATAAAAACCCCAAATAAACCCATTGAAACAAAGGCTGTAAATAAACAAACGACATAAATTATCCAACCATAAGCATCAGGAAATAAATTAAAAATCCAATCTTGATTGCCCAAAAGATTAAACATAGTAAGACCCGCAAAAGCACCTATCATGAAAAATTCGCCGTGAGAAAAATTAACTACATCTAGACCTGTGTAGATTAAGGAAATTCCAAGGGCTACTAAGCCGTAAATAATACCAACAGAAAGACCAATTGTTAAAACTGATTTGAGCGATTCAATATTCATATCGGGGCTATTCACGCACCAGCCGATATAAAGAAGTACGAATGTTCCAAATATGATATTTTCACCTTTTTTTCCAATTCTCAATTTATTAAACATTGGCTTTAGTCCCTCCAAGATATGACTCTTTTACACTTTCGTCGTACATTAATTTCTTACTATCGCCTTCAACATTGATCACACCGTCTTTAATTACATACCCGTAATCAGCAAGCAATAATGCCATCCTAACATTTTGTTCTACCACAAGAACTGTTAATCCATCCTGTCTAATTCTATTAATATTTTTAAAGATATCTAAAACAATTTGAGGCGCTAGAGCAGCACTAGGTTCGTCTAGCATTATCATTTTAGGATTAGACATTAACCCTCTTCCAATACATAACATTTGTAACTCTCCACCTGATAAAGTTGCGGCCAACTGATCTTTTCTTTCATTTAACCTTGGAAAATAGTTATAAACTTTTTCTAAATTATCTGACAGTTGTTGTTTACTTTTTAAAATAAATCCACCTAATTTCAAATTTTCGGTAACAGACATTGCAGGGAAAACATCCTTTCCTTGAGTTACTTGCACTAATCCTCTTCCAACTATTTCGTGAGCAGGTAAGTTTTGAATTTGCTCACCATCAAATTCGATCGTACCTTTCCACGATCTAATTAATCCAGATGCAGCTCTAAGAATTGTTGATTTGCCTGTTCCATTACCACCAAGCAATGCAACTATAGATTGTTTTTCAACTTTCATATTAGCTCCGTTTAAAATTTGCACAGAGCCATATCCAGAAATAAGTTGATTAATCTTAAGCAATCATCCTCCAATTTTTTTTTTCTGATTTACCAAAAATGTAACTATTAGTCATAGACATTATAACTATTATTTTATAGCCTTAGCAACAATTAAATAACAAATGGGGGAAATAATGAATAAACTTAAATTTGTTTTTTCAGCAATTGTCTTTTCCGCAGGTTTAGTAATCACGACTTTAGCTCAAGCAGAAACAATCAAAATTGGTGTTTCTTTTAGAATGCTATCAGATGTTGGTTATAAACACGGAGAGTTAATTACTGATACTGTTGCAAAGTGGAATAAAGAAGGCACTATCAACGGTCAAAAAATCGACTTAACACTTTATAACGATGAGTGTAAATCAGAGAAAGGTGTAGCAAACGCAACAAAGCTTGCTTACCAAGATAAAGTTCACGTTATAATTGGATCTAGCTGTAGTTCTGTAACATTACCTATGGTACCTGTTTCAGCTAAAGCTAAAGTTCCACAAATCATACCTCACTCAACAAATGCTGACATTACTAAAAAAGGTAGTGAATACATTTTTAGAGTACCTGTATCATCAAGATTTTACAAAATCGTACAAGGTAAATTTACTGCAGAAAATCAAGGTACTAAGATAGCTTATATCTATGGTCCAGATGCTGCTGGTAAAGATTTTGCATTATCTTTAGCTGATTACATGAGAGAGAACTACAACGTTGAGCCAACTTATATGGTTCAATCTGGAGAAAAAGAAACTGACTTTAGAAGTTACTTAACTAAAGCTAAAGCTACTAATCCAGAAGTTCTTGTAATTTCAGCTCTATTGGATGAAACAGTTCGAGGACTTGTACAATCGTATGAAGTTGGAATACCAAAATCTGTTCACAGAGTAACAGCTTCTATTGGTTCTAAAGTAGAGATACCAATAAATGCTGGTTCTGCTGCAAAAGGTGTAACTTTCTCAGCTGCATTTGCTGCATCTGACACTAGACCTGTAGCTAAGAAATTTGTGAAAATGGTTAAAGACAAATATGGTGTTGTACCTGGTCATGACTTTTCACAAATGATGGACTTACTAGATATTCTAGAGATAGCTCTTAAAAAAGTTAAATTCACTGGAGATCTAGCTGCTGACAGAAATAAAGTTAGAGACGCAATTGCTGCGACAACTGACTTTAGAGGTTTAGCTTCTGGTCCAATCAATTTCTGTAAATCAGGAACACCTGAGTGTAGAGATGGTAACAGAACTCCTGTTATGATAGAGTACACTAAAGGTGGAAAAAACTTTAAAACAAAAGTTGCTGGTACTGTAACATTTAATGCTAGCGCTGGTTTATAATAGTTAAAAAAATTGTGAGCGGTAGGTAAAACTACCGCTCATTTTTTCAAGGAAACCACAAAAATGATAAACGTTAACAAATTGAAGAAAGTAAAAAGCAACTTTCCTGTAATGGTTGGCAAAGGTGCTATTTCAAAAAAAGATTGTGAAAAACTTATAGACGAAATTCGAAATGCAAAATCATTCGATGATTTAATACAAGGTGGTAGAAATAGAATTAACAAAGGGTCAAGTAATTTTAAAAATTATTTAAAAAAATCAAAATTATCTAACAAATTATATAAACAATTTAACAGCCAATCTTTTTACAAAAAAGTTGAAAATAGATTCAAAAAAACTTTTAAGGATTACGGATGGTCAAATGCATACTTGCCTAGCAAATTTTTGAGGGAAAAATTTACAAATAAAAAATTAATGAATTCAAAAGAATTAATGAAAATGTTAGGTAAAACTTACAAAAACCCGAATGTAAATTTAGACATAGATTTTTCTGTTTCTAGGGGCGGATATAGGTTAAGGCCGCACAGAGATGATGTAACAAGACTTTATAATTTTCTTATTTATTTAAACGATATACCAAAAAAAAATGGCGGAGCTTTATCAATTTTTAAAAAGAAAACTGATATGAAATATAGAAAAAGTTTTAAAAGATTTCCTGGTATTTCTGAACTAGCAAAAGTCAAAGAATTTACTCCGTCAAAAGGGAGTGTAATTTTTTTCCAATCTACACCTAACTCTTACCATGGTGTATCTTTATTTAGAGAAATCAAAGGCAAGAAAAGATTTTTCATTTATGGAAGTTATGCCTTAAGTAAACCTGTTGTATGGAGATATAAAAACGTTAGCTATTTACCTAAAATTAAGAAAACAAACAAAAGAATGCTTACATCTTCACATGACTCAGATTATTTAATGAGAGAAGTTGGATAATGGAAAAATTTAAATCGATTATCAGAGATTATCCTTTTATTGCTTTTATTATAGCTTTCGTCATCTTAGCTTTTGTACCTTCAGTAGTTTTCACGGATGTTTATCAATCACATTTAGCTACTTTAATATTTGTGAACATTGTGGTTGCCGCAGGACTAAACATTGTTAAGGGCTATTGTGGTCAAGTTACAGTTGGACACGTTGGCTTATTTGCAGTTGGTTCTTATACTGCTGGAACATTGTTTTTATATTTAGGACTTGGTTTTTGGGCAACTTTACCCATAGCTATAATAGTTACTGCATTTTTTGGAGTAGCAATGGGAATTCCATCTTTCAGATTGGAAGGTCCTTATTTAGCCTTAGCGACATTAGGTGGAGGTGAGGCAATAAGATTATTTATTGAAAACGGAAACTTTTTTAGATCTACATTTGGTATTTCTGATATTCCAACACCTTCTTTAATGGGCTACAACTTCGACTCCCCAGATAGATATTACTTCATCTCAATGACAATAATGATTATAGCGGTATACTTCTCATTCAGTATTTTAAGATCTGGAGTTGGAAGAGCGTTTATGTCTATCAGAGAGGATCCAATTTGTGCTGCAGCCGCTGGAATTAATGTAAAAAAATATAAGATCTTAGCTTTCATTCTTAGCGCTATGTTTGCCGGTGCGGCAGGTGCAGTTTATGCTCACATGCCTCCAGGATACATTCATCCTAATAATTACACAGTTATAGAAATGGTAACCTTCTTAGCTATGGTTGTCCTAGGAGGTCTCGGTCATATTTGGGGTGGAATTATTGGCGCTATAGTAATTACAATTGTTTATGACTTAACTAGACCATTATATAAATATCAGCTTTTAATATTTGGTTTAACAATTGTATTAACTATTTTGTTTATGCCTAAAGGTTTAGGCGGTTTTATTGACAGATATTTCTTAGAAAAGAGATTTAAAAAGAAAACTGGAACAGAAAAAACAACATGATTTTAAAAACTAAACAATTATCTAAATCATTTGGTGGTTTGAAAGCTATAAATAAAGTTGATTTTGAACTTCCAAAAAATGAAATTAGAGGAATAATTGGACCCAATGGCTCGGGCAAAAGTACATTTTTTAATTTAGTTTCAGGAATCTATGATAGCGATCCTGGAAGCTATATTGAGTTTGATGGTCATGATATTACTTTTACACCTCCACATGAGATTGCTAGTTATGGTTTATCAAGAACGTTCCAATTACTTAGACTTTATCAAGATATGACAGTTATAGATAATGTAATGTCAGGGTATCATACTAGAGTTCCTTACAAGTTTTTCGATGCGGTTATAGGAAGAAAAAAAATCTGGGATCAAGAAAGAGCTATCAAAGAGGAAATGATGGAACTCCTTACTTTTGTAGGATTAGCAGACTATGCAGAGCTAAATGCTAGTGAGCTTTCTGGAGGTCAGAGAAGATTATTAGTTTTAGCAAGAGCAATCGCTATGAAACCAAAATTACTAATGTTAGACGAACCAGCCGCAGGTTTATCCCCAGTCAACGTAGATAATTTAATGAAAATTATTATGCAGCTAAAAGAAAAATATGGCCTTACTCTTATTATTATAGAGCATATTTTAAAAGTTGTAATGGATACTTGTAATTCAGTAACTGTTTTTGACCATGGTCAGAAAATTGCAGAGGGTACTCCAGCTCAAGTAAAAGATGACAATGCTGTAATCGAGGCATATTTAGGTAAAAAAATGGACGATGAAGAGATGAGAAAAGCACTTGCAGTCTAAAATGAATTTGATAATATTTTTCCATTCATTACGATTCAATGAGCCAAAATATTAAAAAAATTTTTGAGAAACAAGGTTTCATAAGATTAAAGGGTGTTTTAGATTATCAAGAGGATTTAGAACCAATTTTAAATGATATGGCTTTTATCATGGATAGGCTCATTCATAGATTTGTTCCTAAAAGTGACAAAGTAAAAGTACTAAATTATGAGTTTAAGAAAAAATACTCATATTTGGTTTCTTTAGATATTCCTGAACTTGATCAATATTTTAACATAAGACTTCCTGAAAAAAACATAAATGCTAATAGTGATTTTTTTGCAAGTCAATCAATATGGAATTTAATTAAAAATAAAAAAATTTTAGATAAGATTGAAAAAATTCTAGGTCCCGAAATAGCTTCTAATCCTTGTCAAAATTCAAGAATCAAACAACCTGAAAAAGGTGTTGCAAAAAAGAATTTAAATGATGGCCTAGTTGGAAGAACTCCTTGGCATCAAGATGCCGGTGTTATGAATAAAAAAGGACAGAAGGGTACTGAATTAATAACGTGTTGGATACCTTTTACTAAAACAAGAATAGAAAATGGTTGTATGCTTGCTGTAAAAGAAAGTCATAAATTTGGACTTGTTAACCACGATTTTGGAAGTAAGGGACAAGTAGAAGTTAGAGGCAAAGAAATAATTGATAAATTATCAACCGTGCCTCTTGAAGCTGACGTCGGCGATATAATATTATTAAATAGATATCTACTTCATTGTTCACTACCAAATAAATCAAAAAATTTTAGAATAAGTATGGACTTGAGATATAATAAAGCAGGTCAGCCTTCAGGAAGAGATCCATTACCTAATTTTGTTGTCAAAAGCAAAAACAAAAATAAAATCAAAGTGCAAAATTACAAACAATGGATTACTTTATGGGAAAAAGCTAAAGTAAAATGCATTCCAAGAAAATGGTCTTATAAATATCCTCTTCCTACTTTCAAAGGAACTAAAAGAGATTTAGCAAATATTATTTAATGAATTCAAAATTATCGGAGAAGAATTATCTTCCCGAATTTTTTCTAGCTTGCCTCGGGTATTTTTTATTTGTAACTCAAGACGCAATAGTAAAATATATTGCTGAAGATTACGACATAATACAGATAATTTTCGTTAACTCCTTGTTTGCTCTTATACCTATTATTTTGTACACCCAAACCCTCGATGGCTGGAAAGAATTAAAGGGTGCTAATTTAAAAATTCATTTTTTTAGAACTTTAACGATGGTGTTAGCTGTTTTTTTTGCCTACACAGGATTCTATTTATTACCAATGGTTACTATGTACAGTATTGTATTTTTAATACCGTTATTAATAACCATCGGATCGGTTTTATTTTTAGGTGAAGTTGTTAGATGGAAAAGATTTACTGCTATAGTAATTGGTTTTATCGGTACACTTATTTCTATTAATCCTTTTGGAGCCGAAATTAACAGTTACGTATTTGTAGCTTTGTTGTGCCCATTTTTTGCGTCTGCAAGTTATTTAATAGTAAGAAAATATGGTTATGAAGAGAGTTTGTTCTCATTTTTAATATTCGGAAAGATTTTTATGATATTGTTTTCTGGTATATTTGTATTCTTTGTTTTCAAAGAGATGACTTTTAATGATTTAGTTTTGAACGCTATTTCTGGAATTTCTAGAGGAACAGCCATGATATTTGTTATCAATGCCGCCAGACACCTGCCTGGAGCGATTTTTGGATCAATTTTATATACTCAAATTTTTGCAGGTGTATTTTTGGGTTACGTTGTTTTTAATGAGATACCTACAATTAATAATTATATAGGAAACTTAATAATAATTGCAGCAGGTGTATATATCGTTTTGAGAGAAGTAAAATTAAAGAAAAACATTGTTACTTCAACAGCAAGACACCCAACTATTCCTATTAAAAAAGATTAAAGTTTCTTTTTAAAATTTTCTAAAATTTCTTCACTAACATTTACTGAATTTTCAGGCCCAGGAAATTTCCCCTCTAAACTATCTTTGATAAATGCTTTTAAGGCTCTAACTCTTTCGATTTCAATTTCATCTTTCATCTTTTTTAAATTTGTATAAGCTTTTGCATGTCTAGGGGACTTTTCTTGCTCTCCACAGATATCATTCATGAATAGATACATAACATCAGCTTTTTTTCCAGATCCTAGAGATACAGTTACAATACTCGTCCTTTTTGATATTTCCCTCATAATATTTTCAGGAATAACTTCACATTCGGCTGAAAAGGCCCCAGCATCCTCTAAACGTTTAAATTTTTTAAATAGTTCGTATGCTTCATCAGCAGTTTTACCTACAGCTCTTAAGCCACCTATCCATGTAGATTTTCTAGGAACCAAACCTAAATGACCCATAACTGGAACATCTTCTTTTGCAAGCATAGAAACAACATCCATACTTCTGGCAGTCATAACCGCATCAGCACCATTCTCTAAAGCTTTAAAGGCTCCACGTAACACATCCTCGGCTGTAGGATAATTATGTAGTTCGAGTGCTGCCGTATAAAAAAGAGTCTTGGATCCTTCCCGAACCTTCTTAACATTTGAAGCACTTCCTATTATCATGTCAAAACCTGCTTCTTCAGCTGCTTTTGCCTCTAATGAATTATTTGCAGTTACTTGTGTAAGAATTTTTTTTCCTTTAGCTTTAATAATATCACCTACAGTGACAGTTCTTTTTGCAGGATTAGCCGCCCAAGTATAAATATTTTTCATATTTATATTTAATCAAACTAATTAGTATTTTTCAATTCCTTGTAAATATTGTTTACTCTATGAACTTCTTCGGCGGTATTGAAATAGCATTCATATTCAATTTCATTAGGGGTTACATCGAAATGATAATGACCTGCATCCTGAGTTCCTTTATATGAATGAAAATGTGTATGTTCGCCTGACTCCCTTAAATCTAATTTTCCTCCAGAGGGATCATTAGTCCATAAAACTGAATAGCATTGAAAATGTGGCCCTATAGGTTCGTAAAATTGTAAAAAATCCTTAACACATTTCATTTGTTTTGGATCATAATATTCGTGTTTTATATCTGCATAGTCTGGTTGAACATGGGATTTAATCTTGCCATTTAAGATCCTAAACACACCACCCAGCGCCACACTTAAGTTTGTTTGTAAATTTTCAATTAATGCAGTTCTCATAGATTGAGGTAAAGAGCCTTGCTCACCCGACCTTCCTTTAATTTTAATTTTTATAACATCTCCTTTTTTTCCTTCGGAGTAATAGATATTTCCTAGTCCACCATGTTTTCGGTGTTTGTAAGGAGTTGATTTACATTTATTATTTTTATCTACTTGAGCAATTATAGATTTTGACTCATTAGTTATTAAATTTTCATTAATTATAAGCTCTCCGCAGTGACCCTCTAAGCACGACATTGCTCCTGATCCCGCACCTAAAGCATATGATTTTTCAGAGCCTATTCTTTTTGCTATTTCTTCATAATCAAATTCTGTGCCTATGAACCTTTTATCGTGCATATATGGTTCACCTCCAACATCTATAATTCTTTGGTTTCCACTTATACCTTCAGCAGGGCAATCCCACTTTCTTAGATCAGGGCATTTAACAATTGAAACATCAACTTCAATATAGTTTTTTGATAAACCTTTTTTTAAAGCTTCGCTTACTTGTTTTAAGGAAATTTGATGAAACTTGGCTTTTTCGATT
>CACIYA010000004.1 GCA_902590755.1 uncultured Pelagibacteraceae bacterium | reverse complement strand
TATATTATATGATCAAAATTGGAATTAATGGATTTGGAAGGATCGGAAGATTAATCCTGAGAGCGTTATTAGAAAACTACAAAGGGAAAATTCAAGTCGTAGGTATTAATGATCTTGGGTCAATCGAAGCTAACGCTCATTTAATAAAATTTGATAGTACACATGGTACACTTAATCACGATGTGAAAATATCAAGCGAAGGCTTTCAAATAGGTGATCAAAAAATAAAAGTATTTGCAGAAAGAGATCCTGCTAAACTTCCATGGGGCAAAATTGGTGCTGATGTAGTTTTAGAGTGCACAGGTCTCTTTCTAGATAAAGCTTCTGCAGGCAAACATATTTTAGCTGGAGCTAAGAAAGTAATTATCTCTGCTCCTGCAAAAGAAGTAGATTTTACAATAGTCCAAGGCGTAAATAGTAAAAATTTAAAAAAAGAGCACAATGTTATATCTAACGGTTCTTGTACTACTAATTGTCTAGCACCTGTTGCAATGATTTTAGAAAAAAATTTTGGGATAAATTATGGTTATATGACTACAATTCACAGTTATACTGGAGATCAAAAACTTTTGGATACACTGCATAAGGATTTAAGAAGAGCCCGATCTACTGAGGGAGCAATGATTCCTACTTCTACAGGAGCAGCTAAAGCCATGAGTTTAGTTTTGCCAAGTTTAAAAGGAAAATTAGACGGAACTGCTATTAGAGTACCTACTCCAAATGTATCTTTAATAGATTTAACTTTTGTGACTGAAAAAGAAGTCACACCGGAAAGTATCAACCAGGCGATGATAAAAGCTTCAAAAGAGGATTTAAAAGGAATTTTAGAAATTAATGAAAAACCTCTTGTATCTAAAGATTTTAATCATAATCCCCACAGTTCAATTTTTGATATTACTCAGACACAAGTTATTAAAGGCAAGTTTAGTAGAGTTTTATCTTGGTATGATAATGAGTGGGGTTTTTCTAATAGAATGTGTGATACAGCTATCCAAATATCTCAATTAATTTAATCTTTAGATTTTTCAGCCTCTTCAATAAGTCTTAAAGTATTTTTCGGAATATCGATATTCGCTTTTTTTGTAGATTGATTAAAAGATTGTTCTTTTATTTTTTTTTTTTTAGAGTTGTGAATTTCGTCTACTGCACTTAAAATTTCCTCTATACTATAATTTGTTTCCATTAAGTGCCAACTTTATAAAGTCTTATCATATTAGTCATACCAGCTTTTCCAAAAGGTAATCCAGCAGTTATAACCACATAATCATTTTTCCTTACAAATTTTAATTTCTTAATTATTTCTTTAGAAATCGACATCATATCTTTCCAACCATTTGCATCTCTGCTGTTAATAGATTGCACCCCCCAAAGTAATGAGACTTGCCTGCTCACATTGACATTAGGTGAAATAGTTACAATTTTTGCAGCCGGGCGCATTGCAGATACGAGTTTTGCAGATTTACCCGAATTTGAAAATACTATTATAGCTTTTACGTCTGGATTGTAAGCCATATCTTTTACAGAAAGAAGAATTGATTTCACTGGATCTTTATTTGTTACTATTGAATTTTTAAAATCCTCAATATGTTCTCTTTTATATTTTTCAGTTGAAAGAATTGTTTGAGTCATTGTAGAAACTGCTTGGGTTGGAAATTTTCCAATCGCAGCTTCTGCAGAAAGCATCACAGTATCAGCGCCTTGGAATATTGCCGTAGCAATGTCATTAATTTCAGCTCTAGTTGCAGTATTATTTTCAATCATACTTTCTAACATTTGTGTTGCAACTATCACTGATTTAGAAAATTGAGAACATTTTTTTATAAGACTTAACTGAACTTTTGGTACCTCACTATGACCAATATCAATAGCTAAATCACCTCTTGCTATCATAATAGAGTCGGTAGCTTGAATTATTTTTTTAATATTTTTAAGTGCGTGTTTATTTTCAATTTTAGAAATTATTCCCATATCTTTTTTTATTAACTTTCTTGACTCAAGAATTAATTTTTCGTTTTGTAAATATGATAAGGCTATCCAATTACAACCTAGTTTTACAGCTGTTTTGATATCTTTCTTATCTTTTGTTGTAAGTTTATTAAATGCAATATCAAAATTAGGAATATGGACACTCTTGTTGCTTTTTAAAATACAATTTTGACTACAGCACTTAGTTATTACTTTATTTCCAATTTTACTAATTATTTTAAATAAATATTTTCCATCATCTATCAAAATCTTATTTCCTGTTTTTAACTTTTTTAAAATTCTCGGATAAGGAAAATTTACTCTATTGTTACTACCTGGTAACTTTTTACTATCAAATATAAACTTTTGATTATATTTAACTATTAAGTTTTCATTTTTAACTTTACCAATTCTAAGTTTTACGCCTTGTAAATCTGCTATAAGTGAAAGTTTTTTTCCATTTTTTTTTTCCACTCTACGAATTTTTGAAATTATCTTTTTTATTCCATTAGTGTTATGACTAAAGTTAATTCTAAATGCATCAACTCCTAGATCAACAAGCTTTTTTAACTTATTTTCACTATAAATTGATGGACCTAAAGTGGCTATAATTTTTGCTTTTTTTTCCATTAAGAGATTTTTATGTTATAACACCTCTTCTCTTAAAAAAGAATATTTAAGAAAAATTAATTTAAATGAGTAATAAAAAAATAGGAATTTTAACTAGTGGAGGAGATTGTGGCGGCCTAAATGCTGCGATTAGATCAATTTTTTATAGAGCAAAAAATAAATATAAGATGGATGTATATGGAATAAAAGACGGTACGGCAGGCCTTATCAAACGTCCAGTAGATGTTATGCAACTAACTCATAAAACTTTTGGAGGATATTTATTAAGACAAGGAGGAACTTTTTTAGGATCTACAAATAAAGGCAATCCCTTTAAAATTCCAACAGGCAAGGGCAAACATGTTGATAAATCAAAAGAAATTATTGAAGGGTATCATTCAATGAAACTTGATGGTTTAATAATTATCGGTGGAGATGGTAGCATGCAAATTTTAAAAAAATTAGCTAAAGACGGTGATATGAAAATAGTAGCTATTCCTAAAACAATAGATAATGACGTAGGAGCAACAGAAAGTTCGATAGGTTTTCATACAGCAGTAGATGTTGCTACTCAAGCTTTGGATAATCTACAATCTACAGCAGCTAGCCATAGAAGATCTATGATACTTGAGGTTATGGGTCGAGATGCAGGACATATTGCGCTAAATGCTGGTATAGCTGGTGGTGCTGACATTATTTTAATACCGGAAATAAAATATTCAATAAATGGAATAATAAACAAACTTAATTCTATGAAAAAAAATGATATCCAGCATTCATTGGTGGTAGTTGCTGAAGCAGTTAAAAAAGAAGATGGCTCGCGAGTAGTTCACAAATACATGGATGGAGAACAAAGACTTGGTGGTATTGGAGATTATATAGCTCAGGAATTAATGAAGAAAACAGATGTAGAGTGTAGAGTAACATCACTTGGCCATGTTCAGAGAGGAGCTCCCCCAACAGCAAGTGACAGAATATTAGCTAGTGCATTTGGAGTTTACGCTGTTGATTTACTTAATCAAAAAAAATTTGATCGAATGGTTGCATGGAGAGATAGAAGAGTCGTAGATGTACCAATTGATGAAGGTATTAAAACATATAAAAATGTTGAAAGAAAAGACTCGTTAGTTGAAACTGCTCTCTCATTAGGAATTTATTTAGGAGATGATGTTTAATGAATGATAAAAATTCAAATTTAATAGCTAATAAACTTGTTAAAGCTTTTCTAAAAAATAAAATAATAAATCCTATTTCAAGCAAATATACAAAAAAACTTTCGAATGCCCAAAAATTTAGAATGTTATGTGAGAGCAAAATTAAAAGACCAATCGTAGGATTTAAAGCAGGTGGAACGGGGATACCAGTTATCAAAAAACTTAGAGAAAAAGAACCTTTTTATGCATCAGTTTATAAACATAACGTGCTTAAAAACAACAAATCTGTAAAAATAAATAAATATACTTTAGGTATTGAACTTGAAGTTTGTTACCTTCTTAAAAAAAAATTCTTTTCTTTTAAAAAAAGAATCTCCAAAAATAATATGAACCAATTTATAAATTATATAGCTCCTTGTATTGAAGTTGTTGGGTACAGGCAGAAAAAAAAAGGAATTAGCAGTTTTGGAGATTTATGTTCTGATTTTGGTGCTAACGTTAAATTTGTAATTGGTTCAAAAAAAAAATTTAAAAATAATAATGTTAAAAATTTAAAAACCAATATTTCAAATTCAAAGATTAATCAATCAGTAAATGGAAATACAAATACTGTTTATATTAATCCTATGAATTCTTTATTATTTGTTTTGAAAAAACTTCAAAAAGATAAGATCAAACATAACAAAGATTTTTATGTTTTTACTGGTTCATCAGTAGGGGTTGTTCCAATTCTTAGCAAAGGTGTCTATAAAGGTACAATTGAAAGATTAGGATCTGTTAATGCTAAAATTAATTAGATAATAAGTAACCACCAACTATTAGTAGCAATATTGAAGAAACAAATTTAATATTCTTTATCAATGACGCTTTTTTTTCTCCTTGAACTTTTCTTTTAGAAAGAAAATAAATATTTGTATCTGACTTGTTTCTAAACTTCGGTCTTAATGGAGAGGGAATAGTTTTATTTTGAATTTGTTTGAATTTTTTGGGATCGATTTGTAACATATTTCTATTAACCCTATTTCTACTAAGTTATCAACAGTTTATGCCACCAATGAGTGCGTCAATTATGCAAATGATAATCATTCTCAATATATTGTAAATGATAATCATTATCAATTAAGAGGGAAAAAATGAAAAAAATATTAATAATAAGCTATCTATTTTTAGTTGCATTTGTAGGAAGTTTGTTTGCAAATGAAGTAAATATTTTTAGCGCTAGGCATTATGACTCTGATGTTCAACTTTATGAAAAATTTACTGCTAAAACAGGAATAAAAGTAAACGTTGTATCAGGAAAGTCGGGTGCTTTAGAAAAAAGGATAATTGAAGAGGGAGCTGATAGCCAAGCAGATCTATATATAACAGCAGACGCTGGAAGATTAGGTGCTTTTGAAGCTAATCTTCAGGGGGGACTTACTAGTGCAGCCATTAAATCTGTTGTACCAAGTAACTTCAGAACATCAAAATGGACTGGTATAGCTAAGAGAGCAAGGATTGTGTATTTTGCTCCAGAAAGAGTAAGTGGTGCAGAATTAGCTGGTTTAACTTATGAGAGTTTAGCTGATCCAAAATGGAAAGGGAGACTAGTAATAAGAGCCTCAAACAATATCTATAATCAATCACTTGTAGCTTCATTAATTAAAAATAATGGAAAAGGTAAAATAGCTGATTGGTCAAAAGGTATGGTATCAAATATGGCCAGATCTCCAAAGGGAAATGATAGAGCTCAGATACTTGCTGTTGCAGCAGGAGAAGCAGATATAGCTGTAGCCAATACTTATTACTTAGCACTTATGCTCTCTGGAAAAAAAGGACCAGAACAGCAAGCTGCTGCTAAAAAAGTAAAACCCTTCTTTCCTAATCAAGATGGAAGAGGAACTCATATGAATATTAGTGGTGCAGGACTTGTAAAAGGTGCGCCGAATAAAGCTAATGCAATTAAGTTAGTTGAGTTCTTATTAAGTGAAGAAGCTCAAAATCATATTGTAAATAATACTTTTGAGTATCCAATGATAAAAGGTGTGTCTCCACATCCACTTGTTGTAAACATGGGATTAGATTTTAAACAAGATCTAAAAACAAAAGTTGTTAATTACGGAAAAAGACAAGCAGATGCTTTAGAAGTAATGACAGCAGCAGGTTGGAAGTAGTTATAAATAATATGAGGCGAACAATTAAAAAAGAAATTAACTTGAATAAGTTAAAAACAGGTTGTTCGCCTTGTATGTCAGAAGCTAAAAAAATGGAGCAGAAAATTTCTAATAGAAAGGTTTCTGAAATTAAAATTGAGGAAGTAAAAGTAATTGTATCTTCAATGTTTAAAAAAGATTAAAAGTTTGACGTCAATTTCTCTGGCTTTAAATGCTAGCTATATTCTACACTCAAGCCGCTTTAGCCAGAGAACTTTGTATGATAACAAAATCAATTAATGACAAAATATAATATATGGTTTTTTGGATCACTAATTGTAGCTGCAGTGGTTGCTATGCCCATTATTACAGTTTTTTTAAGCTTTTTTAACGAAACAAGTAATTATTTCTATATTTTAAAAGAAACTTTTTTACTTGATTATATTTTTAACTCAATAACGATCTTATTATCCGTAATATTTTTTACTTTTATTCTTGGTATTTTTTCTGCATACTTTGTATCTTTTTATGATTTTCCTTTATCTAATTTTTTTAGTTGGGCGCTAATCTTATCGTTCGCAGTTCCAGGTTATATTTATGCGTTTTCAATAATTGCTTTTTTTGAAAATTATGGCACAGCTTTTTCATTATTAAAATTCTTATTCGGTGAAAATAATTATAATCCCTTTATTCCAAAAATAGATGGATTAATTGGAGCTATAATATCTATATCGTTTTCTTTGTTTCCTTATGTTTATGTATTATCGAGAGCATCATTTTATTATCAATCGAATAATTATATTGAAGTAGGAAAAAATCTTGGTCTTTCGTCAAAGGAAACTTTTTTAAGAATAGTTTTGCCCTCAGCAAGACCGGCAATTATTGCAAGTTTAGCTTTAGTATCAATGGAATGCTTGTCAGATTTTGGAACTGTATCATTTTTTAGTGTGAATACATTGACTACTGGAATTTATAATTCGTGGCTGTCTTTTGATGACTTAAATACAGCCAATCAAATATCTTTTATATTACTTATTTTTATTCTCTTGCTTTTTTCAATAGAAATTTACTCAAGACAAGAGGCAAAATATCATCAACCAGGTCGAGGTTTTAAGTCAATTACTAAAATTAAATTAACTGGAAAAAAATCTATAATTCCAGTTACAGTTTGTTCTTTGATCTTTTTATTGAGTTTTATTTTTCCAGTTTCTCAAATGATTTATTGGACAGTGAAATTTCCAAAATATATCCAAGACATTGATATATTCAAAATTAACTTAAATACTTTGATGCTTGTGGGATTAGCAAGTGCCTTAATTGTAATTGTTTCTCTATTTATTAATTATGGAAGTAGAATATCAAAAAGCAAAATTCTAAATTACCTTACAACTTTTTCAATATCCGGGTATGCGATACCAGGAGTTATCTTAGCAGTTGCTTTTATTACTTTCTTTTCAAATTTAAGTGATTTTTTTACAAATAATTTTAATTTTAAAAGCTCAAAAAGTTTATTTATTGGATCTATTTTTGGATTATTATTGGCATATTTTATTAGATTTTTTTCCTTATCTTTTAATGGGATAAAATCAAGTTATGAAAAAATTAACAATTCAATTGATGAGAGTGCTTATCTTCTTGGTTACTCTAAGATAAGCACATTTTTAAAAATCCATATTCCTTATTTAAGCACAAATATAATTTTGATAATTTTATTAATTTCTTTAGAGGTAATTAAAGAATTGCCAATGACAATGATTTTAAGACCTTTTAATTTCGAAACATTTGCTACTCAGGCTTATATATTCGCATCCCAAGATTTATTAGAAGCGGCTGCATTACCATCGCTTCTTTTAATATTCTGGTCGACAATTTTGATACTTCTTTCATCTAGATATATACTTTCAAAAAAAAATTAATATAATCAACTTAATGACTAACAATTTTTTTGAGATTCAAAATGGTAATTTTACTGCGAGTGAAAAAAATAAAGTAAATAATGTAAATTTAGTTATAGAAAAACAGGGAGAGATTATCTCTTTGTTGGGTCCTTCTGGTATCGGTAAAACCACTATATTAAGAACAATTGCTGGTTTACAAAAACTTAGCGAGGGTAGAATTAAACTAAGAGATAAGATCTTAGCTTCTGATGAAATTCATATTGAGCCAGAAAAAAGAAATGTGGCTCTCTCTTTTCAAGATAATTCTCTTTTTCCTAATTATAAAGTTATTGATAATATAAAATTTGGAGAAAAAAGATCTAACGGCCATGTATCGAATATTGATGTTGAAGAAATAATTAAACTATTAAGAATTGAACCTATATTAGAAAAATATCCTCATCAAATAAGCGCTGGAGAGGCTCAACGGGTTTCATTGGCTAGATCGTTAATGTCCAAACCTGATTTATTATTGTTGGATGAACCCTTCTCGAATATAGATCAGAGTTTAAAGGAAGAAATACAGGTGTCCGTTAAAAAGCTCTTAAAAAGAATAAATTTAACAACCATCATCGTAACCCATGACTCATATGAAGCTTTTTCGATGGCTGATAAATGTGGAATTATTTTAGACCAAGAATTAAAGCAGTACGATGTACCATATAATGTACACCATGAACCAAATTCAATAGATGTTGCTAATTTTTTGAATAAAGGAATTTTTATCGATGTTCAGGTCGTAGATAGTGAGTGTGCAGTACATAGGTTAAAACACGATGAACTTGGAGAAATAAGGGGAAAATTATCAAACAATTTTCCATCGGGAACAAAGGTAAAATTACTTTTACAACCTGAAGATCTAATCCACGATGACCAAAGCAAATTAAAGTTAGAAGTAGTAGATAGAAAGTTTAGGGGAACTAATTTTATATACACTCTTAAAACAAAAAAAGGGGAGCATTTACCTGTATTTGTACACTCTCATCATATTCATCAACACGAGAGATCCGAACAATTTGGTGTAAAATCTCCGATTTATATTGACCACTTAGTATGTTTTTAAGTAAATATAATAATATTTGGCGCCCTTAGCTCAGCTGGATAGAGCATCGGTTTTCTAAACCGAGGGTCGTAGGTTCGAATCCTTCAGGGCGCGCCAATTCTTTAAGTGAAAATTCGAAATGATTAAAATCAATTTTAAAAAGAATTTTAAAGAATTTTGTAAATCAAAAAAATATGAGAGAAATGAAAAACAAATTGAAGTAGTCAATTTATTAGAAAAATTCCTTAATAGTAAAACAAAATCCTTATTTTTTTTCAAAAATCAAAACTTTAAATCTTGCTTTTATCTACATGGTAACGTTGGTGTTGGTAAAACCATGATACTTAATTTTGCCTTTGATATGGTAAAAGTAAATAAAATGAAAAGTCATTTTAATGAATTTATGATAAAATTTCATGACTTTAGACATGAAAAAAAAGATGAGAAATCAATTCTTCAATTCGTAAAGGAGCTAAAAAACAAATATGAGTTAATCTATTTAGACGAATTTCAAGTTACTAATATCGTAGATGCGATGATATTAGGTAAATTATTTGAGACAATTTTTTTAGAAGAGATTAAAGTTATCATTTCAACTAATACCAAAGTGAGTGAACTTTATAGGGATGGATTACAACGAGAACAATTCCTACCATTTATTGATATAATTGAAAAAAACTCAATACAAAAAGAATTACTTTTAGATGATGATTATAGAATTCAGAAAAAGGATAAAAATCAAAAAATTTTTTATCCTATAAATGAAAAAAACTTGTTTAATATCAATCAAAATTTTAGAGTTTTAACGAGAAATCTTAAAAAAGAAAAAAAAATCATTAATACAAAGGGGAGAAAATTTAAAATTGATAATTATTATGAAGGTGTGGCCAGATTTAATTTTAAAGAATTATGTGAGAAAAATTTAGGAGCTGAAGACTATTTGAATCTAGCTAATATTTGTAATCATATTTTTATTGAGGAAATTCCAAATTTTAATGAATATAATTCTAACCAACAATTAAGATTTATCACTTTAATAGATATTTTATATGACAAAAAAATAAGTTTAACTTTATCAATTGCTTCTGAACTAAAAAAAATAAGCTCTTCCAAAAAGCATTTGGAAACATTCAAAAGAACATTAAGTAGACTTTATGAAATGACATTATCAAAAAATTCTTGATTTCTGGTTGTATTTAAATCTATTTAGTTAAAATTAGCAAAAATTAGCCTAGATGTTGACCCTCATAAAATTGAAGTCACTACAAAATAAATTATATTAAGCCTGTTTTGAATTCTTAATTCAAAAATATTGTTAACAATAAAAAAGGAAATCTTAAATGATGAAATCTATCAAAACTTGGATTTTAGTTGGATTTGCATCTTTACTTTTGGTTGCTTGCGGCCAAGGAGGAGGAGGAGCAGGTTCTAAAAAATCTAAAACTTTAGACAATACTAAGAAAGCTGGTTTTGTGAAATGTGGAGTTTCACAAGGTCTACCTGGTTTTTCTAATGCTGATGCATCAGGAAACTGGTCTGGTATTGACGTGGATGTATGTAGAGCTGTTGCAGCGGCTGTTTTAGGCGACGCAGACAAAGTTAAATATACACCTTTAAGTGCAAAGGAAAGATTCACAGCTTTAACTTCTGGTGAAATCGACGTTCTTGCACGTAATACAACTTGGACATTATCAAGGGACGCTGACATTGGTTTAACTTTTGTTGGAGTAAACTTTTACGATGGCCAAGGTTTCATGGTAAGAAAAAATTCTGGAATCAATTCAGTAAATGATTTCAAAGATGGTATTTCTGCTTGTACAAACACAGGTACAACTACCGAGCTTAACATGAGAGACTTCTTCAATTCAAAAAACATCAAGTATGAACCGATTGCGTTTGAAAAAGCGGACGAGGTTGTTCAAGCTTATGATGCAGGAAGATGTGATACTTATACAACTGATAAATCTGGTTTAGCAGCACAAAGAACAAAAATGTCAAATCCAGATGATCATAAAGTATTACCTGAAACGATTTCTAAAGAGCCACTAGGACCAGTTGTAAGACAAGGGGACTCAGTGTGGGAAGATATCGTAAGATGGTCTCTAAATACTATGATCGAAGCAGAAGAGTATGGTGTAAATTCATCTAACGCTTCTAGCCTAAAAGACTCAGAGAACCCAGCAATCAAGAGATTAGTTGGATCTGAGGGTGAATTAGGTGCTGCTTTCGGTTTAGATAATGACTGGAGCTTAAGAATTATCGAGCAAGTTGGTAACTATGGTGAAAGCTATAAAAAACATATAGCTGATACTGGTATTTTACCTAACAGAGGTCCAAATCAATTATGGACTAAAGGTGGAATTCTTTACGTACCACCGGCAAGATAATTGCTGATAAAATTAAAAAGGGCTGGATTTATCTGGCCCTTTTTTTTACTCTCAAAATAATGATTTTTAAAAAATTTAGTATTGAAAATAAAAAAGCAAGAGATTTAATTCCTCAGGCAATAACTGTTTTAGCATTACTATCTGTAATCATTTATTTTGCAACTAATGCCCAAATAAACATGGGCAACAGAGGAATATCTTTTGGATTTGGTTTTTTAAATCAAGAAGCATCATTTGATATTACTTTTTCTATGATTGAGTATGACGGTTCACACTCTTATGGAAGAGCATTTTTAGTAGGTTTATTAAATACAATTCTTGTTTCAGCAATTGGAATATTTTTTGCAACAATAGCTGGTGTAATTGTTGGTGTATCTAGATTATCGGATAATTATTTAATTGCAAAAGTGGCTGAATGGTATGTAGAAATTTTTAGGAATATTCCCTTAATATTACAAATATTTTTCTGGTATTTTGCAGCATTGCGGGCACTACCCCTACCTGAGAACGGTATTAATTTTAATGATATTTCATTTTTAACGATTAAAGGCTGGTATGTTCCAAAGTTTATATGGACAAATTTTAATATTTTTCTTTTATCGGTAATAGCAGCATTTGTTGCAATTTATTTTATAAATTCTTATGCTACAAAACAAAGGGAGCAGTTTGGAAAACAATTGCCAACTGCAACAATATCTTTATCAACATTAATATTACTACCTTTAATAACCTTTCTTTTTCTCGGGGTTTCCCTTACTTTTGAATATCCAGTTTTAAAACAACTATCACCAACAGTTTACACCTATGAAGGTGGAGTAAGTATTATTCCTGAATTAATTGCTTTAGCTTTAGCCTTATCAATGTACACTGCTACATTTATTGCAGAAAATGTTAGAGCTGGAATTCTTGGAGTAAGCAAAGGTCAAAAAGAAGCTGCAGCAAGTATAGGACTAACAAAAAATCAGATTTTGAAATTGGTTGTAATGCCCCAGGCTTTGAGAATTATTATACCACCTACAACAAACCAATATCTTAATTTAACTAAAAATTCATCATTGGCTGCAGCTATCGCTTACCCCGATATAGTTTTAGTTTTTGCAGGCACAGCTCTAATGCAAACAGGTAGAGCAATTGAAATTATTTCTATAACTATGCTTACATATTTAACTTTAAGTATTTCAATTTCAATATTCATGAATTGGTACAATAAAAAAATGGCTATTAAGGAAAAATAATGAATTTAATATCTAGACCTTCTAAAGAAAACCTTAAATCTTATCTTCCTGTAGGAATTACACTTTTTTCTCTAAGTTTTGTTGATGTCTTTGTAAATGCCTTTTTTAATTATAATTTATTAGGTTTTTTCCCAAGTCAAATTAGTTATTTTTCACCTTTAATATTTGGCTTTATTGGTCTCTATCTCATAAGAATTGAATTTAGCGGAATAAGGTTTTTGGATATTTTAAATAGAAATATAAACTCAAATAATTTCAACGCTCTTTTAACTCTTTTAACAGTTTTCATAATCATTAAATCTATCCCACCTTTGTTAAATTGGTTTATTTTAGACGCCAATTTTTTAGGAAATTCCAAAGACGATTGTACAGGTGATGGCGCTTGTTGGGTTTTTATTAAAGTTTGGTTTAATAGGTTCATGTATGGCCTTTATCCAGATGCTGAGCAATGGAGAATAAACACGGCATTTTTAATTTTATTTATAATTGTTGGTGTCTCATTTTTTGTGTCAGCGAAACTTAAAAAATATTTTATTTTATTCTTAGTTTTTGTTTACCCTTTCCTAGGTATAGAGCTAATTTCCGGTGGAAGTTTCGGTTTAAAATATGTGGAAACAGCTGCGTGGGGGGGGTTGTCTTTAACATTTATCATATCAGCTTTTGCTATATTATTTTGTTTCCCTATTGGCGTGTTTCTTGCACTTGGTAGAAGATCTTCTTTACCAGCGATCAGATATGTATCCATTGGTTTTATTGAGCTTTGGAGAGGCGTTCCCCTTATTACAGTTTTGTTTATGTCTGCTGTTATGTTCCCAATGTTTTTACCAGACGGAACTTTTATCGATAAATTAATAAGGGTTTTAATTGCAATCACATTATTTGAGGCAGCTTATATGGCCGAAGTGGTTAGAGGAGGCCTTCAAGCTTTACCAAAAGGACAGTATGAAGCTGCAAGATCTTTGGGTATGGGCTATTGGAAAATGAACTTACTAATTATATTACCTCAAGCATTGAAATTAGTAATTCCTGGTATCGCTAATACATTACTAGCACTTGTTAAAGATACTCCATTAATTTTTGTGGTAGGTTTGATGGAATTAGCTGGTATGATAGGTTTGGCAAAAACTAATCCAAAATGGCTTGGAATGGCCATGGAAGGATATGTTTTTGCAGGTTTAGTTTTCTGGATAATATGTTATGCAATGAGTAGATACAGTCAAAATTTAGAGAAAAAATTAAGCACCGAAAGATAATTATGGGAAAAATAATAGAGTTAAAAAAAGTAAACAAATGGTTTGATAAATTTCAAGTGTTAAAAGATATTGACCTAGAAGTTGCTCCTCAAGAAAAAATAGTTATATGTGGCCCATCAGGATCAGGAAAATCAACTTTAATTAGATGCATAAATAGACTTGAGGAACATCAAGAAGGAAATATTATTGTTGATGGTACGGAGCTAGCTGAGAACACTAAAAATATTGAAAAGATAAGAGCTGAAGTTGGAATGGTTTTTCAGCAATTTAATTTATTTCCTCACCTTTCAATTTTAGACAACTGCACCTTAGCGCCAATTTGGGTAAAAAAATTACCTAAAAAAGAAGCAGAAGAAGTTGCAATGAAAAATTTAACTAGAGTTCAAATAGACGATCAAGCTTTAAAATTTCCTGGTCAACTTTCAGGCGGCCAACAACAAAGAGCAGCGATAGCAAGAGCACTTTGTATGGAACCAAAAATCATGTTATTTGATGAACCTACTTCTGCACTAGATCCTGAAATGATTAAAGAAGTTTTAGATGTTATGGTTGATTTAGCAAAAGGTGGAATGACTATGATAGTAGTAACTCACGAAATGGGTTTTGCTAAAGAAGTTGCAGACTATATGATTTTTATGGATGAAGGGAAAATAGTTGAAAGAGCAAAAACAAAGGAGTTTTTTGAAAATCCAAAATCAGATCGAACTAAACTATTTTTAAGTCAAATATTATAACCATTTTGGTATTGGTAAATTTTTACTTTTCAAGAAATCTTTATTAAAAATTTTACTTGCGTATCTTTTCCCATGATCACAAAGTATAGTAACTATAGTATTTCCAGGTCCCATTTTTTTTGCTAGTTTAATTGCACCAGCAATATTAATACCAGAGGATCCACCTAGCACAATTTTTTGATTTTCAATCAAATCATATACTATATTTAAAGCTTCTGTATCATCTACTTGAAAAGCATCATCAACTAATGCTTTTTCAAAATTTTTAGTAATTCTTGCAGTACCAATCCCTTCTGTAATTGAATTACCTGAGCTTTCTAATTTATTACTCTTAATATGAGAGAATAGTGAAGAGCCCATCGGATCTGACAAAGCAATCTTTATATCTTTATTTTTATTTTTTAATCCTAAAGATACACCAGCTAAAGTTCCTCCTGTTCCAACTGCACAAGTAAATCCATCAACAGTGCCTGAAGTTTGGCTCCAGATTTCCTCTGCAGTAGTTTTGATATGAGCTTCAGTATTAATTGTATTATCAAATTGATTTGCCCAATAAACTCCATTCCTACTTTTTTTGCTTAAATCTTCAGCTATTTGTTTTGATTGTTTTATATAATTTTTTGGATTTGAATATGGTACTGCTTCAACCTCGATTAATTCTGCTCCAAGTTTTTTAAGAGTTTCTTTCTTTTCTATTGATTGAGTGTTTGGTATAACTATTTTAAGCTTAAGTCCAAGCTCTTTACAAACAACCGCTAACCCTATACCAGTATTTCCAGCTGTACCCTCTACAATTGTTCCACCTTTTGATATAAGTTTTCTTTTAATTGCATCTTCAACAATAAATAATGCTGCTCTATCTTTAACTGACTCTCCGGGATTAAAATACTCTGCCTTTCCATAAATATTACATCTAGTCAATTCTGAGGCTTGTTTTAATCTAACTAATGGTGTATTTCCAATTTGAGATATAATTGAACTATTTTCCATAACATTAAATATATGAAAAAATATTTATTTTCAATCGCTATAATATTCTTCCTATCTTTAAATATTAATGCTCATGTCGAGCATTATTCTAAGTATAATTATCTAGAGTATGAATTATTTAGAAATAATAAACCTATAGGTTATCACAAATATAATTTTAAAAGAGATGGAAAAAATTTAATAATAGATAATGAGGTAAGTTTTAAAATTACAAAACTAGGGGTAGATCTTTATAAATATTACGCAAAAGGAGTTGAAAAGTATGAAAATGGAATTTTTGTTGGTTTTAACTCTAAAACTAATCAAAATAAGAAAGAAAAATTTGTCAATATTACAATCGACCCTAAAGATAAAAACCTAATTATCGACGGCTCTTCTTTTAATGGCAAGGTAAATAAAGATTTGATTATAGGAACCTGGTGGAATCACGAGATAGTTCAAAAAAAAGCACAAATTAGTGCGGTTTCAGGTAGAATTATTGAGCAAAAAGTTGAATTTAAGGGAAAAGAGGATATTAAAATAGGTGATAAGGTTTTTAAGACACTAAGGTTCAATTTTAGTTCATCAGACCCAAGTCTATCTAAAGATAAAAAGTTAAATACTGATATTTGGTACGAGGAAAACACTTTTCTTTGGGTTAAAGCTGCTTTTGATAAAACCGGATACTGGGAATACAGGTTAAAAAAAGTAAAATAGTTATAATTTCAAACTTTATTTTTTTGATATAGTCAACACTAAATATGGGATTTTTCTACATTTTAGCCCCCCAAAAAAAAAAATTATTGCTATTGCCAAAAAGTTCATTTTGAGGTTTTATAATTGAAAATTTAGGGAGATCTATGGAAGATAATTTTAATATTCATTTAGGAAAAAAATTAAGAATGCGAAGATTATCTCTAGGATTAACACAAACTAAAGTTGCACAAGCAATAAATGTAACATTTCAACAAATTCAAAAATACGAGAAAGGTACAAACGGAGTAAGTTCAAATAGATTAATGCAGTTATCTCAGTTTTTGAAGGTTCCGATTATTTATTTTTTTGAAGATTTTAAAGAATTTAAAGATGTTAATTCAAGCGAAGAATCTAACGAAGATTTAAATTATTCTTTTTTAAGCAGAACATTTTCTTCATTATCTAGGGCTCAAAAAGATAAGATTTTGCAAATTTTAAGTAACACTTCAAAATTTGAAAAAGTTGGTTAATTGGCTCCTCGGGCAGGACTCGAACCTGCGACCAATTGATTAACAGTCAACTGCTCTACCAACTGAGCTACCGAGGAATAAAAGCGAACATACTTTTTTTAATAATATAAAACAACTGAATTCTTTTGGAGGCCACGCCCAGAATCGAACTGGGATAAAAGGATTTGCAATCCTCTGCGTAACCATTCCGCCACGTGGCCTTTTTTAGATAAAATCTTGAAACTCAGGATGATTTTAATCTATTTTTGTTATTATCGAATAAATATATCTTATTTTTTTGGAAGTAAATTGTAATATTTTTGTCTTTTATATTTTTAGCGCTTTTTATTCTGATTTCTGTGTTATTTAAGTGAGAATATATAATTTTTTCTGGTCCTAAATTTTCAACTAAATCGATGCTGATTTCTGCTTTATATTCGCTTTCTTTTTCTAGCGAGATATCTTCTGGTCTAATACCCACATAAAGACCATATTCAAAATTTAGATTTTCAAATTTAATTTCTTTATTAAATAATTTAAATGTATTTTTGTTTATAATATCTTCAGTTTTAACTTTAAAAATATTCATTTTAGGATTACCAATAAATTCTGCGACAAAAACATTGTTTGGATTATTGTAAATATCCTCAGGGCTTCCAAATTGTTCAATCTTACCATTATTCATAATCACAATTTTATCAGCTAAAGTCATTGCTTCAACTTGATCATGAGTTACGTAAATAATGTTACTTTTTAGTTTTTTATGTAATTTTGAAATTTCTACTCTCATCTCTGACCTAAGGGCAGCATCTAGATTTGAAAGAGGTTCATCGAATAAAAATAATTTAGGGTTCCTAGTTATAGCTCTACCAATTGCCACTCGCTGTCTTTGACCTCCTGATAGTTCCTTTGGTCTTCTATCTAAAAGTTCCTCAATTTTTAAGATTTTTGCAGCTTCGTTCACTTTAATTTTAATATCATTTTTTGATATTTTTTCAGATTTAAGACCGAACGAGATATTCTGAAAAACATTCATATGGGGATACAAAGCGTAAGATTGGAAAACCATCGCAATTTGTCTTTTCGAGGGCAACAAATCATTTAAAAGATTATTTTCTAAAAGTATTTTGCCATGATCTATTTCTTCAATTCCAGCTATCATTCTTAGCAGTGTAGATTTTCCACAACCAGATGGACCTAGCAGAACTATAAATTTCCCTTTTTCAACCTCTAGGTTAAATTTACTAATTACATTGTTTTCTCCAAAGGATTTATCTATATCTTCAAATTTTAAAAAGGCCATATTTTAACAATTTCCATATATTAATTTTTTCAAGTCTCGTATGCATTTTAATCATGTAAAAATTTTAATCCATCTTGTTAAACTTAAATCATTATTTAAATAATTAATAGGAGGAAAGATGAAAAAAATATTAACATTCATTTTTGCTTTAACTTTATTAACGTCTAATAGTTTAGCGGATATAACTTTTTGGACCACTGAAGTTCAACCAGCAAGAATGGAAAAACAAATGGAAATGGCTAAATCATTTGAGTCCAAGACTGGGATAAAAGTCGAAGTTATACCGGTAGAGGAAAAAGATTTAGGTTCCAGAGCTACTGCTGCTGCAGCCGCAGGAAATCTCCCAGATGTCATTTATCACACTCTTCAATATGTTCTTCCTTGGGCAGAGGCAGGAATACTTGATGTAAATGCTAATAATGATGTTGTTAAAAGTTTAGGAAAGAAAACTTTTGCTCCGGGAGCGTTAAACATGGCAAAAAAGGGTGGAAAAATTGCTGCTGTGCCGGTTGATGGCTGGACACAAATGGTAGTTTACAGAAAAGATTTATTTAAACAAGCAGGTCTTGAACCGCCAACAAGTTACGAAAATATTACAAAAGCTGTAAAAGTTCTTTCGGGCGGAGACATGTTTGGATTTGTAGCTGCAACTAAAACTGATGAAAACTTTATGAGCCAAGTTCTTGAACATGTTCTTTTAGCAAATGGAGTTAATTTTGTTAAAAAGGGTGGAACAAAAAAACAAGGAAAAGCTCTAAAAAACTCTTTAGAGTTTTATAAAGTTATAGCTAAAGCAAGTCCTCCAGGAGAATTATTCTGGAAACAATCTAGAGAGTTATACTTTGCTGGCAAAACGCCAATGATAATTTGGTCACCGTTTATTATGGATGAATTAGCTGGATTAAGAGACTCAGCTCCACCAACAATAAATAGCGATCCAACATCACCTGAACTTGCCTCTAAAACTGGTTTTATAACGAATTTTAGTGGACCAAATAACAAGAAAGGTGCTGCATGGGCAGATGTAAGATATTTCGGTATAACAGCTGATGCAGATACTGATGAGGCTAAAAAGTTTGTGGAGTATTCTATGGACGAAGGTTACACAAGCACGTTAGCAATCGCTCCTGAGGGTAAATTTCCAGTAAGAAGAGGTAATTCTTCAGATCCTACTGCGTTTACAAAAGCTTGGAGTAAATTACCAGTTGGTGTAGATAGAAAAAAACCATTAACCGAACTGTATTCACCTGATGTAATAAACAACATTGTTGCAGGATTAGATACTGCTAATAGATGGGGTGTAAAAGAAGGTGAACTTTCAAGAGCATCAAAAATAATCAATGCTCAATTCTTGAATAGAATTACAAGAGAATACATTGATGACCAAATAACTGTTGATGAAGCGGTTAAAAAAATTAACGCAGAATTAGCAAAATTCTAGCAAATTTATTTCTTAAAAGCGGATAATAGGTTATTATCCGCTTTTAAATGAGCTCTACACTATCAAAAATAGAAAGAAGGACTGCATATACACTTCTATTACCTGCTGTATGCCTAGTATTTGCAATAATTTTATTTCCAATTTTTGCAAACGTCTGGATTAGTTTTAAAGAAGTTGGACTTAAAGATATAAGAATTCCCGAACCTAGGGCAAAAAAAATTGTAAAAAATATACAAGATAGTAATTTTGAATTAAAAATTATTTATAAATTAAGAAATAGTTCTTTAATTCAAGATATTAGAGAAGTTAGATTTTCAGATAAATTACCAAAAAATATTAAACCAGTTAATTTGGACAAAAGATGCGAATTTAAGTCACAAAAAGTTAAATGTTTTTTTGGAAATTGGGAGGCAGGGTATCGTGAAAACTTCGAAATTTTTGTAAAAAATGTGAATAACAATTCTATTAAGAGTGAATTCCTTAAATCTAATAAACCAGATTTGAAAGGAAAATCAAATAATATTTTATTGACTACTGATTTTACTCTCAAAAATTTTAAAAATGTTTTTATTAATAACAATTTTTTTGAGCTTTTAATGACGACGTTTTACTTTACTTTTTTTGGAACACTTGGAGCTATTTTACTTGGCATATTCGCTGCTCAACTTGTAAATCAAAAATTTTATGGAAGAACTTTTATGCGAAGTATATTGCTTTTTCCCTATGTAGGACCTGTGGTTGCTTTAGCTTATACCTGGACTTTACTCTTAGATCCTAATAGTGGCACAATAAATTCTCTTCTAGTTAATTATGGAGTGATCGAAAAACCTATAAATTTACTTGGACAAAAATATTTAATCATTAATATTTTAGGATTTGAGTTAAAACTTAGATTAGCATTAACGACAGTGATATTTTTTGAGATCTGGCGATATTTTCCTTTAGCTTTTTTATTTATATTAGCTAGACTACAAGCTATTCCTAGAGATCTTTATGAGGCAGCAGATGTTGACGGCGCTGGACCATTTAGAAAATTTTTTTATATTACCTTTCCACAAATAACAGCAATTTTATCAATTTTATTCATGATTAGATTTATTTGGAACTTCAACAAATTTGAAGATATATTTTTATTAACTGGTGGCGCTTCAGGTACTTTGACATTACCAATAAGTGTGTATCAACAAGGATTTGCGGTATCAAATATTGGCATGGGTTCAGCAGTTTCAATAGTAATCGTATTATTATTAATAACTTTTATGATTATTTATTTCAAATTAATTGGAAAAAAGGCAAATGAAATTTAAATCATTAATAATAACTTTACTTGCATCATCAATTTTTCTTACAATAATAATTTGTATATGGAAAATATTGGCAACTTTGCAAGGTTTAAATTTTACAAATCTTAACTTTAATCTAAATCTATCATTATCAATCGGATTAATTATAACTTGTGTATTTATTGGAAAAAAGTTTAATCATAACTTAAAAATTTTTATATTATCCTTATTGTTTACAATTTTATATACATTTTTAAATGAAAACTCCCCTATGTGGTTCTCAGTAGGTATTTTTTTACTAATTTTATTTTTTACAAATAAATTGAAAAAATATGATTTAGAATATTTAAATCAGGATTTTATATCTGAAAAAATTGTGTTTGAGTTTTTATCTTTATTTGCAATAGTATTTTTTGCATTAGTTATATTGTTTCCATTTTACATAATGTTTGTTACTAGTTTTAAAACGCAAACAGCTTTATTGATTGACCCGATCGATCTAAGTATTGATTTTTCAAAAAATATTTATGAGATATTCAAATCTTACTTTGTCATTTTTAAAACATATGATTTTGGTAGATATATTCTTACAAGTTCATATGTATCAGTTGGAACTGTTTTAATAACCTTATTATTTGCTATACCCGCAGCGTACGCTGTCGCAAGATTAAATTTCTTTGGTAAGACCTTTCTTTCAACATCAATATTAATAATCTATATGTTTCCAGCAATAGTATTGGTAATTCCTTTATACACTGTTTTTAGTCAACTAGGTTTGAGGAATTCTGTGGAAGGCCTATTAATAGTTTACACAGCAACCACTTTACCAGTAGCCATCTATATGCTTCAGGGATACTTTAAAAGCATACCTAAAGAAATTGAAGAGGCGGGACTTATAGATGGACAAAATTGGTTTGGAATAATTATTAAAATAATAATTCCTCTTAGTTTACCTGCTATTGCTTCAGTATCGTTATATGTATTTATGATAGCCTGGAATGAATTTTTATTTTCTCTTATGTTTTTAGATAATCCAAAAACATTTACATTATCTAGAGCAATAAATCATTTAACTGGTGATGCCGAAACACCACGGCAGTATCTAATGGCTGGATCTGTGGTAGTTACTTTACCAATACTTTTAATTTTCATATATTTTGAAAAATATTTAGTAAGCGGTTTAACAGCTGGAGGTGTTAAAGGATAATGAATAGCTTAATTAAAGAAGCAAAGAGAACCTTAATAAATAACAGAAGATTAAATTACACATTACCCACTAACACTAAACTTTATCCAGCCCAATGGAATTGGGACTCAGCATTTATTGCATTAGGATATTCTAATTTCAATTTAGACTACTCATTTAAAGAACTTGAAACTCTAATTTCAGGACAATGGGATGACGGAATGATACCACATATTCTTTTCCATATTAAAGATTTAAATTATACTCCTAACTATAAAGCTTGGAATTGTGGTAAAAAAGTTTCCTCATCTGGAATAACTCAACCACCGATCTTATCAAGTATCTTAAGGATAATTATTGAGAGACAAAAATTTTCAAAAAAAGAAATAAAAAAATACCAGCCTTTAATTTTAAAGATTAAAAAATGTTTAGAATGGTTTATTAGATACAGAGATCCTAAACGTACTGGTTTAATTTCCATACTTCACCCATGGGAAAGTGGTTATGATAATTCTCCTTTATGGGATAAACCGATGAGTAAGATCAAAACACAATTAAATCTTGATTATAAGAGAAAGGATAATAAAATTGTCACCCAAAGCCAAAGACCTTTGAAAATTGATTATGATAGATATGTAACTATTAAAAATCATTTAAAGGAAATGAATTATGATCCAAAAAAACTTTACTTTAAATCAAAATTTAATGTTGTAGATGTTGGATTTAATTCTCTTTTTCTAAAAGCTTTAAAGGATATGGATTTTTTGCTTAGATGTATAGATAAAAGAAATTCTTCCATAAAAAAATATATTCTTTTAAATGAGAGTAAACTTGTAAAATTATTTAATTCTAAGAAAATGACATTTAAGAATAAAGATATAAGAAATAATAGTTTAACAGCTATACCCTCAATAACAAATTTTTTTATGCTATTTGCTGATTTAAATAATAATTCAATTAATAAATCATTAATAAAAAGTTTAAAAAAATATAATAAAAATAATAAATATCTTTTTCCTTCAATAAATTCTAAACATAGATCATTCGAAGAAAAACGTTACTGGAGAGGGCCAGTATGGGTTAATTGCAATTGGATTTTATATCAGGGTTTAAAAAATAAAGATAAGAAGTTCGCAGAAATAATAAGAAAAAAAACATTGAATTTAGTCGAAAAAAAAAAATTTCGAGAATATTACAGTTGTAAATCAGGTTTAGGAATGGGTGCTAAAAATTTTTCTTGGACTGCTGCCTTATATCTAGATTTTAAACTTAATAGTTATTGAAATCTGTTATATATCTCTAAATATCAAAAGAATGGAATTTAAAAAATATAATCATAGTAAAGAAGAAAAAAAAATCTCAGATTTTTGGATTAAAAAAGGTTTATTCAAACCAAAAAAAAACAAATCAAATAAAAAATTTTCTGTAGTAATTCCTCCACCTAATGTAACTGGTAGATTACATATGGGGCATGCTCTAAACAATAGTCTACAAGATGTTTTAGTTAGATTTAATAGAATGAAAGGCCTCGAAACTCTTTGGCAACCAGGAACAGACCATGCTGGTATTGCAACTCAAGCAGTTGTTGAAAATAACCTTTTAAAAGAAGGAATTAAAAAAAATGATTTAGGAAGAGAAAAATTTATTAAAAAAATATGGGATTGGAAAGAGGAATCCGGTGGAATAATTTTAGATCAACTTAAGAAATTAGGTTGTTCGTGTGATTGGTCAAGAACCAGGTTCACCATGGACAAGGATCTCTCTAAAGCCGTAATTAAAGTTTTTGTTGATCTTTATAAAAACAAGCTAATTTACAAGGACAAAAAATTAGTCAACTGGGATACTAAACTTCAAACTGCTATTTCTGACTTGGAAGTAAACCAAAAAGATGTTCAATCTCAATTATATTACATTGATTATATGATAGAGAACTCAGATCAAAAAATCACTATCGCCACTACCAGACCAGAAACAATGATGGGAGATACCGCAGTTGCTGTAAATCCAAAGGATAAAAGATATGTAAATTTAGTTGGAAAAAATGTTCTTATTCCAATTGTTAATAGGACTGTCAAAATTATTTCTGACAACTATGCTGATCCAGAGCAAGGTTCAGGAGCTGTAAAAATTACACCAGCACATGATTTCAATGACTATGAGGTAGGCAAGAGAAATAAACTAGAAATAATAAACATTTTTGAAGGGAATGGGAAAATAAACAAAAAAGGAATTAAAGAGTTTCATGGTTTAGATAGGTTTGAAGCAAGGAAACTTATAATTAAAAAATTAAAAGATATAGGTTCTCTTGTAAAAATCGAAAATATTAAAAATAAAGTTCCATATGGTGATAGATCAAACACTATAATTGAACCCCTCTTAACAGAGCAATGGTTTGTTGATGCGAAAAAATTATCCAAAAAACCAATTAAGATCGTAAAAGAGGGAAAAACTTCTTTTTTTCCAAGTAATTGGTCAAAAACATTTTTTCAGTGGATGAATAACATTGAACCTTGGTGTATATCTCGACAGATTTGGTGGGGCCATAGAATACCTGCATGGTATGATGAAAAGGGAAATATTTTCGTTGCTCAAAATGAAAAAGATGCAATAAAACTAGCAAAGAAAAAAAATAAAAATAAACAATTTAAATTAAGACAGGAAACAGATGTTTTAGATACTTGGTTTTCATCAGCTCTATGGCCATTTGCGACTCTTGGATGGCCAAAGAAAACTAAAGAACTTAATAAATTTTATCCAACTTCAGTTCTTGTTACTGGTTTTGATATAATTTTCTTTTGGGTAGCAAGGATGTTGATGATGGGAAATTATTTTAGAAAAAATACACCTTTTCATAAAGTATATGTTCATGCCTTGGTAAGGGATGAAAAGGGGCAGAAAATGTCAAAATCAAAAGGTAATGTGATCGATCCCTTAGATTTAATAAATGAATATGGAGCAGATAGTTTAAGGTTTACTTTAATTTCGATGGCCTCTCCAGGTCGAGATGTAAAATTATCAAAAGATAGAGTTACTGGAAATAGAAACTTTATAACAAAAATTTGGAGTGCAAATAATTTTTTAAAACTTAATAATTGTAAATTAGATAAAAAGATAAATTTGACATCAACTAAACTTCCAATAAACCATTGGATTTACAATGAATTTATAAAAACACAAAATTTAATCACGAAAAACATTGAAATATTTAGGTTCGATGAGGCTGCTAGGTATGCATATCAATTTGTTTGGCATTCTTATTGTGATTGGTATTTAGAGTTTTTAAAACCTATTTTTAATTCAAAAAATAAAAATGAAATTAAAGAAGCTAGAGCTTTCTCATCATTTATGATGGCAAATATTCTCAGAATTCTTCATCCCTTTATCCCTTTTTTCACTGAGAACTTGTGGTCTTTAAATGCTTATAAAAAAATTTTCAATAATTATTTAATCAGTTCCAGTTGGCCAGATTTTAAGATAATTAATAAATTTAAAAAAAATCAAAATAATATAAATGATCTAATTGAAATAATTTCTAACATTAGATCTACTAAAGCAGAGTTAAAAATTACACCAAAATTATATTGTGACATATTTTTTGATGATAAATCAGGGAAATTAAAGAAATTAGTAAATAAAAATATAAATTTGGTAAAACAGGTTGGTAGAGTAAATAATGTCCTTACAACAAAGATAAGAGATAAAAATTCAATAGATATCTTAGTTCTTAAGGAAAAAATTTCATTAAATTTTAATGAGGATGTAAATTTAGGATCTCAAAAAGAGAGAATTTTACAGAAAATTGAGACAATCAATAAACAAATTACTAATTTAAATAATAAGCTCAAAAATAAGGCTTATGTGACAAAAGCACCTAAAGAAATAGTACAAAATGACAAAAATTTAGTAAAAGAATTAACTATTGAAGATGGAAAATTAAGAAGTATTGTATCCAGTATTAATTAAATGTCTAAAATTGATAAAAAAAAACTACCCAGCCGTCATACTTCTTTAGGCCCAGATAGAGCTCCACATAGATCTTTTTATTATGCGATGGGAGAAACCGAACAGGATGTAGCAAAACCGTTTGTAGGAGTAGTATCCACTTGGAATGAAGCTGCACCTTGCAATACAGCTTTAATGCGACAGGCACAGTCAGTTAAAAAAGGAGTAAAACAATCAGGTGGAACGCCAAGAGAATTTTGCACTATAACCGTAACAGATGGTATTGCCATGGGTCATGAAGGAATGAAATCATCATTAATTTCCAGGGAAGTAATAGCTGACTCAGCAGAACTAACAGTTAGAGGACATTGTTATGATGCACTGGTTGGTATCGCTGGATGTGATAAATCTCTTCCAGGCTTGATGATGTCTATGTTGAGATTGAATGTACCTAGTGTGTTCATTTACGGAGGATCAATTTTGCCAGGAAAATTTAAAGGAAAAGATGTTACCGTTGTAGATGTTTTTGAAGCAGTAGGTAAACATTCCTCAGGCAAAATGTCCTCTGAAGAATTAAGAGAATTAGAATTAGTAGCTTGTCCAAGTGCTGGGGCTTGTGGAGGTCAATTTACAGCTAATACAATGGCATGTGTATCTGAAGCGATAGGTTTGGCTTTACCCTATTCAGCTGGGACGCCAGCCCCTTATGAGGAAAGAGATAAATATGCTTTTGAAAGCGGTCAAGCGGTTATGAATTTATTAGAAAAAAAAATCAAACCAAGGGAAATAGTAACTAAAAAATCTTTAGAAAATGCAGCAACAATTGTGGCTGCTACTGGCGGTTCCACTAATGCAGCCCTTCATTTACCTGCACTAGCTAATGAGATAGGAGTAAAATTTAATTTAATGGATGTTGCAAAAATATTTAAAAAAACTCCTTATCTTGCTGATTTGAAACCTGGAGGAAAATACGTTGCAAAAGACATGTGGGAAGCTGGTGGTGTTCCTATGTTATTAAAAACTTTATTTGACGGAGGTTATATTCATGGTGAGTGTATGACAGTTACAGGTAAAACTATGAAAGAAAATTTAGCTAACATTAAGTTTAATACTAATCAAAAAGTTTTAAGAGAATATAATAACCCACTTTCTCCAGATGGGGGAGTCGTCGGGTTAAAAGGAAATTTAGCTCCAGACGGAGCAATTGTAAAAATTGCAGGATTAAAAAAATTACAATTTACAGGTAAAGCTAGGTGTTTTGATAATGAGGAAGATGCGATGAAAGCAGTACAGACAAAAAAATATAATGATGGTGATGTAATAATAATTAGATACGAAGGCCCAAAAGGCGGACCAGGAATGAGGGAAATGCTTTCAACGACTGGAGCTATTTATGGACAAGGCAAAGGTGAAAAAGTTGCACTTATAACTGATGGAAGGTTTTCAGGAGCTACCAGAGGGTTCTGTGTTGGTCACGTTGGCCCAGAAGCTGCAATGGGCGGCCCAATTGCACTTCTTAAAAATGGAGATGTAATAGATATAGACGCAAAAAAAGGATCAATTAATGTTAGGCTTACCAGCGCCCAATTAAAAGCTAGAAGAAAAAAATGGAAAGAAAAAAAATCAAGTTTTGGATCGGGAACGATTTGGAAATATGCTCAAACAGTAGGACCTGCCTATCTTGGTGCTCCAACTCATCCAGGTAAGAAAAAAGAAGTTAAAGAATATTCGAAAATTTAATGAAAATACGTCCAGTAATTATATGTGGCGGTTCTGGCACACGACTTTGGACTGATAAAAAACATCATCAACCAAAGCAGTTTATTGATTTTGGAAATTGGACATTATTCGGCAAAACTCTAGATAGAATAAAAAGTTCTATTTTTGATTATCCAATTATAAGTACTAATAAAAAATATATAACAGAAATTAAAAAACATTTGAAATTAAAAGGTTTTAAGAAGTATAAAATTATTCTTGAACCAGCGAAAAGAAATACTGCTCCTGCTATACTAAGTTCAGCATTAATAAAAGAAATACCTGAGAACCAACCACTAATTTTTTTAACATCAGATCATTTAATTGAGAAAACTAACTTATTTAATAAATCTATTAAAAAACATCAAAAATATTTGACAGATAAAAATATCTTTATATTTGGCATTAAGCCCTCTTACCCTTCATCTGACTTTGGTTATTTTTTATCAAGATGGGTTAAGAATAAATACAAGGTTTCAAAATTTATTGAAAAACCAAATTTAGAAAAAGCAAAAAAAATCATTAAAAAAAATGCTTATTTGAATTCAGGAATGTTTTTCCTTACAAAAAAATCAATAATTAATAACTTCAAGAAGTATCAAAACAAAAACTTTAATTGTTGTTTAAATTCTATAAAAAAATCAAAATTTAAAAATAATGTTTATTATCTAAATAAAAATGACTTTTTAAAATGTAAAACAATTTCTTTTGATTATGCAATATTGGAAAAATCAAAAGATATAAATGCTATAAATTTAAATATACCTTGGTCAGATCTGGGTAGTTGGAAAGAAATTTGCAAAATCTATAACAAATTAAAGAATAAATACCAAAAAAAGAAAAATATTTTTTACAGGCCTTGGGGTAGGTATACAAATTTGTTTAATGGTAAAAATTTTTTGATCAAAGAACTCTATGTAAAACCTAAAGGAGTTTTAAGTCTTCAAAAGCATTTTCATCGTTCTGAACATTGGGTAGTAACTCAAGGAACTCCAAAAATAACTCTAAATAGAAAAAAATTTTTTTTAAAAACCAATGAAACTATTTATATACCAGTTAAATCTATTCACAGAATAGAAAATCCATATAAAAAACCAGTAAAAATAATTGAAGCTCAATTAGGATCAATTTTAAAAGAAACTGATATAGTTAGATATCAAGATATTTACGGAAGAGTTAAATAATTTCAAGTTCGATTGGCGTATGATCGGATGGCTTTTCTTTAGCTCTTGGTTTTTTATTTATATTAATTGATTTGATATTTTCGATTAAACTGTTTGATAGCAAAAAATGATCTATTCTCATGCCATAATTTTTTTGCCAGGAACCTGCAAAGTAGTCCCAAAATGTATACTCTTGTTTTGTTTTATTTATAAATCTATAAACATCTTTAAAACCTAAATTTATTAATTCTCTATATTTTTTTCTTATTTCCAATCTACCCAAAGCATCGTTTTCATATCTTTTAAAATCATGAACATCTATTTCTTCAGGAATAATATTAAAATCTCCAGCGATAAGAATATTTGAGTTTTTCTGAATTTTCTTTTTAACACTAGATATAAATTTTTTTAACCACTCTTTTTTATATTCATATTTTTCTGTATCTACAGGATTTCCATTTGGAACATAAATATTTATAAGTTCTATCTTTTTCTTTTTTAATTTTAACTCAGCAGTTATAATTCTAGATTGTTTTAAATCATCTTTAATAAAGCTATTGTTAATTTTCTCTAATTCTTGTTTAGAAATAATAGCAACACCATTGTAACTTTTTTGACCAAAAACATAAGAATTATATCCAATATTTTTGAAATCTTCATAAGGAAAACTAACATCTTGAGTTTTAATTTCTTGGAGTAATAATATATCAGGATTTGTTTGTTTGATATAATCAACAATATTGGTAATTCTTGCTCTAACTGAATTCACGTTCCATGATATTATTTTCATTAAACTGAAAAAGATAGACCGCAACCACATGAAGCTGAAGCTTTAGGATTTTTTATTGAAAAGGTCTCGCCAATCATCTCTTTTTTAAAATCTACTACTGATCCAGCAATGATATCAAGTGACTGCGTATCAATTACAGTTTTATCAAACAAAATGTCATCTTTTTCTATTTTATCATCAAAGCTAAAATTATATTTAAATCCAGAGCATCCGCCACCTTGAACAGCAATTCTGAAATATTTTTTTCCGTCACTTTTAGTGATTTTTTCTATTTGGCTTTTTGCACTATCAGTAAATTCTAATTTTTTTTCCATAATTATTTAGTATATAATCTATATAGTAAGCATGCAAAAAAATTCAATCCAAACATTATCAAATTTGGCAGTTCCGCTAAAATCAAAAGGAAGGTTTTTTCAGGAAAAAAAAACTCATTTAAGATCAGATTTTCAAAGAGATAGAGATAGAATAATTCATTCAACTGCTTTTCGAAGACTTAAACATAAAACTCAAGTTTTTGTAAATACATCAGGGGATCATTTTAGAACTAGAATTACTCATTCACTTGAAGTTGCTCAAATAGCTAGAACATTATCTAAATTTTTTAATTTGAATGAGGACTTGTGTGAGACTTTAAGTTTGGCGCACGACTTGGGTCATACTCCTTTTGGACATGCGGGTGAAGAGGTTCTTAATACTTGTATGAGAGCGTACGGGGGGTTTGATCACAATATTCAAACTATAAGAACAATTTTATTTTTGGAAAATAGATACTATAATTTTAAAGGTTTAAATTTAACTTTTGAAACACTCGATGGATTATTGAAGCATAATGGACCAATAAACAACATAAACAAATATGATAAAATTTTAGGAAAAAATTATTTTAAAAATAAAATTAAGTTTTTATCCTTTCCCTCTTTAGAAGCACAAATAGCTTCGATCTCAGATGATATCGCATATAATAGCCATGATTTAGAAGATGGTTTGAAATCAAATTTATTTAAACTTCAGGATCTTGAAAATATTCCAATATTAAAAAGTATTGTTCACAAACACAAAAAAAATATTAAAAATTTTTCTACAGATTTAATTATTAGACAAATTGTTAGAGAAATAATAAATGAAATGGTAGAAGATATAATCGAAACAACAAAAAAAAATATTAAAAAATACAAACTTAAAAATTTGAACGATGTTTATAAATCTTATTATCCAGTAGTAACTTTTTCAAAACAAATGAGAAATTTTGATAAAAATATTAAAAGATTTCTGAAAAGAAAAATGTATTATCACAATGATGTTAAAAAAAATACCAATCAAGGAAAAAAAATAATCAGAAAATTATTTTTAACTATCAAAAAAAATCCAGAGAAATATATAAATGTTAGTAAGTATGATAAATCTGATATTGCTAGATCTATTTGTGATTTTATAGCTGGTATGACTGATAGATATGCAATAAATCTTTATAATAGAATTAAATGAACATATTCGAATATTATCTGACAAAAATCAGTGCAACCATTATAGATAATAAAAAAACTTTAAAATTAGAAAATATAAATGATTTAAAAAATGTAAATCTTGAGGTTCCACCTACACACTTAAATTATGACTTGTCAACCAATGTATCATTGGTTTTATCTAAAGTTAATAAGATTAAGCCAAATATTCTAGCAAATAATATTAAAAAAATTTTAATAAAAAATATAAATCATTTTGAAAAAATAGAAGTTGCAGGACCAGGTTTTTTAAACATTAAATTGTCAGATGAAGCGTTGGTATATAATATTAATGATATTTTAAAAAATAGGGAATCTTACGGTTCAAAAAAGACTAATAATAATTATAATATAGAATTTGTATCTGCTAATCCTACTGGTCCAATGCATGTTGGCCATTGTAGAGGAGCAATATTTGGAGATGTCTTATCTAATTTATTAATATTTAATGGTAACAAAGTTACAAAGGAATATTATATAAATGATTACGGTAACCAAATTAAAAATTTTGTAGAGTCAGTTTTTCTTAGAATAAGAGAAATAAAATATAAGGAAAAATTTGTTTTTAAAGAAAACTTGTACTCCGGAGATTATGTAAAAGAAATTGCTTCAAAAATAATTCAAAATAATAAAGAAATTAGTGTAGATAATTTTGATTCATGTTTTGAAAAATTAAAAAAACTTTCCTTAAACTGTTCAATGAATCTAATAAAATCCGATCTAAAAAAGCTTGGGATTGAACATGATAATTTTTTTTCTGAAACAGAAATAGTTAAAAATGATATAGTAAATAAAACTGTGAAGTCCCTTAGAAATAAAGATTTAATAGAAGAAGGTTTTTTAGATCCACCAAAAGGCGAACCTTCAAAAAATTGGAAAAAAGTTAAAAGACTGATTTTTAAATCTTCTAATTTTGGCGATGATACTGATAGAGCTTTACAAAAAAATGATGGTTCGTGGACTTATTTTGCAAATGATGTTGCTTATCACTCGGATAAGATAAATAGAAAATTTGACCACTTAATTAATATTCTAGGAGCAGATCATATCGGATATATAAAAAGGATTACTTCTGCTGTATCAGCTCTATCGGAAAAAAAAATAAAACTGCAATGTAAAGTATGTCAATTAGTAAAACTTTATAAAAAAGGAAAACCATTTAAAATGTCAAAAAGAGCAGGAGATTTTATTTCAGTTCAAGATTTATTAAATGAAGTTGATAAAGACTCAATTAGATTTATGATGTTAAATAGAAGCAACGACGTAGAATTAGATTTTGATTTTGAGAAGGTCAGAGAAAAAACAAAAGATAACCCAGTTTACTATGTTCAGTACGCTTTCGCTAGAATAAATTCAATTCTAAGAACTCTAAATAAAAATTTAAATGATGAAATTTCTGTAAAATCTAAAACATTTACTTTAAATAAATATGAAGAAAAAATTATTAGAAAAGTTTTTGAATGGCCAAAAATAATTGAGTCTGCTGCAAATAAGCTTGAACCTCATAAAATACCATTTTATTTATATGAACTCTCAACATTATTTCACTCGTATTGGAGTAAAGGTAATGAGGATAGTCAATATAGATTTATTGAGAATGGTAAAGTTAAAAGACATGAAGTTCTCATTTTTATATATTTGATTTCGACTGTTATAAAAAATGGAATGAATATACTAGGAGTGTCTCTTCCTTTTAAAATGTAATGAAAAAAATTATAAACATATTTATGTTTTTTATAATTCTTTTTTTTATCTTTGCTATTTTTAGATATTATTCATCTACCACCGCTATTAATTTAAAAAATCCTAATCGAACGAATATTGATGAAATTTTAAAAGATAAAATTGTTGATTTGCCAATTTTAGAAAACGACACTGATAATGTTATTCATTTCAATGATAAATTTGAAAATAAAATTAATGGTGAAAAAAAAAGAAATTTTTGGGATTTGCTAAAATAAATGAAAAAAAAAGCAATTATAATTAGTTTAAGCGGAACAAAATTATCAAAGAAAGAAATAATTTTACTAAAAAAAAAACCGTGGGGCGTAATACTATTTAGTAGAAATCTAAAATCTATTAAACAAATCAAAGAATTAACATCGAAAATTAAATATTATTCTAAGGATAAAAAATTTCCTATTATAATAGATGAGGAAGGTCTTAGTGTTTCAAGACTAAAAAAATTAATAAATCATAATATTTCTGCGAATTTTTTTGGAAAGTTATTCAAAAAAAATAGAACTTTTTCTACCAGAATTTATGAACATTATTTAAAATCTTTATGTAAAATTTTAAAAGATCTTGGTTTTAACATAAATACTATACCTGTTATTGATGTTTTGAGAGATTATACTCACAAAATAATTAGTGATCGGAGTTTTTCAAAAGACAAAAAAATTGTTAAAAAATTTGGAGATCTGACGATTAAAAGTCTTCACTCAAATAGTATTTGTGGAGTCATAAAACACATACCAGGACACGGATGTTCTTTTTCAGACAGTCATAAAAAAAAACCTATAGTTTCTTTGAGTTTAAAAGAATTAAATCAAACTGATTTCTATCCATTCAGATTATCCAAAGCAAAATTTGCTATGACAGCGCACATCCTTTACAAAAAATTGGATAAAGATAATGTTGCGTCACACTCAAAAAAAATAATTAAAGATATAATAAGAAAAAAATTAGGTTTCAAAGGTATCATTATGTCAGATGATATATCTATGAAAGCTTTACAATTTGATTTAGTAACCAATGCGAGAAAATCTATTGAAGCAGGTTGTAATCTTGTTCTTTATTGTGGTGGAAAAACTAATGAAAACTTAAAATTGATAAAAATATTGCCTGATATTGACAAATTTACATCAAAAAAAACATCAGAATTTTATAAATTTTTAAGGTAAAATTAATTATGGAATCAAAAAACATTAACAAAATTTCTATCGATATACCTAATTATACTGGGCCTTTAGAAGTTCTTCTTGATTTGGCAAAAAATCAAAAAGTAGATTTAGCTCAGATTTCAATTACAAAATTAGCCGATCAATTTTTAGAATTTATTAAAAATAATCAAAATATTAATTTAGAAATTGCATCAGAATTTCTATTAATGGCCACTTGGTTAGCATACTTAAAATCAAAACTATTGTTACCTGAAGATGATGATGAAGATTTTAAAGCTTTAGAAGTGGCTGAAAAATTAAAACTTCAATTAAAGAAGTTAGAATTAATTAGAATATTATCTGATCAGATGCTTAAGAAAAAAAGATTAGGTGTTCACATTTTCATAAGAGGGATGAAAGGTGGAATTAGATCAATTAATACACCTGTATATGATGTAACTCTTTATGAATTGTTAAAAACATATTCCAACATGCAAATGCAAAAAACATTTCAAAATATAAGTATCCCAAAACTTCCAGTTTTTACAACTGAGGAAGGTATAAAACAAATAAAAAATAATCTTGATAAAATAAAAGATTGGAAAGATATAATTGAATTAATTCCAAAATTTTACTTTGAAAATAAAATGGAGCGATCAGGTATAGCTGGAATCTTTGCAGCTAGTCTTGAATTAACAAAAGAGGGATCAATTTTAATTTCTCAAGAAAAGGTTTTTAACAAGTTAATGATTAAAAAATCTTAAAATGAGAAATAAAAAGAAAAATAATGTTATAGATTTTCCAGCTTCACCTACAAAACTTGAGAGACAGGTAGAGGCTATTCTTTTTGCTGCAGCTGAACCATTAGATATAGAAACAATTGAAAAAAGAGTTCAAACAACAAATAATCTTAAAAAAATTCTAGAAAATCTTCAAGTAACATATAAAAAAAGAGGAATTAATTTAGTTTGTATAAAAAATAAATGGTCTTTTAGAACTGCAGAAGATTTATCAAAATTAATGTCTTTACAAAAATCAACTCAAAAAAAATTATCTAAAGCTACAATAGAAACCCTTGCAATAATTGTTTACCACCAACCTGTAACTAGATCTGAAATAGAGGAGATTAGAGGAGTTTCATTCGCAACCAATACTCTTGAAATTTTACTTGAATTAGACTGGGTAAGACCAGCAGGTCGAAAGGATGTGCCAGGAAAACCCATACAATATGCAACTACTGAGAATTTTTTGAATCATTTTAATATTCAAAAAATCTCTGATTTACCTACCATAGAGGAATTAGGTTCTGCTGGACTTATTGATACCTCAGGTATAGATAAATCTATTTTTGGAACTGGAAAATTCTTTAAAGAACAATCAATATCTGAAAAGCAGAATATTTATGAAGAAATAGATGAGGCGATAAAAAAAGCTCCTGAAGAAGATAAATAAATATATTTATTTAGGAGTTTTTATTGTATATATTTATTTATTATGGGAATTAGTTTCTGGCAGATAGCAATAGTAGTTGTTCTTGTTGTTTTACTTTTTGGAAGAGGTAAAATTTCAAGTTTAATGGGTGATGTAGCCAAAGGTATAAAAAGTTTTAAAAAAGGCATGTCCGATGATACATCTACTAATAATCAAGATGATAATTCTAAGTCAGAAGATTCTGACACTGAAAATAAGTAATCAAAATGCCTCAAATTGGATGGTTAGAGATTTTATCAGTAGTAATCATTGCAATATTAGTGTTAGGCCCTAAAGAATTTCCGATTGCACTTAAAAAAATTGGATCTTACATTGGAAAATTTAAAAATACATTAAGTAATTTTCAAAGAGAAATATCTTCTGTTACCAAAGATGTTGAAGTAGATGACGAGTTAATATCTAGTGATAAAAAAATTAAAAAAAATTTAGACAAAAATGGCTGATAGTAATTCATTTACAAGTCATTTTATAGAGTTACGATCAAGATTATTAAATTCTTTAATATTTATTTTTTTAGTATTTATCATTTCTTATATCTTTGCGGAACAAATTTATAATTTTTTAGTAGAACCTTATGCAAGTGCAGTAAGAGATGACGAAATAACAAGAAGACTTATTTTTACCGCACTTCATGAAACTTTCATTACTTATATTAAGGTATCATTTTTTTCAGCTATTTTTTTGGGTAGCCCGGTTTTATTGATACAAATTTATAAATTCATCGCTCCTGGGCTTTATAAAAATGAAAAAAAAGCTATTCTCCCTTATCTTATTTCAACTCCAATACTTTTTTTATTTGGTGGTCTCTTAGTTTATTATTTAGTAATGCCACTTGCAATTAAGTTTTTTTTATCATTTGAAACTATTGGCAGTAATTCAAATTTACCAATTCAACTAGAGGCAAAAGTAAACGAGTATTTATCCTTAATTATGAGACTGATATTCGCTTTTGGAATTAGTTTTCAACTACCTATACTTTTAAATTTATTGGCTAGAATTGGTGTAGTAAATTCTCATTATTTAAGCACAAGAAGAAGATATGTAATCGTAATTATCTTTGCTTTAGCTGCAATTTTAACTCCACCTGATCCCATTACTCAAGTTGGGCTAGCAATACCTTTGTTATTTCTTTATGAATTATCTATATTCACAGTAAGATTCACTGAGAAGAAAAAAGAAAAACAAGTAGAAACTGAAGATGCATAATATAAAAGATTTAAGAAAAAACCTTAATATTTATAAAAAAAAACTTTCAGATAGAAATTTTCATTTAAAAACAGAATTGTTTAAAAATTTAGATGATCATAATAGAAAATTAGTAAGTGAAAAAGAAAAATTAGAACAAGAAAAAGGAATTTTATCAAAATCAAAAGATCAATCAAACTTTGATAAATCAAAAAAAATATCTGAACAAATCTCAAAATTATCAAAAGAGCAAATTATTTCTCAAAAAAAGCTTAATGATTTATTATTTATTTTGCCTAATTTAGCTCAAGATGACGTCCCGATAGGCAAGGATGAAAAATCTAACAAAATAATAAAACAATATGGAAAAATAAAAGAGTTTTCTTTCAAGTTAAAATCACATACTGAAATTGGGTTAAAAGATAATAATATTGATTTTGAAACAGCTTCAAAATTATCTGGATCAAGATTTGTAATTTTAAAAAATAAAATCGCTTTGCTCGAGAGAGCATTAATTAATTTTATGTTAGACATACATACAACAAAATTTGAGTATACTGAGATTTCTCCTCCTTTAATTGTGAATGAAGATGTTATGTTCGGAACAGGTCAACTACCTAAATTCAAAGATGATCAATTTGAAATAAATTTTGAAAATTCAGATCAGAGAAAATATCTTATTCCTACAGCTGAAGTTGTATTAACAAATTTAGTGAGAAAATCAGTTATAAATAAGAACCTATTGCCCCTGAGATTTGTTGCATCAACTCCATGTTTTAGAAAAGAAGCTGGAAGTTACGGTAAAGATACTAAAGGAATGATTAGACAACATCAATTTTATAAAGTTGAATTAGTAAGTATAGTCGAACCTAAAGATTGTAATAAAGAACTTGATAGAATGTTAAGTTGTGCAAAAGAAATATTAAATAAGTTAGAAATACCTTATCAGATAGTATTGTTATCCAGTGGAGACATGGGATTTAGTTCGGAAAAAACCTACGATATTGAGGTATGGATACCTTCTGAGAACAAATACCGCGAAGTTTCGAGCTGTTCTTCATGTGGTTCTTTTCAAGCCAGGAGAATGGGCGCTAAATATAAATCACAAAATGGCAATGAATTTCTGGGCACGCTAAATGGTTCAGGGTTAGCTGTTGGCAGATTAATGATTTCTTTGTTAGAAAATAATCAAAATAAAGATGGATCAATTACAATTCCAAATGCATTAAAAAAATATATGAATAATTTGGATAAAATTGAATAAAATTATACTTGTTAATCTAATACATTTATTATAATTGTCTTTTCATGAGTGGACAAGGAATAGCGCAATTTATACCTCTAATATTAATATTTGTGATTTTCTACTTTTTTCTAATTAGACCTCAGCAAAAAAGAGTAAAAGACCATAAAGCTATGGTAGAGTCTTTAAAAAGAGGTGACGAAGTAATTACTTCTGGTGGGATAATAGGTGTTGTGGATAGAGTAATGGAAGATGATAGAATTGAAGTTGTAATAGGCGAGGGAACAAAAGTTCAAATAATTAGATCTACAATTACAAGTTTGCTTAAAAAAGAAGAAGCAAAAAAATAATTTTTTTTTGTGTTAAATTTCTCAAAAATAAACATATTATGTATTTATTTAATATTTTTTATCATTTCTATTTTTTCACTTCTAAATCTACAAGATAAAGATAATATAATCATAAATAAAAAAGTTAATCTTGGATTAGATTTACAGGGTGGATCCTACCTTTTACTTGAAATCAATTCTGACACACTTGTAGAAGAAAAAATTCAATCAAAAGTAATTCCAATTAAAAAACTACTTAAAGATAATAATTTAATTTATTCTGACTTTAAAATAAAAAATAATAATATTACTTTTAAAATTAATGATATAGAAAAATTTGGTCTTTTATTTCTTTCAAAGAAGGACAATATTGTAAATCCTTATATTGATAATTATAGATCTTTTGAATTAGAGTTTCAAAAATTAGGACATTTGCATCAACTGCCATACCGACGGTTAAAATTATTCCTGCAATACCTGGCAATGTTAATGTTGCTTCTAGAATAGTCAAAATACCAACTAACATCAATAAATTAGCAATTAAAGCCGTGTTAGCCACAATTCCAAATAATCTATATTTATAAAGCATAAAAATAATTACCAGAAAAAAACCTACCACAAGAGAAATAATTCCTGATTTTATTGAGTCTTCTCCTAAATCAGGACCAACAGTTCTTTCCTCAACTATATCAAGAGGTGTTGGTAATGCACCAGATCTAAGTAGTAAAGCTAGATCAGTTGCCTCT
>CACIYA010000003.1 GCA_902590755.1 uncultured Pelagibacteraceae bacterium | reverse complement strand
ACTCAGATATTTCAATCGTATTATATCTGATAAAACAAATTTAAAAGATAATATTCTTAATAAATTAGAGCAAATTTTAAAAATTAAGACATTTTAAAACGTCATCAACAGTAATTCTTTCTAGACTTTGAGTATCGTACATTTTTTTGGAGTCTAAAATTTTTACATCTTGATAATTAGGAGCAAACTTCTTTGAATCGGTTGGTCCAAATAAAATTATCAGAGGTATCTTAGCTAAACTCATCATATGCATTATGCCATTGTCTATGGTAATTCCTAGCTCACATCTTTTTGATAAAGCTGTAACTAATGCTGGGCATGGGTTACTTGATTTATGTTCTGGAAAAATGGCATTTGGAACATTTTCTTGAATCATCTTTACAACATTAATGTCATTTTTTTTGACAAAAAAAACTGGGATTTTACCTTTTGAAGAAATTTTATTAGCTAATTCAATAAATTTTGAAATAGACCAACTTTTAGGTCTATATTCATTTCCTTGTGTAATAGAAAGCCCTATATAATTATTTTCAGGCAATAACCTTTTAGCTTCTGATCGAAGCACATCCGGTAATTTATTTTCTGTAAATTCTATTTTATTAATTTTTTCATTTAAAAATAAACTTAGATTTTCTAAATGGTTTTTACTAGCATATTTAATTTTTTTTGAACTAAAGATGTTGTTAAATGTTAGTGAATAAAAATGTTCGTGCGGAATTTTTTTTAAAATTAAAGAATTACGAAATTTTGATTGTAAATCTATAATTAAATTAAACTTTTCATAATTAGCATTTAAAAAATTTTTTTTAACATTTAAAAGATGCCACCACCTGAAACCAAAATACTTTATATCTAATTTTAAAGTTTTTAACTTTATATTGAATTCCTTAAGCTCATTATCAAAATGATTTGCATGAGCGCCTAAATAATAAAATGATGTGTCCTTAAAAAAATTTTGAAGGCTTAAAATTAATGGAATTAATTGGATTGAGTCACCTAATCCACCCCCAGAGTTATATATTAGTATATTTTTCATTAAAAAATTTTACTCAATCTGTCTTAAAATAACATATTCATTAAAAACAAATAAGAAATTTATATGCGGTTTTATTAAAATTAATATATATATTTGAAAATGGATACTAAATTTTCTTTAAGAAAAATAAGAAAAATTCATTATAAAGAGCAAATAAAGAAATTGGGGTCATTAGGAACTGATATTAATAATTTTTTTAGTAATCCGTATACTTTTTTTAAGTCTAGATACTACATTGAAGTTTCATCATTTTTAGTTTTTTTTTTACAATTTTCAAAAATTTCTCCTAATTTTATTACTTCAATTTATATTGTTTTAAGTTTTAGTGTTTTGTTTCTTTTATCAAGTAACAATGAAATTTTAATTCTGACATCAATCATAATATTATTTACTAAAGGTGTTTTAGATTGGTCAGATGGTTTACTAGCAAGAATTAAAAATAAAACTTCAAATCTAGGTTTTTTGTTAGATAACTGGGCATCATTAATAAGTTCATACTCTTATTTATTAGGATTAAGTATTTACATTTATAACAAAGATAGTGAAATAATTTTTTTGGTTACAGGTGTTTTTATTCTTTTTCTGAAAGCTTTGGATATAAGAAATTATGGTTATTTATTAGCAATGCATGCTTTGTTTAAAGAAAAAAATAAAAAAAATGTTCTTAAAAAATTAAATTTTGAAATTCATTTAAAAAAGACAAATTCTAGGAAAAAATCTCTAGTTCAAAAAGCTAAAATTTTTATTCAAGGTTTTTTAGATGAAAGATCAAGGTCTGTAGATTTTGTTTGTTTGTTAATTTTAATTGACACTTTTTTTTATTCTTCTGATTTTTTAAAATATTTATATTTTTTAATTTTAATAAAAAATTTAATTATTTTTGCGGCAAGTTTTTATTACGTCTCAAACAAAGGATATATTTTTAAAAATGATTGAAACTAAAAAATTATTTAAATTTTTAAAAAAAGAAAAAATTGATTTTTTTACTGGAGTACCTGATAGTGTTTTAAAAACAGCTTCCTCCTTTTTAGAGTCAAAAAAAGAAAAACATTTTATAACTACAAATGAAGGATCATCAATTGCTATGGCTATTGGTTATTATTTAGCAACTAAAAAAATTCCTTGTGTGTACATGCAAAATTCTGGTCTAGGGAATGCAATTAACCCTTTAATTTCAATTAGTCATAAAAAAGTTTATTCAATACCAATGTTAATGATTATTGGTTGGAGAGGAGCTCCTGGAATTAAAGATGAGCCACAACATAATGTTAAAGGTAAAATAACTAAGAGTATTTTAAAATTACTAAATATCAAATATGTTATTTTGAATAATGATAAAGATTTAAAAAAATTAAAAAAATTAATTAAATTTTCAAAAATTAATAGTGTTCCAGTAGCAATATTATTGAAAAGAAATATTCTTATTAATAATAATTCTAAATTTCAAAAAAAAATAAGTATTTCTAATAAAATTCAAAGATGTGATGTAATAGAAATATTATTAAAAATTATAAAAAAGAATACTAAATTAATTGCTACTACAGGCTTTACCTCAAGAGAGTTAAACCAGATTAGGGCAAAAAAAAAAAGTAATAAAGGAAATGATTTTTATATGGTAGGTGGGATGGGTCATAGTTCAGTGCTTTCATTAGGTGTTTCCACTAAAACAAAGCATGATGTAATTTGTCTTGATGGCGATGGTTCATTTTTAATGCACTTAGGTTCAATTGTAAGTATTGGAAAAAAAAGTAGGAAAAACTTTAAACACTTACTTTTTAATAATTTTTCACATGAATCTGTTGGAGGGCAATCTACAAATATTGATAAAGTAAATATCGAAAAATTGATTAAATCAGTGGGTTATAAGTATTATTTTTTATTAAAAAAGAAGCGAGAAATTAAAAATAAATTAAAAATTTTTTTAAAAAAACCAGGTCCATCATTACTAGAGGTAAGAATAAAAATGGGTTCAATGAAAGATTTATCAAGACCCAAAAATTTAATTAAGATAAAGAAAAATTTTGTTAATAGTTTCTAATTTATGAAGAAAAAAAATTATTTTAAAGTAAAGAGACCATATGTATTTGTTCCTATGTGTTTAGACTTTCTCCATCATGGACATGTTAACATATTGAGAAAATCTAAAAAATATGGAAACATAATTTTAGGCTTAGTCTCTGACAAAGGCATAAAGTCTTATAAAAAAAAATTTCCAACCTCTTCATTTAATGAAAGAAAAAAAATTGCTTCAATGTTAAAGGATATTAGTTATATTTTACCTATTCAAGGTCCAAAATTTTTTTCAAAAATTGCAAAAAAATATAAATTTGAATATGTGGTTCATGGAGATGATTGGAAAAAAGGCCCACAAGCCTTAAGTAGAAAAAAATTAATTCAAACAATGAAGCTTTGGAATGGAAAAGTAATTGATTTACCTTACACAAAAAAAATATCTTCATCACTATTAAAAAAGAAAATCAAAAATGTCTAAAGAATTTAAATCTGATGAAGATATAAAGAAATTTATTAGTGAAAAACCCCTAAAAAAAATTTTATTATTATCTGGAGAGAATTCATTTAATAAAACTGGTGCAAAAAAAATCTTTAAAGAATATTTAAAAAAAAATGAGTTTAAAATATTCCTTAAAAAAAAGAAATTACCCGAGATTGATGAATTAGAAAAAATTATTGAAACAGTAGGTAATTTTAGACCAGATTTAATAATAGCCATTGGCGGAGGGTGTGTTATGGATTTAGCCAAAATAAGCTCTGTGATAACTAATTCCAAAAATATTAAGGAAGATGTTATTAATTCAAACTTTATTGAAAATAAAATAAAAGTCTTAGCTATTCCAACAACTGCTGGATCTGGTGCGGAAGTAACGTCAAATGCAGTAATTTATTTGAATAAAATAAAATACTCGGTTGAAGGTCCAAGTGTAAGGCCAGACTATTTTTTTCTTAAACCAGAACTAATATTATCATCTAATTTTTATTTAGACGCCACTGCTTGCTTTGATGCAATAAGTCAATCTGTAGAGTCACTATTTTCAATAAACTCAAATGATGAAAGTATTATGTTTGCTAAAAAAGGATTAGAAATTTTATTTGGAAATTTTAAAGATTATTTTAAAAACAAAAGCATCCAAAATTCTTATAAAATGTTAATCGGAGCTAACTTTTCTGGTAAAGCAATTAATATTTCAAAAACAATTGCCCCACATGCTTTATCTTATCCATTTACAACACTATACGGTATTCCACATGGACATGCTGTTTCATTAACATTTAATGAAATATTAAATTTTAATTTTCTGAATATGAATAGATCTAAAAATCCAACTGATCTTAAGTTGAAATACGAAATTCTGTTTAACTTAACAAAAACTAATAATATTGAAGGTTTAAATAGTTACTTTATCAAATTAAAACAAGACCTAGGTTTAGAACAAGACCACAAAAAACTAAATATAAATTTGATTTCAGACAAAGAAAAATTCTTTTCTGGCATTAATAGTCAAAGATTAAAAAATAATCCTATCGAAATAGCCAAGGATGATCTTGAAAAAATCTTTAAGATACAGTAACAACAAATGATAGATTGCCCTCGTGGTGAAATTGGTAGACACAAAGGACTTAAAATCCTTGCCCTTTTGGGAGTGCCAGTTCGAGTCTGGCCGAGGGCACCACAAAATGATGAACAAACCATTAATTATTTCTGATAAAAATTCACAATCTTTAAAGATTAAAAAACAAGTTTTAAAAATTTTTAAAAATAAGAGTGTCAAAAAATCTAATGTTGTAATTGTTATCGGCGGCGACGGATTTATGTTGCAAACTTTGAAAAAAAATAAAAAGAGTAAAAAATTTTTTTATGGAATTAATTCAGGTAATTATGGTTTTCTGATGAATAAATTCTCAAAAAATTTATTAATTAATAATCTTGAAAAATCAAAAATGATAAGTATCTCGCCACTTGAAATGTCTGTATCAAAGAGAAATGGTAGTAGAAAGTGTTTAGCTATCAACGAGGTATCTATTTTAAGACAAAGTCGTCAAGCTGCAAACTTGGTAATTAAAAATAATTCAAAATATATCATGAAAAAATTAGTCTCAGATGGAGTTTTAGTGTCAACACCGGCTGGTAGTACAGCTTATAACTTATCAGTACATGGGCCAATTTTAAATTTAAATTCAAAAAAAATCTCTATTGCTCCAATCAGCGCTTTCAGACCAAGAAGATGGACAGGTAAGGTCGTTAGCGATAAATCAAAAATTACCATAATCAATTTAAATTCTATTAAAAGGCCAGTTAGTGCAGTTGCTGATAATGTGGAAATAAGGAATGCAAAAAAGATTGTAATAAAAGTTCAGAATAAAATAAGATTTAATTTGCTATATGATAAGAGTAACAGTTTACAAAAAAAAATTAAAATTGAGCAAATAAGAAAAGAAACTTATTAAATTTGGTGCCCTCACACGGACTCGAACCGCGAACCTATTGATTACAAATCAGCAAAGACATTCTTATTACTTACTAATTAGTATTGATTATAAACAATAGTAAAGCACACCTTTAATTATTATAATCTTGAACAGTACAGGAACAGTACAATATAATTGTTTTTAATAATTAACATATGGTTAAAAACAATTCTACTAAACAACAAGCTGCTAATTTAGGATTTGAAGCAAAACTATTTTTAGCTGCTGATAAGCTACGTGGCAGCATGGATGCCAGTGAGTATAAACACGTTGCACTTGGGCTTATTTTCTTAAAATATATTTCTGATGCTTTCATTTCAGTTTATGAAAAATTAAAAGCAGACAAAGATGCAGACGAAGAAGATGCTGATGAATATCTAGCAGAACGAACTTTTTGGGTGCCTAAAGAAGCACGTTGGTCTCATTTACAGGATAATGCAAAAAAACCAACAATAGGCAAATTGGTAGATGATGCCATGCTTGCAATTGAGAAATCAAACGCAAGTTTAAAAGGTGTGCTTCCAATAAACTACGCACGAGAAGCCCTAAATAAAACCATGTTAGGTGAACTGATAGATCTTATTAGTACCATCGGTATGAATGAAGAGGATGATAAATCAAAAGATATATTAGGCCGTGTTTATGAATATTTTTTAGGTGGTTTTGCTGGTGCTGAAGGAAAACGTGGAGGTGAATATTTTACCCCTCGTTCAATTGTAAGAGTTTTAACTGAAATGTTAGAACCCTATAAAGGTCGAGTATATGATCCTTGCTGTGGTTCAGGTGGAATGTTTGTTCAATCCGAAAAATTTGTAAGAGAACATGGTGGAAGAATTGGTGATATCCGTGTTTATGGACAAGAAATGAATAATACCACTTGGCGTCTAGCAAAAATGAATATGGCTGTTCGTGGTATTGATGCAGATATTAAGTGGAATAATGAAGGTAGTTTCCATAAAGACGAGCTACCTGATCTAAAAGCTGACTTTATATTAGCCAATCCACCTTTTAATGTTAGTGACTGGGGTGGTGACAGATTACGTGAGGATGTCCGTTGGAAATATGGAGTACCTCCTGTCGGTAATGCTAACTATGCTTGGCTTCAACATATTGTTCATCACTTAGCTCCAAATGGTACTGCAGGTGTAGTTCTTGCTAATGGTTCTATGTCTTCAAATAGTACAGGTGATGGTGAGATACGCCAGAGCCTAATTGAAAATGATTTAGTTGATTGTATAGTTAATTTACCAGGAAATTTGTTTTATGGTGTTACCATTCCATGTTGTTTATGGTTTTTAACAAAAAACAAAAATCCAAAAGGATTGAATAATCGAAAGGGTAAAATCTTATTTATTGACGGAAGGAAATTAGGAACTTTGGTAGACCGCGTAAGACGCGATTTCAGCAATGAAGATGTAGCAAAAATTTCTGATACCTATCATGCATGGCGTGGTCAGTCAGATGCAATTGAAAGGCGTGGTGCCTACCAAGATATTTCTGGTTTCTGCCATTCTGCCAATTTGTCAGACCTCAAATCAAATAACTATGTTCTATCACCAGGTATTTATGTTGGTGCAGAAGATGAGTTGGATGACGGTATTCCATTTAAGCAGAAGTTAGATGCGTTAAAAGCAAAACTAACTGATCAGTTTAAAAAAAGTGAGAAAATTAAAAAAAAAATTTTAAAGCACATCTCTGATTTTAATAATGACTGAATTTACATTAAGTGAAATAGGTGAATTTAAAAATGGTGCAAATTTTTCACTAGAGGATTATGGTGAAGGATATCCAATTATCAATAATAAACAATTATACTCTGGTCGCTATGTTTCGCTTTTTAATTTAGAAAGATTAAAAAAAAACGTATTAAGGTCACCTGAAAAGCTGTTTCTAATAAACGGAGATATAATGTTTGCAAGATCTTCTGTTAAAGCGGCAGGTGCTGGTCAGGTGGCAATGGTTTGGGATGTAAAAGAAAAGATGATTTTTAGCGGTTTTATTATTAGATATCGCATAAAAGACAAATCAGTTGTGGATTGTCATTATTTGAACTACTTGCTGCGCTCACCAAAGTATAAAGAGAAATTTGTTAGAATTGCCTCTGGAACAGCCATTTTTAACTTAAGCCAGTCACTCTTAGGAAACGTAAAAGTTGATCTTCCATCTTACGCAGAGCAAAAATCCATCACTTCTGTATTAGGTGCTCTAGACGATAAAATTGAAAATAACAACCGAATGAATGAGACGTTGGAAGAGATGGCTTATACCATATATAAAAGTTGGTTTGTTGAGTTTGATCCTGTACATGCAAAGGTTGCTGGTAAAGCACCATCACATATGGATATTAAAACCTCAAACCTATTTCCAAATTCATTTGGTGAAGATGGTTTACCAGTTGGATGGCAGTACAAAAAACTTGAAGATATTTCAGACCTAAGTTGGGGAGATCTAAAAACAACAAAAAAATCATATGTTGAGACGGGGTTTGATGCTTACAGTGCCAGTGGTAAAGATGGAAAGCTTCCATATTTTGATTTTGAAAAACTAGGAATAGTACTTAGTGCAATTGGAGCTAATTGTGGAAATACCTGGCTAGCAAGAGGAAAATGGTCATGTATTAAAAATACAATAAGGTTCTGGTCTAAATATGATCTGACGCCAACTATATTTTTATATCATGCTACGAAGGGAAATAACTTTTGGCCAATTAGAGGTTCAGCACAGCCATTTATTTCACAAGGTGATGCTAGAAGTCAAAAAATAATTGTACCAGCAAATGGTGAAGCAATTTCTTTTGAAAAAATTGTTGGAGATTTTTACGAAAAAATTAGCGCTAATGAACAAGAAAACCAAACTCTTGCTAAACTACGTGACACCTTACTACCAAAATTAATGTCTGGTGAAATCAGTTTGAGAGATGCTGAACATGAAGTTGAGGCAGCTCTATGAGCAACAGGTTTACAGAAGACCATGTTGAACAAGCTTGTTTAGAGTGGTTAGAGGAACTTGGTTATTCTATTTTACATGGGCCTGATATTTCACCTGATGGCGATACTCCAGAGCGAGCAGCATACGATGTATCAATTCTTATTGATCGTTTCAAAAATTCTTTTAAAAAAATCAATCCACATCTTAGTGTCGATGCATGTGAGTATGCTTTAAGAAAACTTAATCAATCTGAATTACCAACTCTTGTTGAAGAAAACAGAAGAATATATCAATTAATCATTGATGGTGTTGATATCGATATTAAACGTGAGGATGGCAGTATTGGCACAGATAAAGCAAAGCTAATTGATTTTGAAAACCTTGAAAACAATGATTGGTTGGCAGTTAATCAATATACAGTAATAGAAGGTGGGCAAAACCGAAGACCGGATGTGGTGATATTTATTAATGGTCTACCTATTTCTGTTATTGAACTTAAAAATCCAACTGATGAAAACGCTACTATAGATGATGCTTATAACCAACTTCAAACTTATAAAGATGAAATTGAAGGATTGTTTAGAACAAATGGATTCCTAGTTACATCGGATGGTTTGCAGGCACGGATTGGGTCACTTACTGCAAATGAAGAACGTTTTATGGCATGGCGAACTGTTGATGGTGAGAATATTGTATCAAAAGGTATTCCTGAATTAGAAACTTTGATTAATGGAGTGTTTGATAAGTCAAGACTATTATCTTTGTTACGTGGTTTTATTGTATTTGAAAATACCGGAAGTGGTATCATTAAAAAATTAGCTGGTTATCATCAATTTCACGCTGTTCATAAAGCTGTTCAATGCACAATTAAAGCGACAGATGAAAGTGGGGATAATCGTGTAGGAGTTATTTGGCACACTCAAGGGTCAGGTAAAAGTTTATTAATGGCATTTTATGCTGGTGAAATTATTTCACACCCACAAATGGCAAACCCAACTCTAATTGTCTTGACAGATCGTAATGATTTGGATGATCAGTTATTTACTACTTTTGCTGGCTGTAAAGATCTTATAAGACAAACTCCTGTTCAAGCTAACGATAGAGAGCATTTAAAAAAATTACTCTCTGTTCCATCAGGTGGTGTGATTTTTACTACAATTCAAAAGTTTTCTCCTAATCAAGGTGAAAGCGAATACCCAAAACTTACAGACAGACGAAATGTTGTTGTTATAGCCGATGAAGCGCATCGTAGCCAATATGGATTTAAGACAAAAGTAGCAAGTGATAGTGGTGAAGTCTCGTATGGTTTTGCGAAACATCTCCGTGATGCTATTCCAAATGCTTCTTTTATTGGTTTTACTGGTACACCAATTGAAAAAACAGATGTTAATACACCTGCAGTATTTGGGGATTACATTGATGTTTATGACATCCAGCGAGGTGTAGAAGATGGAGCAACAGTTCCTATTTATTATGAAAGCAGACTTGCTCGAATTGAATTAGACGAAAAAGAAATTGCAAAAGTAGATGCAGAGATCGAAGAACTTGTCGAAGATAGTGATATTGATGAAGCTGAGAAGAAGAAGGGAAGATGGTCTCGTGTTGAAGCACTAGTTGGTGCAGAAGATAGATTAAAAAAAGTTGCAGATGATTTAATTAAACATTTCGAATCTCGTGTTGAAGCTATGGATGGTAAGGCAATGGTTGTGTGCATGAGCCGCCGTATTTGTATTGCACTTTATGATGCTATCATTGCTATACGACCTGATTGGCATAGTGATGATGATGACAAAGGTAAAATAAAAGTTGTAATGACAGGTTCTGCTTCAGATCCTAAGAATTGGCAACAACATATTGGCAATAAGGCACGACGTGATCTTTTAGCTAAACGAGCTAAGAAAGCTGATGATGAATTAAAAATAGTTCTTGTAAGAGATATGTGGCTTACAGGTTTTGATGCTCCATCGATGCACACCATGTACATAGATAAACCTATGAAAGGTCATGGTTTGATGCAAGCAATAGCTAGAGTAAATAGAGTTTTCAAAGATAAACCCGGTGGATTGATAGTTGATTACATTGGTATAGCTCAAAATCTTAAGAATGCTTTGGGTGACTATTCAGATAGAGATAAACAAGAAACAGGTATTAGCCAAGAAGAGGTTGTAGCCGTAATGTTAGAAAAATATCAAATTGTTAAAGATATGTTCTTTGGTTTTGATTACGTCGCTGGTTTAAAAGGTGAAGCAAAAGATCGTTTGTCAATAATTGCAGGTGCTATGGAATGGATATTAGAGGCACAAAGAAAAGCCTCAGAAAAAACTGAATCTGAAGAGGAAAAAAAACAAATTCATAGAAGATATTCAGATGCTGTATTAAACCTAAGTCAAGCATTCGCACTTGCAGCATCAAGTGATGATGCCAAAAAAATACGTGATGAAGTTGGTTTTTTCCAAGCAATAAGAGCTGCTTTGGCAAAGAGCGATGGTAAAAAGAAAAAGATTAAAGAAGATGAATTTGCTGTTCAGCAACTTATTAGTAATGCTGTAATTTCAACTGATATTGTTGATATTTTAAAAGCAGCAGGAGTTGAGTCTCAAGATATATCTATTCTATCTGATGATTTTCTAAATGAAATGAAAGGTATTGAGAAAAAAAATCTAGCTATTGAGGCCCTAAAAAAACTAATCAATGGTGAAATTAAGTCTAAGTTAAGCTCACGTGTTGTTAAAACAAAAGCTTTTTCAAAAAGGTTAGCTGAATCAATTAATCGTTATCATAATAATGCTTTAACAACAGCACAGGTTATCGAAGAGTTAATTGCACTTGCAAAACAAATTCGATCTGAAATTGAGGAAAGAGGAAAAAGTGGTCTAACAGATGACGAAGTAGCTTTTTATGAGGCGTTATCAGAAAACGAAAGTGCAGTTGAAGTGATGGGTAATGAAAAACTTAAACTTATTGCAAAAGAACTTTTTAAATCAATTCATACTAATGCAACAATTGACTGGCATCACAGTGAAATGGCACGAGCTAAAATTCGTGTAGCGGTGAAAAGAATTTTAAAAAAATATGGATATCCACCTAATCTTGAATTAGAGGCCATTCAAACAGTGCTACAACAAGCAGAAGCGTTTTCTGAAAAATGGACAGCATAGATTGTGTATTATTAATATTAATTTAAATAACGATAATTGAACGAATAATTCTTGAACAGTACAGGAACAGTACAGTCATTTCTATGTTAGTGTTTTGTATTAACTATGTTCTAAATTTAATTTAAGAAATGTTTTAAAAAAGTGTTATTATTTGTGATTAGTGGTGCCCTCACACGGACTCGAACCGCGAACCTATTGATTACAAATCAATTGCTCTACCAATTGAGCTATGAGGGCAAGTAGATCTCTTTAAAATATATTAACTAAAAAAACAATAAAAATTAAGTATTATTTTAATGTTTGAGAAATATGATGACATACTATAGAGACGGTATTAGAAATATTAAGACTTTCAATTTTATTATCTATATTGACCTTAAATTTAAAATCTGAATTTTCAAGAGTTTTTGCTTTAATACCATAACCCTCAGATCCAAAAAGTAATACATTTTTTCCATTCCAATTATTTTTCGTAAAATCTTTTGTACCTGATACATCAAATGCACTTACCCAGAATTCTTTAGATTTTAAATATTTCAAAGATGTATTCAGATTTGAAACTTTGAATATTTTGATATGTTCTGTTCCACCACTTGCGCTTTTGTAAAGGAGTTTACTTTTAGAAGGAAAAGATCTTTCTTTAACAATTATTCCATCCATTTTAAATGCAACTGCACTTCTAATTATAGATCCAATATTTCTTGGATCAGTGACTTCTTCGAGAGCGATTAAATTTAAGTTTTTTTTTTTATTAACTAATATAAATTCTTTAAGTGTAATTTCCTCTAATTGTTCAACCTCAGCTACTAAACCTTGATGTGCAGTTTCATCTCTACCACAAAGATTATCAAGTTCCTTTTTGGATTTATAAAAAAAATTAACTTTTTTAAACAAATTTAAATTTTGATTTTCCCGATTGATCTTTTTTTTAGCATCTTCGGTAACAAATACTCTTTCAATTTTCCTAGAAGGGTTTTTTAAAGCTTCTAAAACAGCATGTTTTCCAACAATTAAAAAGGTTGTTTTTTTCATGATTTTCAAAGCTATTTAGTCAATTTAATAGCATATTTTAAGGCAAAATGATTTATTGCAATTATTTCATAAATGCTTATAAAACGCTTGTTGTTAAATGCTATTTAAGTTAGTGGGTATCCCAACAATAAGAAGTAAGGAGGGGTACCAAAGCGGTCAAATGGGGCGGGCTGTAAACCCGTTGACTTCGGTCTTCGAAAGTTCGAATCTTTCCCCCTCCACCAAACTTAAATATTTTAGCAATGAAGGGCGCGATAAGTTTGGATATTGCGGGTGTAGTTCAATGGTAGAACGCTAGCCTTCCAAGCTGGATGTAAGGGTTCGATTCCCTTTACCCGCTCCAAAAATAAAAAATTAAAATATAAAGTGAGGAAAAATTAGATGTCTAAAGAAAAGTTTAACCGAAACAAACCACATTGTAATATTGGTACTATTGGTCACGTAGATCATGGAAAAACAACTTTAACAGCAGCAATAACAAAAGTTTTGTCTGAGGCTGGGGGTTCAAGTAGTGCAAACTTTGTGGCTTATGATCAAATAGATAAAGCACCAGAAGAAAAAGAGAGAGGAATTACTATTTCAACTGCTCACGTTGAATACGAAACTGAAAAAAGACATTATGCTCATGTTGATTGCCCAGGTCACGCTGACTATGTAAAAAATATGATTACCGGAGCGGCCCAAATGGACGGAGCTATTCTTGTAGTAAACGCTGCAGATGGCCCAATGCCACAAACTAGAGAACATATTTTGTTGGCAAGACAAGTTGGTGTTCCAGCTATAGTGGTATTTCTCAATAAAATAGATACAGTTAAAGATAAGGAACTAGTCGATTTAGTTGAAGAGGAAATTAGAGAACTTCTTACATCATATAAATTTCCTGGAGATAAAATTCCAATAATTAAAGGTTCTGCATTAAATGCTGTAGAAGGAAAAGATGAAGCGACAGGTAAAAACGCAATCATGGAATTAATGAAAGCGGTTGACGAAACAATTCCTCAACCTGATAGACCAAAAGATAAACCTTTCTTAATGCCAGTAGAAGATGTTTTCTCTATTTCTGGTAGAGGAACTGTAGTGACTGGAAGAGTAGAGTCAGGAATTATTAAAGTTGGTGAAGAAATTGAAATCGTAGGGATAAGAGACACAAAAAAATCTGTTTGCACTGGTGTTGAAATGTTTAGAAAACTTTTAGACAGCGGGGAGGCAGGAGACAACATTGGAGCTTTATTAAGAGGTGTTGAACGTGACGATGTTGAAAGAGGTCAGGTTCTATGTAAACCAGGATCAATTACTCCTCATACAGAATTTGAGTGTCAGGCTTATATTTTGAAAAAAGAAGAGGGTGGAAGACATACTCCTTTCTTTACAAAATATAGACCTCAATTTTATTTTAGAACTACCGACGTAACAGGTGAAGTTACTTTGCCATCTGGAACAGAAATGGTTATGCCAGGTGATGATGGAAAATTTTCTGTTAAGTTGATCACGCCAATTGCAATGAGTGAAAATTTAAATTTTGCAATAAGAGAAGGTGGGAAAACAGTTGGAGCTGGAGTAGTTACTAAGATTGTAAAATAAACGCTTAGGAGCGTAGTTCAATTGGTAGAGCGCCGGTCTCCAAAACCGGAGGTTGTGGGTTCGAGTCCCTCCGCTCCTGCCAAATTACGAAAATATTATGAAAAATCCACTTAGATTTTTTCAGGAAGTAAAGCAAGAGGCTTTTAGGATTACTTGGCCTACTAAAAAAGACACTATGATGGGTGCTATAATGGTGTTTGCATTAGCATCAATTGCTGCAATATTTTTTTTGATTTTAGATCAAATTTTAAGATTCTTATTAAATCTAATTCTTACAATTAATTTTTAAACTATGAACTGGTATATCGTTCAAGCTTATTCTGGATTTGAAAAGAAGGTAGTAGAGTCTATTAAAGACGAGTTAAAAAAACATAAATTATCTGACAATCTTCAAGAAATTTTGGTTCCAACTCATCAAGTCACAGAAGTTAAAAAAGGAAAAAGGACAAAAAAAGAGAAAAAATTTTTTCCTGGTTATGTTTTAATTAAGATTGAACTAACGAAACAAATTTACCATTTAATAAAGAATCTTCAAAAAGTGAGTGGTTTCCTTGGATCATCTGATAAACCAACACCAATTTCAGATGGTGAAATAAAACGTATACTAGGTCAAGTAAACGAGAGTGCAGTTTCTCAAAAATCTGGGATTACTTTCGAGATTGGTGAAAAAGTTAAAGTTTGTGATGGCCCTTTTGCCTCATTTAATGGATTAATCGAAGAAATTGATGAAGAAAAATCTAGACTTAAAGTCTCAGTTTCTATATTTGGTAGGGCTACTCCTGTGGATTTAGAATTTAATCAAGTGGAGAAAAATTAAATGGCAAAAGAAATTGTAGGTTACGTAAAATTACAAATTAAAGGCGGTCAGGCAAATCCTGCGCCACCTGTTGGTCCGGCATTAGGGCAAAGAGGGATTAATATTATGGAATTCTGTAAAGCTTTTAATGAGAAGACAAAAGCATTCATGGGGAAACCTGTTCCAGTAGTTATTACGGTTTACAAGGATAAAAAATTTGATTTCATAATTAAATCTCCTCCAGCATCACATTTTATTAGAGAGGCTGCAAAATTAAAAAGTGGTTCAAGTGAACCAGGTAGGGTAGTAGCGGGTTCAATCACAATGAAACAAGCAGAGGCAATAGCAAAAGAAAAAATGAAAGATCTGAATGCGTTTGATATAAAAGAGGCTACAAAAATTATATGCGGTTCAGCAAGATCAATGGGTATTGAAGTTAAGGATTAGTAATGAAAAAAAATTCTAAGAGATATAAAGAAATTTTAAAAAATGCTATAAAAGATAAAAAAGTTAATGTTAAAGAAGCATTAGATCTTGTTAAAAAAAATTCTAACACAAAATTTGATGAGTCAATAGATGTGTCTTTGAAAATAAATTTAAAACAATCTAAAGGTGGAGATTTTAGTTTAAGAACAGTTGTAAATTTACCAAACGGCTCAGGAAAGAAAAGCAAAGTAGCCGTTTTATGTGAACCAGACAAAATCGATGAAGCTAAAAAGGCCGGAGCAGACGTAGTAGGTTCTGAAGATCTTATAGAAAAAATTGCAGCGGGTAAATTTGATTTTACTAAACTAATTTGCACACCATCTATGATGAGCAAAATAGGTAAACATGGAAAAGTTTTAGGACCAAAAGGTTTAATGCCAAACCCTAAGTTAGGTACTGTTACAATGGATATTAAGAAAGCTATAAAAGATTTTAAAACTGGAATGGTTGAAATTAGAAATGATAAAGATGGCAACCTAGCTTCAACAATAGGAAGAAAAAGTTTTTCTACTGAAAAGTTATTTGAAAATTACAATTTCTTTATAGAAAGTATTAAAAAAGAAAAACCCGAAACAATAAAAGGTGAATTTATTAAAAGCACTTTTTTAACCTCTACGATGGGTATTTCTTATAAAGTAGGAGCTAAATAAAGTTATGATGTCTAAAGATGCTAAGAGAAACTATGTAGAGGAAATGAAAAAAAACTTTACTGATAATGAGTCAGTAATGATTGCTCAATACCAAGGTCTTAATGTAAATGAGTTAGATGCTTTAAGAAAGGAATTAAGAGAAAAAGGTATTTTATTTAAAATTACAAAAAATAGAATTACAAAATTAGCTTTAAAAGAAACTCCAAAAAAAGATCTTGAAAAATACTTCACAGGACCAACAGCTGCAGCAATTTCCTCTGACCCGATTTCGACTGCAAAAATTTTAACTAAATTTTCAAAATCAAATGATAAACTTAAAATAATAGCTGGATTCATGGATGGTAAGGTTTTGGATGAAAAAGAGGTGTCTGTTATTGCCACACTACCTTCTTTAGACGAAGCTAGAGCTAAAATAGTGGGAATATTGGCTACTCCTGCGCAAAAATTGGTAAGTATTTTACTTGCACCTGGCTCAAAAATTGCTAATTTAGCGCGCGCAAAGAGTTTAAAAAATTAAATCACAGGATTAAAAATGGCAGACTTAAATAAAATTATAGATGAGCTTTCTACTTTAACTGTTGTTGAAGCAGCAGAGTTGTCTAAACAACTTGAAGAAAAATGGGGCGTCACAGCGGCAGCTCCAGTTGCAGCAGCACCAGCAGGTGGAGCAGCAGCTCCAGCAGGAGAGGAAAAATCTGAGTTTTCAATTTTCCTTGCTTCAGCAGGAGATAAAAAAATTAATGTAATAAAAGAAGTAAGAGCAATAACTGGTTTAGGTTTAAAAGAGGCTAAAGATTTAGTAGAGGCAGCACCAAAAGAGGTTAAAGGTGGTGTAGCTAAAAAAGATGCTGAGGAATTTAAGAAGAAACTTGAAGCAGCAGGGGCTAAAGTAGAATTAAAGTAAACAAAATTTAAGACCAAATTTTATTGCTAGTTTAAACTTGCAATAAAGTTTTTGTTATTTGATGCAATTATCTTTTACTCAAAAGAAACATATAAGAAAAAATTTCGGCAAACTTGCTGAAGGTTTATCAATACCAAATTTAATTGAAGTTCAAAAAAATTCCTACAACGAGTTTTTAAAATCAAAAACATTAAATCAACAACTTGATGATCTTTCAAAGGGTATTGATAAAGTGTTCAAAAGTATTTTTCCTATAGAGGATGGTAACGATAAATCTACTTTAGAATATATTTCTTATAAATTAGAAAAACCAAAATTTGATGTCATTGAATGTAAACAAAGAAGCCTTTCATACTCAGCTGCTTTAAAAGCAAATTTAAGACTCGTGGTTTATGACATAGATGCTGAAAATAATACAAAACAAATATTATCAGCGAAAGAACAAGAGGTCTTTATTGGTGATTTGCCTCTTATGACACCTAGCGCAACCTTTATTACAAATGGTGTTGAGAGAGTAGTTGTTAATCAAATGCACAGAAGCCCTGGAGTTTTCTTTGATCATGATAAAGGAAAAACGCATGCAAGTGGAAAACTTTTATTTAATTGTAGAATTATACCTAGTAGAGGATCTTGGTTGGATTTTGAGTTTGATCCAAAAGATATATTGTATTTTAGAATAGATAGAAAGAAAAAACTTCCTATCACAACTATTCTTTTCGCTTTAGGATTTACAAAGGATAAAATTATAGAGAATTTCTATAGTACAAATAAATATTCATACAATAAAGATACTAAAAGCTGGGTAACTGATTTTAACGTTGATAACTACAGAAGACCAATCAAACTGTCTCACGATTTAATTGACTCAAAAAACAACAAAAAAGTTTTAGGCAAAGGTGAAAAATTAAACATTGTTATTGCAAAAAAACTAAAAGAAAAAGGTTTAAACTCAATATCTGTGCCTAACGAGCAAATTATAGGAAAATATCTAGCCAAAGATATTAAAGATAAAAATGGGGATTTTTTAGTTAAGGCAGGTTTTGATATTACAGAAGAACAATTAGGAAAAATAATTAATCAAGATCAAAATGAATTACATATTGTCAATATAGATCCAATTAATAAAGGACCATATATTCTTGAAACTTTAAAAACTGATAAAAATTCTAACAAATCTGAAGCTTTAAATGATATTTATAAAGTTCTAAGACCGGGTGAAGCACCTTCATTGGAGGTAGCAGAGGAAATTTTCAACAATCTATACTTTAAAAAAGAAAGATACGATTTATCTGAAGTAGGAAGAGTAAAACTTAACTCTAAACTTAATCTTAATTCGAATGCAAAAAAAACTATTCTTGAAACATCAGATATCATAGCAATTATAAAATTTATGTTGGATTTACGAGACGGTAAAGGAGATGTAGATGACATAGATCATCTTGGAAATAGGAGAGTAAGGTCAGTAGGTGAGTTAGTAGAAAATCAATTTAGAATTGGACTATTGAGAATGGAAAGAACAGTAAAAGAAAAAATGTCAACATTTTTAGAGATAGAGTCCGCGATGCCACAAGACCTTATAAATGCTAAACCAATAACAACATCTTTAAAAGATTTTTTTGCTACTTCACAACTTTCTCAATTTATGGATCAAACAAATCCACTCTCTGAGATTACTCATAAAAGAAGAGTTTCAGCTTTAGGACCTGGTGGATTAACAAGAGAGAGAGCAGGATTTGAAGTAAGAGATGTTCACCCAACTCACTATGGCAGAATATGTCCAATAGAAACACCAGAGGGTCCTAACATTGGCTTAATAAATAGTTTGGCTACTTACTGTAGAGTAAATAAGTTTGGTTACATAGAAAGTCCATATAAAAAAGTTGTTAATGGCAAAGTGACATCGGAAATTAAATACCTATCTGCTATTGAAGAGGAAAAATTTACTATTGCACAAGCTAATTCTGCAATAAATAGTGATGGGTCGTTTGTAGAGGAACTTGTTGCATGTCGAAAAAGTCTTAACTTTGAACTCTCCTCTAAAGAAAATATTGATTTTATAGATGTATCTCCTAAACAACTTGTATCAGTTGCAGCTGCTTTAATTCCTTTCCTCGAAAATGATGATGCAAACAGAGCATTAATGGGCTCTAATATGATGAGGCAGGCGGTTCCTTTATTAAAACCAGAGTCGCCACTTGTGGGCACTGGAATTGAGTCAGATGTAGCTCTGGATTCAGGAGTTACTATTGTAGCTAAAAGAAATGGTGTTGTCGATAAAATTGATGGAAAAAGAATTGTAGTTAAAGCTACAGACGTAACAGATTTATCACAATCAGCTGTTGACATATATAATTTATCAAAGTTTCAAAGATCAAACCAAAACACTTGTATTAATCAAAAACCTCTTGTCAAAGTTGGAGATAAAATAAAAAAAGGAGATATTATAGCAGACGGTCCCGCAACAAAACTTGGAGAATTAGCATTAGGAAAAAACGTGACAGTAGCATTCATGCCTTGGCAAGGATATAATTTTGAAGACTCTATACTTATTTCTGAAAGATGTGTTACAGACGATGTTTTCACATCTGTTCATATCGAAGAGTACGAGTCGATGGCTAGAGATACTAAGTTAGGCGCTGAAGAAATTACAAGAGATATTCCAAATGTTAGTGAGGAAAGTTTAAGAAATTTAGACGAGTCTGGAATTGTTTATGTAGGTGCCGAAGTTAAACCTGGTGATATTTTAGTAGGAAAAGTAACTCCAAAAAGCGAAACCTCTTCTAGTCCTGAAGAAAAATTATTAAGATCAATTTTTGGCGAAAAAGCAACAGACGTTAGAGACTCATCTCTTAAATTACCATCTGGCAGCACAGGAGTTGTTATTGATGTAAGAGTTTTTAATAGACACGGAATCGAAAAGGATGAGAGATCAATTGCAATTGAAAGAGCTGAAATAGAGTCTGTTCAAGAGGATAAAAAAGTAGAGGAAGAAATTTTAAATAGAAATATTAAACTCAGAGCTATCGATTTACTTAACGGGCAAAGTATTAATAAGCAATTTAAAGAACTGAAGCCAGGCACTACACTTAATCAAAACGATTTTGAGAATTTTTCATTAAAAGATTTGTGGAAAATTTCTTTGCAAAAGAAAGAATTAAATGAAGATTTAGAAAAGTTAAAAATTCAATTTGATAATGCCTCTGACGATATCAAATTAAGATTTGAAGATAAGGTTAATAAGATACAGCAAGGTGATGATCTTTTACCTACAGTAATGAAAGTTGTAAAAGTATTTGTTGCTGTAAAAAGAAGGCTGATGCCAGGTGATAAAATGGCAGGCAGACATGGTAATAAAGGAGTAGTGAGTAAAATAGTTCCAGTTGAAGATATGCCATATATGGAAAATGGTAAACCAGTTGACATAGTTTTAAATCCATTAGGTGTACCAAGTCGTATGAACGTAGGTCAAATATTGGAAACACATCTTGGATGGTCATGTTCTGAATTAGGTGATCAAATTAAGATTTATTTAAAAAATTTTGAAACCCAAATAGAAAAAATAAAAAATAAACTTAAAGAAATTTATGGAAATTTATATTACGAAAAAGTGATTAGTAAACTTAACAATAAAGAAATTGCGGAACTTGTTCACAATCTATCTTCTGGGGTGCCTATAGCAACACCAGTTTTTGATGGTGCCAGCACCGAAGATATTAATAAAATGTTAGATTTAGCTAAACTACCCAATTCGGGTCAAACTCATTTATGGAATGGTCAAACTGGAGAAAGATTTGACAGACCTGTAACTGTTGGGATCATATATATGCTCAAACTTAATCATTTAGTAGAGGATAAAATCCACGCTAGATCAACTGGTCCATACAGTTTAGTAACACAACAACCACTTGGCGGGAAAGCGCAACTCGGTGGTCAAAGATTTGGTGAGATGGAAGTTTGGGCTTTAGAGGCTTATGGTGCTTCATACACATTGCAAGAAATTCTTACGGTGAAATCTGATGACGTTGCAGGCAGAACTAAAGTTTACGAGACTATAGTAAAAGGTAACAATAATTTTGAGTCTGGAGTTCCTGAGTCGTTCAATGTTTTAGTTAAGGAGATTAGAGCGCTAGGATTAAATATTGAGCTAAATTAATTATGGAAAAAAATATATCAAAAACCTTCGAAACTAATAATGCTATTCAAGAAAATAACTTTGATAGCATTAAAATTACTCTAGCGAGTCCTGATAAAATAAAATCTTGGTCTTATGGCGAAATTAAAAAACCAGAGACAATAAATTATAGAACTTTTAGACCAGAGAAAGACGGACTATTTTGCTCAAGAATATTTGGTCCAGTAAAAGATTATGAATGTCTTTGTGGAAAATATAAAAGAATGAAGTTTAGAGGTATCATTTGCGAGAAGTGTGGCGTTGAAGTTACAAAATCTAACGTAAGGCGAGAGAGAATGGGACATATTGATTTAGCTTGTCCCGTAGCACATATATGGTTTTTAAAATCACTTCCGAGCAGAATTTCATTAGCTATTGATATGAAACTAAAAGAAGTAGAAAAGGTTCTTTATTTTGAGAGTTTTATAGTAGTTGAGCCAGGCTTAACAACCCTCAAAAAAGGTCAGTTAATATCAGAGGAGGCTTTACTAAAAGCCCAAGAAGAATTCGGTGAAGATGCATTTACTGCAGGCATCGGAGCAGAGGCAGTTAGAGAGTTGTTAGTAAATTTAGATTTAAAAAAAGAGCAAAAAAAATTAAGGGAGTCACTAAAAGAAATTAAATCAAAGGTAACGGAGGAGAGGACAATAAAAAGACTTAAACTAATTGAGTCGTTTATATCATCTGGTAATAAACCTGAGTGGATGATCTTAACATCTATTCCTGTAATACCACCTGAACTGAGACCACTTGTTCCACTGGATGGAGGTAGATTTGCAACTTCAGATCTTAACGATCTTTATAGAAGAGTTATTAATAGAAATAACAGATTAAAAAGACTGTTAGATTTAAAAGCGCCTGATATCATAGTTCGTAATGAAAAAAGAATGCTTCAAGAGTCAGTTGATGCGCTATTTGATAACGGTAGAAGAGGCAGAGTAATTACAGGAACAGGAAAAAGACCATTAAAATCTCTCGCTGAAATGTTAAAAGGGAAGCAAGGAAGATTTAGGCAAAATCTTTTGGGCAAAAGAGTAGATTATTCTGGTCGTTCAGTAATTGTTGTTGGCCCCGAATTAAAGTTACACCAATGTGGTTTGCCAAAAAAAATGGCTTTAGAATTATTTAAACCATTTTTGTACGCTAGACTGGATAAATTAGGATTAGCTACAACTATTAAACAAGCTAAAAGACTAGTAGAAAAAAAAGAGCGAAGTGTGGGACTCTTTAGAACATATAATTAGAGAACATCCTGTTTTGCTTAATAGAGCTCCAACTTTACATAGATTAGGAGTTCAAGCATTCGAAGCAAAACTTATAGAGGGTAATGCGATTGAATTACATCCTTTAGTATGTGCTGCATTTAACGCTGATTTTGATGGAGATCAAATGGCTGTACATGTGCCATTAAGTTTAGAGGCGCAATTAGAGGCAAGAGTTCTAATGATGTCTACGAACAACATCTTAAGCCCGTCTAATGGAAAACCTATTATCGTTCCAAGTCAGGACATAGTCCTAGGTATATATTATTTATCTCAGTCTAAAGACGATGCTAAAGATGTAAAAGGTATTTTTTCAAGTATCGAAGAAATAGAACAAGCGCTTGAAAACAAATCAATAAGTTTGCATTCTCGAATAATTTCGACATTTAATACAGTAGACAAGAATGGAAAAAATTTAGTAGAAAAATATACTAGTACAGCAGGAAGATTTTTATTAGCAAATGTTTTACCGAAAAATTATAATATAAAATTTACATTAGTAAATAAACTACTCACAAAGAAAAATGTTTCTGAGGTAATAGATACAATTTTTAGATATTGTGGGCAAAAAGAGACAGTAATTTTTTGTGATAGAATTAAAACATTAGGTTTTAAACATGCGTTTAAGGCGGGAATATCTTTCGGTAAAGATGATTTAATTATTCCAAAAACAAAACAAAGTTTAATAAACAATACAAAAAAAACAAATCGAAGAATACGAAAAACAATATTCAGACGGATTAATTACTAGAGGAGAGAAATATAATAAAGTTGTTGATATCTGGTCTAAATGCACAGATACAGTTGCAAATGAGATGATGAAAGAAATATCTTCAGCTGAAAGAACTTACGATGATGATAGAATTGAAACTAATTCAGTTTATATGATGGCTGACTCCGGAGCAAGAGGTTCACAGGCGCAAATGAAACAACTTGCAGGCATGAGAGGTTTAATTGCAAAACCTTCTGGTGAAATTATAGAAACTCCAATTATATCAAATTTTAAAGAAGGATTAACAGTTTTAGAGTACTTTAATTCAACCCATGGAGCTAGAAAAGGATTAGCCGATACAGCCTTAAAAACTGCCAATTCAGGTTATTTAACAAGGAGGTTGTGCGATGTTGCTCAGGATGTTCAGATTACAAAATCAGAATGTGACCCAAAAATTAGGTCCTCAGTTACTATTTCAGAAATTATTGAGGGTGGAAATATATTAGTAAGTTTATCTGAGAGAGTTTTAGGTAGAGTAATAGCTGAAAATATTAAAAACCCTGTTACTGGTGAGGTGATAATTAAAAAAGATAAATTAATAGACGAATTTGATTGTGAAAAAATTGATGCAGCAGGTGTAAAATCAGTAAAAGTTTATTCTGTGATAACTTGCGCTTCTACCAAAGGGGTTTGCCAAATTTGTTACGGAAGAGATTTAGCAAGAGGTAAATTAGTAAATGTAGGTGAAGCAGTCGGAATGATTGCTGCTCAATCTATCGGTGAACCCGGCACTCAATTAACAATGAGAACATTTCACGTTGGTGGAACCGCCCAAATTAAAGAAGAATCTCAAATTATTTCGCAAACCAAAGGAAAACTTAATATTATAAATAAAAACTTAATAGAGGACTCAAAAAAGAATATTATAGTTATGGGAAGAAATACCCAATTAAGTCTTGAAGATGATAACGGTCGTCAGTTAGCTATTTACAAAGTGAATTATGGATCAAAATTATTTTTTAAAGATGGAGATTTAATTGATAAAGGAAAAAAAATAGCAGAGTGGGATCCATACACACTTCCTGTTATTGCCGAGACAAGCGGTATTGTTAACTATATGGATTTAATGGAAGGTAGTTCTTTAACCGAAACTCTTGATGATGCCACTGGTCTTTCGTCTAAATCTGTTACAGATTGGAAATCGTCATCAAAAAATTCTGAATTAAAACCTAGAATTACTCTAAGAAATGAAAAAGGAGAAATCATAAAAAAAGCTGACGGAAATGAAGCTAGATATTATTTAGTCCCAGATACTATTTTATCAGTTAAAGATGGACAAAAAATTTCTGCGGGTGATGTTTTAGCAAGATTACCGAAGGAAACTTCCAAAACAAAAGATATTACTGGTGGCTTACCAAGAGTTGCTGAGTTATTTGAAGCAAGAAGACCTAAAGATAGTGCTATAATCGCTGAAAATGATGGCGTTATTCAATTCGGCAAGGAGGTGAGAGGAAAACAAAAAATTTCAATAGTCTCATCTAATGGAGAAACTTCAAATTATTTAATTCCAAAAGGTAAACATGTAAATTTCAACCAGGGAGAAAAAATAAAAAAAGGTGAATACTTACTAGATGGAAGTCCCGCTCCGCATGATATACTCAGAATATTAGGTGTTGAAAAATTGACGGAATATTTTGTTACCGAGGTGCAAGAAGTTTATCGTCTACAAGGAGTTGTAATAAATGATAAACACATTGAAACAATTGTTAGACAGATGTTAAAAAGAGTTGAGGTTAAAGACCCAGGAGATTCAGAATTACTTACTGGCGAGGTAATTGATTTATTAGAAATAAACAAAATTAATAGCAATCTTAGAGATGAGAAGAAAAAAGCTGCTTCATATGAAAGAGTTTTATTAGGTATAACTAAAGCTTCTTTACAAACTAACTCCTTTATTTCTGCAGCATCTTTCCAAGAAACAACTAGAGTGCTTACTGATGCGTCTATAAAGGGAAAAACGGATTCATTAGAGGGTTTAAAAGAAAATGTTATTGTTGGAAGGCTCGTTCCAGCTGGAACAGGCTTGACTAAAATAGAGTGGGATAAACAAGCAAGAGAGCAAGATAAATTGAGACTTGAAGAATTAAAAAATCAAGAGCTAGAATCCGCCTCTAAAGCCCCTGATCAGACTGCCTAAATTTTAAAACCATCCTATTTAATATTGACATTTATTTATTCGGTGTTAGTTTACGGCACATTTTGAATGTTAGAAGTAAGGTGTTACATAACCTTAAACACTAACAAGATTTACCCTGGTTAACCTTCTTTTACTTCAAAATAAACTATATGCCTACGATTAACCAGTTAATAAAAAAGAGCAGAATAAAACCTATCACTCGTAACAAAGTTCCTGCACTTGAAAGACAACCTTTGAAAAGAGGTGTATGTGTAAAAGTTTATACTACTACACCTAAAAAACCAAATTCTGCATTAAGGAAAGTAGCTAGAGTAAGATTATCAAATGGTTTTGAAGTTACTGCTTATATTCCTGGAGAAGGTCATAATTTACAAGAACACTCTGTCGTGTTGCTACGTGGAGGAAGAGTAAAAGATTTGCCCGGAGTAAGGTATCATATATTAAGAGGAAATTTAGACACCCAAGGCGTAGCAAATCGAAAAAAGAGAAGATCCCTTTACGGAGCTAAAAAACCAAAATAATTTATGTCTAGAAAAAGAAAAGCCCCAATTAGAAAAGTTTATCCGGACCCAAAATTTCATTCTGAAGTAGTCTCAAAGTTTATCAATTCAATAATGTATGATGGAAAAAGATCTAGAGCAGAAAAAATCTTATATGACGCATTAGATAGAATTAAAACAAAAAACAATGAAGATCCTCTTAAAATTTTTAACTCGGCAATAAGTAATGTAAAGCCAAATTTAGAGTGTAGATCTAGAAGAGTTGGAGGTGCTACATATCAAGTACCTGTAGAGGTTAAGTCAAAAAGAGCTCAAGCTTTAGCATTAAGATGGATAATGGACGCAACAAGAAAGAGAAAAAATAAAACTATGGCTGAAAAACTTTATGCTGAGATAATGGATGCCTCTCAAAATAAAGGATCAGCGATAAAGAAAAGAGAAGATACTCATAAAATGGCCGAAGCAAACAAAGCTTTTGCACATTTTAGATGGTAAGGATTTATGGCTAAATACAATTTAGATAAATATAGAAACATCGGAATTATGGCGCATATAGATGCTGGTAAAACTACTACTACTGAGAGAATTTTATATTACACTGGAAAAAGTCATAAAATAGGAGAGGTTCATGATGGTGCAGCAACTATGGACTGGATGGAACAGGAACAAGAGAGAGGTATTACTATTACTTCTGCCGCTACAACATGTTTCTGGAGGGACCATAGAATTAACATTATTGATACACCAGGACACGTAGATTTCACGATTGAAGTTGAAAGATCTTTAAAAGTTTTAGACGGTGCAGTAGCAGTTTTTGATGGAGTAGCCGGAGTTGAACCTCAATCTGAAACTGTATGGAGACAGGCAGATAAGTATAAAGTACCAAGAATATGTTTTGTCAATAAACTAGATAGAACTGGTGCTGATTTTTATCGTTGTGTTGAAATGATAAAAGATAGATTAGGTTGCAAACCTTTGCCTTTACAATTGCCAATTGGTTCTGAAGCTGATCTCAAAGGTATAGTAGACCTTGTTAAAATGAAAGGTGTTGTTTGGCAAAATGAGGACCTTGGAGCAAAATTTGATTATGTAGATATTCCACAAGATATAAAAGATAAGGCAGAAAAGTATAGAAAAGATCTTGTAGAGACTGCAGTAGAACAAGATGAAAAATTAATGGAGGCTTACTTAGACGGAAAAGAGCCATCAGAAACAGATTTGATAAAATGTATAAGAAAAGGAACTTTGTCGTTTAGCTTTGTTCCAATCCTAACAGGCTCTGCCTTTAAAAATAAAGGAGTTCAGCCTCTGCTTGATGCTGTAATTGATTACTTACCAAGTCCGCAGGATCTTAAATCAATAGAAGGAACAAAAGTTGGTTCAGAGGAAAAAGTTACGATGAAATTTGATGAAAAAGAAAGCTTTTCTGCTTTAGCATTTAAAGTTGCAAACGATCCATTTGTTGGATCTTTAACATTTATCAGAATTTATTCTGGTACACTTAATGCAGGTACATCTATATTAAATTCATCAAAAGATAAAGATGAGAGAATTGGCAGAATGTTGCTTATGCATGCTAATAGCAGGGAAGATATTAAGTCTGCTACAGCAGGAGATATAGTAGCTTTGGCTGGGCTTAAACATACTATTACTGGACATACTTTATGTGACTCAAAAAATCCAATTTTACTTGAACCTATGGAATTTCCAGACCCAGTTATAGAAATTGCTGTAGAACCAAAAACAAAAGGTGACCAAGAAAAAATGGGTGAGGCATTAGCAAGGTTAGCTAAAGAAGATCCTTCATTTAGAGTCTCTTCAGATGAAGAGTCAGGTCAAACCATTATTAAAGGTATGGGTGAGCTACATTTGGATATCATAGTAGATAGAATGAAAAGAGAATTTAAAGTAGAAGCAAATATAGGTGCCCCACAAGTGGCTTACAGAGAAACTATATTAGGTTCTGCAGAAATGGAGTATATTCACAAAAAACAAAGTGGCGGTGCTGGTCAATTTGCTAAAGTCAAACTAAGTGTAGAGCCTTTAGAAGCAGGTAAGGGGAGAGAAGTTGAAAATCTAATTAAAGGAGGATCTATTCCGAAAGAGTTTATTCCAGGAGTAGAGAAAGGTGTAGAAAGTGTTTCAGATAGTGGAATTTTAGCAGGTTTTCCAATCATAGATTATAAAGTAAAAATATTAGATGGTCTTCATCACGACGTAGACTCAAGTGTTTTAGCCTTTGAAATTGCAAGCAGATCTTGTTTCAGAGAAGCTTGTCAAAAAGCAACATTAAAATTACTAGAACCAATGATGAAGGTTGAAGTTGTAACTCCTGAAGAATTTATGGGTGATGTTATAGGAGATTTAAACAGCAGAAGAGGTCAAGTTGGTTCTACAGAGCCTAGGGGTAATGCTACAGCAATTAATGCGGTTGTGCCTTTAGCAAATATGTTTGGATATATCAATAACCTAAGATCATCAACTCAAGGAAGAGCACAATACACAATGCAATTCAGTCATTATGATAAAGTGCCACAAAATGTTCAAGATGAGGTGACAAAAAAACTAGCTTAAATTATGGAAAATCAAAATATAAGAATACACTTAAAAGCATACGATAATAAGATTTTAGATCTTTCTACAGAGGAGATCGTAAATACTGCTAAAAGGACTGGAGCACAAGTCAAAGGGCCTATACCTTTACCTACTCGGATTGAGAGATATACAGTTTTAAGATCTCCACACATTGATAAAAAAAGCAGAGAGCAGTTTGAGTCAAGAACACACAAAAGATTAATTGATATAATTGAACCTACTCCTCAGACAGTTGAGGCATTAATGAAGTTAGATTTAGCGTCTGGAGTAGATATAGAAATAAAGATTTAATTTATGAGCATAGGATTAATAGGCACAAAAATTGGAATGACAAGAGAGTTTATGGATACAGGTCAATCAGTTCCTGTAACGGTAATTAAAGTCGAAAAAGGTAGAGTGCTGGATATTATTAACGAGGATAAAAGAGGTTATTCAGCAATCAAAGTAGGTTTTTTCAAACTAAAAAACTCAAAACTTACAAAACAAATGAAAGGTTATTTTACAAAAAAAAATACAGAACCAAAAAAAATATTAAAAGAATTTAGAGTTCAAAAAACTGATGTTTATAAAGAAGGTAATGAACTAGGTTTAGAAATATTTAAGGACAAAAAATTTTTAGATGTTAGATCTAAAACAATTGGTAAAGGTTTTGCTGGAGTTATGAAAAGATGGAATTTCGGCGGACTAAGAGCATCACATGGTGTTTCAGTATCACATAGATCTCATGGATCCACAGGTCAAAGGCAGGATCCTGGCAAAGTATTTAAGGGAAAAAAAATGGCTGGACATATGGGTGATAAAATTAGGACGATGTTAAATTTAGAAGTTATAAAATCTGATATAGAAAATAATTTAATCTATTTAAAAGGTTCAATTCCAGGTTCGAAAAACACTCAAGTATTTTTAAGAGAATCTGTAAAAAACGTTAGAAAAAAAACAATCAAAGAGAAGCATGAAGCAAAAGTCAAGGCATCAGCTGCAAAGAAGGGGAAAAAATAAATGAAACTGCCTCTGCTAAATATTGATGGATCAAAATCAAGCTCTATAGAGATATCAGATAAACTTATAAATCTAAAAGTAAATCATAAGCTTATTAAATTTGTTATAGACTGGCAACTTAATCACTCAAAACCAAGAGTTGCTAAAACAAAACAAAGAAACCAAATCAAAGGATCAACAAAAAAAATAGTAGCTCAAAAAGGAAGTGGTGGAGCTCGTCATGCTAGTAAGAAAGCTCCAATTTTTGTTGGTGGGGGAGTAGCCCATGGACCAAAAGGTGCTTTCTATAAAGAAAAAAAAATAAATAAAAAAGTAAGAAAAATTGCATTAGCTCAAACGTTATCTAAAAAAAATATAGACAAAAATTTACACATTTTAGCCGATGTAAAAAAAGAAATAAAAAAAACAAAAGATTTTAATAATTTCTTAGAAAAAAATAAATTAAGTAACGCTTTAATAATATCAGATAAAGACTCTTTAAAGAACATAAATAGATCAGCTAGAAATATTAAAAATATTAAAATAATAAAAGATGATGGAGCAAATGTTTATGATCTATTCAAATACAAAAATGTAATTATAACATCATCATCGGCTAAAAAAATTCAAGGTAGAATATTAAATGAAAAAAATTAATTTTATAGACTCAATTAAAAGTCCAATAATTACTGAAAAAGCTACAGTTATGTCTGATCAAAATAAAACAGTTTTTAAAGTTCACAACAAAGCTAGCAAAACAATTATAAAAAAAAATATTGAAAAACTTTTTAAGGTTAATGTTGTAAAAATTAATATTATAAATCAAAAAACAAAAGTGAAAATGAAACAAGGAAGAAAATCTTTCAAAAGTGGTTATAAAAAAGCAATTATAACATTAAAAAAAGGTCAGAGTATTGACCTTACAACGGGAATTTAAAAAATGGCATTGAAGACTTTTAAACCTTATACAAAATCAACCAGAGGAACCGTTGTTATTGATAAAAAAACTTTATGGAAAGGGTCACCATACAAACCTTTAACGAAAGGTCAAAATTTTACAGGCGGTAGAAATAATAATGGGAGAATTACATCTAGACATATAGGCGGAGGATCAAAACATAAGTATAGAGTGATAGATTTTTATAGAAATAAAAGAGATGTTGTGGGAACTGTAGAGAGGATAGAATACGATCCAAATAGGACTGCTTATATAGCTTTAATAGATTATAAAGACAAAGAAAAAAAATATATTATTTGCCCTCAAGGTCTAAAAAAAGGAGACTCTATTGTATCAGGTCAAAACGTGGAGATTAAAATTGGAAATTCTCTTAAATTAAAAGATATTCCACCTGGTACCTCACTACATAACGTTGAACTAATTCCAGGAAATGGAGCTAAATTGGCTCGCTCAGCAGGTTCCTCAGTAACTTTGTCAGGATTTGACGGTGATTATGCTATTTTAAAACTTTCATCAGGTGAGATGAGAAAAGTAAGCAATAATTGCAATGCAACAATTGGAATAGTTTCTAATCCAGATCAAAAAAATATTAAAATTGGCAAAGCAGGAAGGAACAGATGGAGAGGAAAAAGACCTCAAACTAGAGGAGTTGCGATGAATCCAGTAGACCACCCACACGGTGGAGGTGAGGGAAAAACTTCTGGCGGTAGAAGTCCGGTTTCTCCCTGGGGACAATCAGCAAAAGGGTTAAAAACTAGAAAACCTAAAAGAAGTGATAAATTTATAATTTCTAGAAGAAAGAAGAGGAATAAATAATGACAAGATCAGTTTGGAAAGGTCCTTTTGTTCATCCTAGTTTATTAAAAAAAATTGATAAACTTAAAGGTGCACAAAATAAAAAACCAATAAAAACTTGGTCTAGAGATTCTACAATAATTCCAGATTTTGTAGGCCATAGTTTTATGATTCATAACGGAAAAACATTTATTCCAATAACAGTTTCAGAGGAAATGGTTGGGCATAAGTTGGGAGAATTTGCTCCAACTAGAACTTTTAAAGGCCATACACCTGCAGACAAAAAAGCTGCAGCAACAGCGGAAAAACCTGCTAGCGGAGACAAAAAATAATGGAAAAAAACAATACATTAGTCAAAGCAATTAATAAAAATATTAGATCAAGCCCTAGAAAACTCTCATTAATTTGTAACTTTATTAAAGGTAAAAAAGTTGATGTTGTCTTAAGGGATTTAGAATTCACAAGAAAAAGAATTGCTAAAGATGTAAGCAAAACTGTAAAATCAGCTATTTCAAATGCAGAAAACAATTACCAATTCGACATAGACAACTTGTTTGTAAAAGAAGCTTACGTTGGAAAATCATTAGTAATGAAGAGGTATAGGCCTAGAGCTAAAGGTAGAGCTAGTCCTATAAAAAAACCATTTAGTAGAGTTACGGTAATTCTCGAAGAAAAAAAAGAGCCAATAAAACAGAAAAAGGTAAATAAGTAATGGGACAAAAAATTAACCCTATAGGTTTACGTTTAGGTATTAACAGAGGTTGGGACTCAACTTGGTTTGCAAAGAAAAAAGATTTTGGAAGATATCTAATAGAGGATTTCAAAATTAGAAAATATATTAAAAAAAATATTACAAATTCTGGAGTATCTGAAATAATAATTGAGAGATCATCAAAAAAATGTACTATTTCTATTCACACATCAAGGCCAGGATTTGTAATCGGTAAAAAAGGTGCAGACATTGAGAAAATTAAAAAAAATATAATGAAAATTACAAACGGTGATGTAAATGTGAACATCAAAGAAATAAAAAAACCTGAGTTAAACTCCAACCTTGTTGCTGAAAATATTGCACAACAGCTTGTAAAAAGAGTGGCTTATAGAAGAGCTATGAAAAGAGCTATGCAGTCTGCAATGAGACTCAACGCAAAAGGAATAAAAGTTATGCTTAGTGGCAGACTAGCTGGTAACGAAATAGCTAGAACTGAATGGTTAAGAGAGGGCAGTATACCATCACATACGCTTAGAGCAGACATAGACTATGGTTTTGCAGAAGCTTTAACTACTTACGGTATCATAGGTGTTAAAGTATGGATTTTTAAAGGTGAGCTTATGGCAAAAGATGTTGAAAAAGAAAAAAAAGAAAGGGTAAAAAATGCTTCAACCAGTCAGAACTAAATTCAGAAAAGCATTCAAAGGAAGAATACATGGAAACGCTGCAAGAGCGGTTAAATTAAATTATGGTCAATTTGGATTAAAAGCCATTCAACCAGAGAGAATAATTGGGAAACAAATAGAGGCAGCAAGGGTTGCATTAACAAGGTATATGAAAAGGACTGGAAAAGTCTGGACAAGGATATTTCCCAATATTCCAGTATCTAAGAAACCAACTGAAGTAAGAATGGGAAAAGGGAAAGGATCTCCTGAATATTATGCGTGTAGAGTAAAACCTGGGAGAATAATTTTTGAAGTAGATGGAGTAAGTGAAGAAATTGCAAGAGAAGCTTTATATAAAGCATCTGCAAAATTACCGATTAAAACTAAATTTGTAAAAAGATAAATGGTAAAAAAAAAAGAAGATAAACAATTAACCAAAGACCAAGCGGAGAAAAAAATACTAATGCTTAAAAAAGACTTATTCAATTTAAGATTTAAAAAGATAAATAATCAAATTAATAATCCTGCACAATTTAATGAAATTAAAAAAAATGTTGCAAGATTATATACATTAATTAAAGGAAAAAATGACAAAAAAAATACTTAAAGGAACAGTTGTAAGTGCTAAAAATAATAAAACTATCGTTGTAGAGGTAACAAGAAAATTTAAACACCCTTTTTATGAGAAAGTCATTAAAAGATCTAAGAAGTACCACGCTCACGACGAAAAGAACAATGTTAAAGAAGGAGAAAAGGTTTCTATAATTGAATGTAAACCAATTTCAAAAAAGAAAACATGGCAGGTTATTGAAAAATGATACAAATTCAAACAGAATTAGCTGTAGCAGACAACACAGGAGCTAAAATCGTAGAGTGCATAAAAGTTTTAGGTGGCTCAAAAAGAAGATATGCCTCTGTTGGAGATATAATTGTGATTAGTGTTAAAGATGCAATTCCAAAAGGAAAAGTTAAAAAAGGCGCAGTACACAAAGCCGTAGTTGTGCGCACGAGAAAAGAGATCTACAGAAACGATGGATCAAAAGTTCAATTTGATAATAATGCAGTAGTATTAACTGATGATAAAGGTGAACCTATAGGAACAAGAATTTTTGGTCCTGTTACAAGAGAATTAAGATCTAGAGGCCATACTAAAATAATTTCTTTAGCACCGGAGGTTCTTTAAAATGATATTAAAAAAAGGTATTCAAGTAAAAATAATTTCTGGAAAGGACAAAGGGAAAACAGGTGAAATACTAGAAATAAATAGAAGCTTACAAAAAGTTAAAATAAAATCAATTAATTTAATAAAAAAACATTTAAAGCCAACTAAAGAGAACAAAGGTGGAATTATAACTAAAGAAAGTTTTATACATCAGTCGAATATTAAAAATATTGATGTAGAAAAAAAAATAAAAAAAGAAAAGAGTAAAAAATGAGCGCAAGATTAAAAGTTACATATGAAAAAGAGATAATAACTAAATTAATGAGTAAACTTTCTCTAAAGAATAAACATGACGTTCCCAAAATAAAAAAGATAATTTTAAATATGGGGCTCGGAGAAGACGCCTCTGATGGAAAAAAATTAAAGATATGTATTGACGATATGGCTTTAATTTCTGGACAAAAACCTATAACAACGAAGTTTAAGAAATCAATTTCAAATTTTAAGACAAGAAAAGGATCAAATGCTGGAGTAAAAGTCACATTAAGATCAAGTAAGATGTACGAGTTTGTAGACAGACTAGTGAATATAGCATTGCCTAGAATAAAAGATTTTAGAGGTTTATCATCAAAAGGAATAGATAGTTCTAATAATTTTTCATTTGGGATAAAAGAACATATTATTTTTCCAGAAGTGAACTTTGATAAAGTTGATAAAATTAGAGGACTAGACATAACAATAGTAACAACAAGTAAAAATAAAGAAGGAACTTTAGAATTGTTAAAAGAATTTAATTTTCCTTTAACAAATAAAAACAACTGAGGATTATATGGCAAAAAAAAGCTCAATAGAAAAAAATAATAGAAGAATAAAGTTAGTAAAGAAATTTGCAAAAAAGAGAGAGGCTTTAAAAAAAATAATTAAAAATAAAAAATTAGAATTATCTGAGAGATTTGAAGCTCAACTTAAGTTGAATAAATTACCAAAAAACTCATCTAAAATAAGAATACGAAATAGATGTGAAGTTTCAGGTCGGCCTCACGGCGTTTATAGAAAATTAAAAATATCTAGGATAGCACTGAGAGATATGGCTTCTTCAGGCAAAATCCCAGGAATAACAAAATCAAGTTGGTAGGAGGAATATGAGTTTTACAGATCCGATAGGAGATATGTTTTCACGAATTAGAAATGGACAAATGAGATCATTAAATTCTGTATATATACCATCCTCGAAATTCAGAAAAAATATTTTAGAAATTTTGAAAAACGAGGGATATATAATTGATTACTTTATTGAAAAAAATGAAAATAATAAAACTAGTTTAAAAATAAAGCTAAAATACTATGAAGGAGACCCAGTTATAAAAGAAATTAAAAGAGTATCAAAACCAGGTAGAAGAGTTTACTCAAGAGCAAATAGTATACCTAAAGTGATGAATGGACTTGGATTAGCAATTTTGTCGACACCTAAAGGTGTTATGAGCGATACTGAAGCTAGAAAAAATAATGTAGGTGGCGAAATAATTTGTAGGGTATTTTAATGTCTAAAATTGGAAAAAAAAATATTACTGTTCCGAAAGACTCATCAATTAAGATTGAGGGCAGTAATTTAACAATTTCAGGTCCAAAAGGTACGAAAAAACTTAATATTAATGATAAAATTTTCTCATCAAAATTAGTTGAAAACTCCTTTGAGCTTAAACCTCTTAAAAAAGATGTAGATAAAAAAACTTCTATTATGTGGGGCACTTATAGAAGTTTAATTAATAATGCAGTTACGGGAGTAACAAGTGGACATGAAAAAATATTAGAGCTCAGTGGTGTGGGTTTTAGAGCAAATTTAAAAGGTGAAAATTTAAATCTCCAACTTGGCTTTAGTCACGATATAAATTTTAGAATTCCAAAAGAAATAAAAATTACAGTTGAAAAGCAAACTATAATCAAGATCAACGGAGTTGATAAAGAGTTAGTAACTAAAATTGCAGCTGATATTAAAAATTTAAAACCTGTCGAGCCTTATAAAGCAAAAGGTATTAAAGAAAAAGGACAATATGTTCTAAGAAAAGAAGGAAAAAAGAAGTAATGGCTAGAATTGATACAAAAATTAAAAGAAAAATAAGAAATAGAAAAAAACTAAAAGATGTTAATATAAACAAATTAAGAATTTCTGTTTCAAAATCTTTAAAAAATTTATCAGCTCAAATTATTGATGATAAAAAAAATAAAACACTTGTTTCTGCTTCATCAATTGAAAAAGAAATAAAATCTAAAAAAACAAAGAAAATTGATAAATCTTCTTTAATAGCAGAGATTTTAGCTAAAAGAGCTAAAGAAAAGAATATCAACAATGTTTATTTTGATCGAGGAGCTTATAAATATCATGGGAGGATTAAATTATTTGCGGAAACATTAAGAAAAAATGGATTAAAATTTTAATTATGGTGGAAAATAAAAAAATTGAGAGCGATATAAAAGAAAAGTTAGTTGCAATTAATAGGATTACCAAAGTTGTGAAAGGTGGACGTAGATTTGGATTTGCCGCTTTAGTTGTTGTAGGCAATCAGAAAGGATCAATAGGTATTGGACAAGGTAAATCTAAACAAGTTCCTGATGCAATTAAAAAAGCCACAGAGGTAGCAAAAAGAAGTTTGATAAAAATTCCTTTAAAAGAGGGAAGAACACTTCACCATGATGTGAAAGGAAAAAACGGATCAGGGAAAGTATTTTTAAGAGCTGCACCTGCGGGTACTGGGATAATTGCGGGAGGTGCAATAAGATCGGTGTGTGAAGTTTTAGGAATTCAAGATGTTGTTGCAAAGTCCCTAGGTTCCGCAAATCCTCATAATGTATTAAAAGCTTGTGTAAATGGTCTTAAGTCTCAAAATTCTCCAAAAGTTCTATCAGTAATTAGAGGAAAAAAAATTTCTGATATCGTTTTAAAAAGGGAGACAAAATAATGCAGCTCAATAATTTAGTAAAAACAAATAAAAAGAAAATTAGAGTGGGTAGAGGCATAGGATCAGGACGTGGAAAAACTTCCTCACGAGGACACAAAGGTCAAAAATCAAGATCAGGTGTGGCTATAAAAAGTTTTGAGGGTGGTCAAATGCCTTTATACAGAAGATTACCTAAAAGAGGATTTAAAACTTTAAGACAGGACAAAATAGCTATTTTAAACCTTTCAAAAATTCAAAGTTTTTTAGACAAATATCTTGATGAAGTAAAAGATAAATTTGATTTACAAACTTTAAAAGATAAAAAACTTATAAGTAAAAAATACTCAAAATTAAAAATTTTAGGTACAGGAGAAATAAAAAACAATATAGAGATTACAGCTCATTATGTATCAAAGCAGGCATTAGAAAAAATAAAAAAAGCAGGTGGAAAATTAAATATAATTAAAAAATAATTTTTATGTCAAGTGAAACACTCAATACACCTGGTGCTTTTAGTCAGGCTAAAGATTTAAAAAATAGAATTTTTTTTACAATACTAATATTAGTTATTTACCGATTAGGAACTTATGTTCCTTTAGCAGGAATTGATCCAGATGCATTAAAAGAAATTATGGCTTCTAGTCAAAAAGGTTTACTTGGAATGTTTAATATGTTTTCAGGTGGAGCTGTTACTAGAATGGCAATTTTTGCACTTGGTATTATGCCTTATATTTCTTCATCTATTATTGTTCAATTATTAACGGGAGTTTCAGATTACTTTAAAAATTTGAAAGAACAGGGCGAAATTGGTAGAAAAAAAATTACTCAAATCACGCGTTACGGAACAGTTTTGATTGCTTGTTTGCAGGGTTATGGAGTATCTGTTGGCTTGGAGAATGCTGGTAATTTAGTTACAGATCCTGGTATGTCATTTAGAGTGATTACAACTATCTCTTTAGTAGCAGGAACTACATTCTTAATGTGGCTAGGAGAACAAATAACTTTAAGAGGAGTTGGAAACGGTATTTCATTAATAATTTTCTCTGGAATTGTGGCTGAAATCCCAAGAGCATTGGCTTCAACTTTTGAATTGGGAAGAACTGGAGCCCTTTCTGCTTTAATGATTGTTGGGATTTTTATTTTGGTAATTTTAACTGTTTTATTTATCGTATTTTTTGAGAGAGCAATGAGAAAAATTTTAATAAATTATCCTAAAAGACAAGTTGGAAATAAAATGTACGGAGGCGAGTCCTCTCATTTACCTTTAAAAATAAATACTGCTGGAGTTATACCTGCAATTTTTGCATCAGCGTTGCTATTGTTACCAGTTACAATTTCAAATTTTGGTTTTGCAGAGTCAGATACTTTTTTAAAAATATCCTCAATGTTCACACAAGGACAGCCCTTATACATGTTGTTGTATGCCTCAGGTATAATCTTTTTTTCTTTTTTTTACACGTCTATTGTTTTCAATCCAAAGGAAACTGCAGAAAATTTAAGAAAATATGGTGGCTATGTTCCTGGTATAAGACCAGGGGAAAGGACTGCGGAATATATAGAGACTATCTTGATGAGACTAACAACAATTGGCTCAATGTATTTAACATTTGTATGTTTGATGCCGGAATTTTTAATATCAAAATATCCAATACCTTTTTATTTAGGTGGAACATCAATTTTAATTGTAGTTGTTGTAGCTATGGATACTGTTACTCAAGTTCAAACAAGATTAATGAGTTCTCAATATGAGTCTTTGATTAAAAAAACTAAGTTCGGCAAGTAAAAATAAATGAATATAGTAATTTTTGGACCTCCTGGAGCAGGAAAAGGAACTCAGTCAAAATTCATTGTACAAAAATATAACTTACACCAGTTGTCTACAGGTGATCTTTTACGAAATGAGATAAAAAACAAAACTGCGCTTGGAAATGAAATATCTTCAATTATGAATTCAGGAGAACTAGTCTCAGATAAGATTGTAGGAAAATTAATTGAACAATTTATTTCTAACGATATTTTTAAAAATAAAATTATATTTGATGGATATCCAAGAACTATTTTACAAGCTAAAAATCTCGATAATGTGCTTGAAAAATATAATCAGAAAATTGATATAGTTTTAAAACTGTCTGTAAGTTTAGAAACTGTAAAAAAAAGAATTTTTGAAAGACAATCTCAAGAAAATAGAGCAGATGATAACGAGAAAATAGCTATTAAAAGATATCAAACTTATGAAAAATCCTCAAAACCAGTTATTGACTATTATCAGAAATCCAAATTACTAAGAGTAATAAATGGAGAGGTAAGCATATCTGAAATTAACACTGAAATTAGCGGCATAATTGAAGGTATCAAGGGTTGACTTTAAGAGATTACTCAATATAAATACGCAAGATATTAGAATTCATTTAATTATGGCTCGTATAGCAGGAATAAACATTCCACAGAACAAAGTTGTTAGTATTGCTTTAACATATATTCATGGAATAGGGTTACACTCATCAAAAAAAATTTGTGAAAAGCTTAGCATCCCATCATCTAAAAGAGTAAATGAACTTACCGAAGAGCAAGTGCTGAAAATTAGAGAATTTATTGATGGAAATTATAAAGTTGAGGGAGATTTAAGAAGAGAGGTATCAGTTAATATTAAAAGATTAGTTGATTTGGCATGTTATAGAGGCTCAAGACATAAAAAAAAATTACCTGTTAGGGGGCAAAGAACACAATGTAATGCGCGTACTAGAAAAGGTAAAGCAATTGCTATTGCAGGTAAAAAATTGACACCACTTAAAAAATAAAAAGTAAATGAATAAAAAAAACGAAAAAGTAGAAAAAAAAACTGAACCAGCTAAATCTGAAGCAAAAAGATCAAGTTCCTTCAAGAAAAAGAAAAAAATTAAAAAAAATATCACATCTGGAATTGCATACGTTTATTCGACATTTAATAATACTATAATTTCAATTGCAGATGAAAGTGGAAATGTAGTTTCTTGGTCATCTGCTGGCTCTAAAGGATTTAAAGGTTCAAGAAAATCGACTCCTTATGCAGCGCAAGTAGCAGCTGATGATGCTGGCGCAAAAGCTTTTGAGCAGGGACTGAGAACTTTGACAGTTCAAGTTAAAGGCCCAGGCTCAGGACGAGAGACAGCTTTAAGATCTTTACAATCAAGAGGATTTAAAATTATGTCTATTAAAGATACAACACCAATGCCACATAATGGGGCAAGACCACCAAAAAGAAGGAGAGTTTAATGCAAACAACATCAAATATTATTGATAAAAATTGGAAAGCTTTAATTAAACCAAACAAGTTAGAAATTACCAGCAATGAAGATAAAACTATAGCAAAAGTAATAGCAGAACCTTTAGAAAAAGGTTTTGGTCAAACTATAGGAAATTCACTGAGAAGAATTCTTTTATCTTCAATTCAAGGAGCAGCCGTTACAGCAATACAGATAGATGGAGTTTTACACGAGTTTTCCTCTATTAAAGGAGTAAGAGAAGACGTAACAGATATTGTATTAAATGTTAAAAACTTAGCAATCAAATCTTCATCTTCAAGTACAAAAAAAGTTATCTTAGATATTAAAGGTCCAAAAGAGGTTAAAGCAAAAGATATTACATTAGTTCCAGACATAGAAATACTTAATCCAGAACAAACTATTTGCAATTTAGATGAAAAAACTAATTTTCATATGGAATTAATGGTAAGTACAGGCAAAGGGTACGTCCAAGCACCAAAAAATAAGTCTGAAGAAAGTCCACTAGGTTTAATTTCAATTGACTCTTTATTTAGTCCAGTTAAAAAAGTTTCATTTTCTGTTGAAAATACCAGAGCAGGTAGTGCATTAGATTATGATAAGTTAATAATGACAGTTGAAACCAATGGCACTGTAGATGCTGAAGATGCGATCGCTTACTCTGCTAGAATTTTTCAAGACCAACTGTCTATGTTTGTAAATTTTGAGGATCCTCAAGAAGTAGTAAAAGAAGTTAAATCGACAGAGCCAGAATTTAATAGAAATTTACTTAAAAGAGTTGAAGAATTGGAATTATCAGTTAGATCTATGAATTGTCTCAAAAATGACAATATTATTTATATTGGTGACTTGGTTCAAAAAACAGAGCCAGAAATGTTAAGAACCCCAAACTTTGGTAGAAAATCTCTCAATGAGATTAAGGAGGTTTTAAACACAATGTCTTTATATCTTGGAATGGAAATACCTAATTGGCCACCAGATAATATCGCAGAATTATCCAAGAAATTAGAGGAAAATAATTATTAATGAGACACGGATTAGGTTATAGAAAATTAAATAAAACAAGCGAGCACAGAAAAGCTTTATTTAAAAATATGCTTAATTCTCTTATTAAGTATGAACAGATCATTACTACACTTCCAAAGGCTAAGGAACTAAAGCCTCAAATAGATAAAGTTATTACAATTGGAAAAGATAATAATTTAAGTAATAAAAAAAGATTATTTTCAAAACTTCAAGATAAAAAATCTGTAACTAAAGTATTTGAAGAATTATCCAAGAGATACAGCTCAAGAAAAGGTGGATATTCAAGAGTGCTTAAAGCTGGTTTTAGAACAGGTGACGATGCACCAATGGCTGTGATTGAGTTAGTTGATCGAAATCCTGAGGCCAAAAAAGTTGACAAGCCAAAAAAAACTGAAACAAAAGATAAGAAGAAAGAAGTTCAACCAGAGCCTAAAGTAGCTACTAAATAAATTAAGCTTCCATGCCTAAATCATATACTGTAGACGATGATTATCATCACTCACGTCTAGATAAATGGTTTAAAAATGAAATAATAAACTTACCACACTCTTTATTAGAAAAATTACTGAGACAAAATAAAATTAAAGTTAATAAAAAAAGAACTAAATCATCCTATAGACTTCAGACAGGTGATTTAATTGAAATTTATGATATTTCAAAATTAAAACCGGTAGATAAAAAGAAAAAGATTAAATATTTACCCAAGAAAAAAGAAATTGGTTTTTATGATGATTACATAATAGAAGATAATGAAAATTTTATAGTATTAAACAAACCAATTGGCATCCCAGTTCAATCAGGTACAAAATCTTTTAAAAATCTAATAGATATATTAAAGAATTCAAAATACTTTGAAAATTCAAAACCTTTTATTGTTCACAGATTAGATAAAGAAACATCTGGAGTCCTTATAATTTCTAAAAATCGAAAATTTGCTCAATTATTTACTTCACTTTTTAGGATAAGAAAAATTCATAAAACCTATTTAGCAATAGTATATGGAAAAGTTAATAAGTCTATAAAAATGATGAAAGATAATTTAATTTACTACGAAAATAATAAAAAAATTTCACAAAAAGCTGTATCAAATCTTAAAATTATTAAGTCGAACGAAGCTTATTCATTTTTAGAATTAAACCCAATCACTGGAAGAAAGCATCAATTAAGAAAACAATTACTTAAAATTGGATGTCCAATAGTAGGAGATGATAAATATTTTTTAAATGATAGAAAAAGAATAAAAATAAAAAACCTTATGTTACATGCGCATAAAATAAAATTTATGATAAACAATATTCAATATAACTTTAAAGCAAAATACAACAGTGTATTTGAAGATTTTCTTAAAAAGAATATTTAAATATCATTAATATTTTTAATAAAAATTTTTGCTAAACTATTTTCAAATTTTTTTGGTTTAGATGAAATTATTTCAAATATAGAAGTAACCTTTTTATTATCTAGGCCACAAGGAATAATTTTCAAATATTGATTTAAATTATTTGAAATATTTATTGAACAACCATGATAGGCTACCCATCTAGATACTCTAATACCTATTGCTGCAATTTTTTTATCTTTAACCCATATACCAATATTTTTCTTATCACTTTTGGATTGGATTCTATAACTCTTTAAAAATTGTATTATACTTTTTTCTATTGAGTTTATTAACTTTCTTATGTCCTTCTTTCTTTTATTTAAATCGATTACAAAATAAATAATTTTTTGCCCGGGGTTATGCAAAGTAATTTTGCCTCCTCTATTTGATTTAATTATTTTAATTTTTTTATCTATTATTTCTTTTTTGTTGAAACTTACCCCAGCTGTGTAAGTAGTCGGATGTTCCAGAATCCACAATAATTCTCTTTTTGTACCATTTTTTACTTCCTCAACTCTTTTATTGAGATAAAGCATTGCCACTGTATAGGGTATACGTTTTTTGCTAATTTTAATTTCTATACTCATTTAATTTGAATTTTATCATTATATAGATTAATAGTCTCAAAAAAACTTAAAGAGGTATTTATGGCTTTAGTAAAATCAGGTGAGGCAAAAAAAGTCAATTTAGATTTTAATAAAGAATTTATCAATACTTTTACTCAAAATATTGAAAATAGAAACGTTGAATTTATCAATCAAACATTAAAAGATTTACATGAAGCTGATGTTGCTAATTTAATTGAAAATTTAAACCCTGATACAAGAAATAAATTAATTGAAATTGAGTCGTTTAATATTGATCCAGAAATTTTTATAGAATTAAATGAATCAATTCAAAGTGAAGTTTTACAATTACTTTCTATAGACTCTCTTACTAAAATAATAAAACGATTAGAGTCTGATAATGCTATTAAAATTCTCGAAAACTTATCAAAAGAGGTAAAAGAAAAAGTTTTAGAAAAACTACCTCCAAAAGATAAATTTTTACTTCAAGAGGGTTTAAGTTACCCAGAAGACTCTGCAGCAAGAATTATGCAAAGAGAATTTACAGCAGTACCAAGCAATTGGACTGTAGGACAAACAATAGATTATTTAAGAGAAGACAAAGAATTACCTGAAGAATTTTTAGAGATATTTATTGTAGATAATGACTTTAAACCAATTGGAACTGTTCCTTCATCAAGAGTATTAAGAACATCTAGAGATTTAAAAATGAACTCTATAATGAGAGAAATGCCAGTTTTAATTTCAGTTAATATGGATAAAGAAGAAGTTGGTCTTACTTTTGAAAATTATAACTTAGTTTCCGCAGGAGTAGTTAATAAAGAGAATAAATTAGTTGGTATGATTACTGCTGATGATGTTGTAACTGTTGTTCAAGAAGAAGCAGAAGAAGATGCTTTACGTTTAGCGGGTGTTGGTGATGAAGAAATTACCGATAGCGTTATGCTAAAAACAAAAAGAAGATTTAATTGGCTATTATTAAATCTATTTACTGCTTTACTTGCTACTTGGGTTATAAGTTTCTTTGGAGCTTCAATTGAACAAATGGTAGCTTTAGCTTTTCTTATGCCAATAGTTGCTTCAATGGGGGGAAATGCTGGGATGCAAACTTTAGCAGTTACTATACGAGCAATAGCTACCAAAGAATTATCAAAAAGTAACTTCAATAAAGTAGTCGGTAAAGAATTTTTGATAGGTATTTTAAATGGCATAATTTTTGCAATAATTACTGCAATTATAGTTCAATTATGGTTTAAAGAATTAAATCTTTCGCTTCTGATTGGTATTTCAATGGTCTTAAATATGATTGTTGCTGGATTATTTGGTATTTTAGTACCAGTATCATTAAAAAAATTAAATATTGATCCTGCTTTAGCTTCAAGTGTTTTTGTAACAACAATTACAGATGTTATAGGGTTTCTTTCTTTCCTTGGCTTAGGATCTT
>CACIYA010000002.1 GCA_902590755.1 uncultured Pelagibacteraceae bacterium | reverse complement strand
TCATGAAAGTTCAGGCTTATCAAAACGAGAATGGAATGAATTAATGAATTCTTTTGGTTTTACTGAAAAGATTGTTTAATATTTTCAGCAATATTTATAAATAATTTTGAAATTTCATGATCTGGTTTTGAATAAGTTAAAGGTACACCATTGTCAGCAGAAGATCTTAAATCTTCATTTAAAGGTAATTTACCTAAAAATTCTTTGTTAAATTCTTTAGCAGTTTTTTCAACACCACCTTCTCCAAAAATTTTATATTCTTTACCATCATCGCCTATAAAAAAACTCATATTATCAATAAGACCTAATATTTTTACACCAGTTTTCTCGTACATTTGAATTCCTCGTTTCACATCTAACAAAGCAAGATCTTGAGGAGTAGAAACTATTATAGCTCCATCAATTTTTACTTCTTGAACAAAAGTTAATTGAGTATCTCCAGTCCCGGGAGGCATATCTATTATTATAAAATCTCTATCTTTCCAAAGAACTTTTTGTGTCATTGTTTTAATTGCACTTATAACCATTGGGCCTCTCCACATCATTGGTGTTTGTTCATCAATTAGTAAGCCCATAGACATACATTGAGCTTCAAATTTTTCTAATGGAATTATTGATTTATTATCTTCGCTTTTTGGCTTATCTTTTAAATTCAACAATTTAGGTAAGGAAGGGCCATAGACATCAGCATCAAGTATCCCAATTTTGAAACCTAATTTTTGAAGAGCAAATGCAAGATTAACTGCAATAGTAGATTTGCCAACCCCTCCTTTTGCACTTGAAACAAGGAGAGTATATTTTGTTCCATTAATAGGATTTTTGATAAATTGTTTTGGAGGTGGTTTTTGGCTCATCTTTCAATTTTATTAATCGTTTTAGACATTATAGCGCTCCTTCTTAACTTGTTTTTGGGAGAAAAGTCACTATATAAAGTGTCATGAGTTTTAAAGACAAGATTTTAAAAAATCAATCACCTTGGGGATCACCCCCAGGGGGCGATAGAGGTAGAGGCTCTCCAGGTGGCAATGGATCAGGCAGTAGACAAGATCCGCCTAGCATTGACGATATAATTAAAAATTTCCAAAAAACAATTAATAAATTTTCTGGCGGTAAATCCGGAGGCTCAAGACCTATAGTAATTGGTTTGATAATAGTTGCACTGCTTTATATAGCAAGTGGCCTTTACAGAGTGTTACCCGATGAGCAAGGAGTTGTTTTAAGATTTGGAAAATACGTAAATACAACTCAACCAGGATTACATTATCACTTTCCAACACCTTTTGAGAGAGTGCTTACTCCAAAAGTTACAAAAGTAAATAGAGTTGACGTCGGTTTTAGACCTGCAAGTGACAGCGGTAGATCATCTGGAGTCGGAAATGTTCCAGAGGAAAGCTTAATGTTAACTGGGGACGAGAATATTGTAGACATTAACTATTCAGTATTTTGGGTTATAAAAGATGCGCAAAAGTTTTTATTCAACATACAAAGTCCTGTTGAAACAGTTAAAGCTGCATCAGAAACGGCTATGAGAGAAGTTATAGCAAAAAACAAAATTCAAAATATCTTGACTGAAGGAAGGTCTAAAATTGAGGTAGAAGTTCAGGAGATAGCACAGCTAATTTTAGATGAATATGGATCAGGAATTCAATTAACTCAAGTTCAAACACAACAAGCTGACCCACCTGAACAAGTTATAGATGCTTTTAGAGATGTGCAAGCTGCAAGAGCAGATAGAGAAAGATCAAAGAATGAGGCGGAGGCATACGCCAACGACGTAATACCAAGAGCACGAGGTGAAGCTGAACAAGTTTTACAACAAGCCGAGGCTTATAAAAAAGAGGTTGTAGCAAAAGCTGAGGGTGAAGCAAGCAGGTTTTTAGCAATTTATAATGAGTACAAAAATGCCAAACAAGTCACACAGGAAAGAATGTATCTTGAGACAATGGAAAAAGTTCTAGCCGATATCGATAAAGTAATTATTGATAAAGAGTCTGGTTCAGGTGTCGTTCCATACTTACCATTACCAGAATTAAAAAAAGGAAGTAATAATTAATGAAAGCAGTTAAATTTATAGTCCCTGCAATAATATTAGTTGGAGTAATAATTTTTCAATCTTTGTTTATCGTGCAAGAAATTAGTCAAGCAATTGTCCTTCAATTTGGTGACCCTAAGAAAATTGTTACAAAAGCAGGATTAAACTTTAAATTACCATTCATTCAGAACGTAGTTTATTTAGACAAAAGAATTCTAAACTTGGATAACGATCCGGAAGAAGTAATTGCGGCAGATCAAAAAAGATTAATTGTAGACGCATTCGCAAGATTTAAAATTGTAGATCCATTAAAATTTTATATTTCAGTCGGAAATGAGAGAGTTGCCAGATCAAGATTATCTACGATTATAAATTCTAGAATAAGAGGTGTGTTAGGTACTCAAGAATTAGCTACTCTATTATCTACGGATAGAGCAAGACAAATGCAAATAATTCAATCACAAGTTAATGAAGAAGCTAAAAATTTTGGAATTAATATTGTAGATGTAAGGATTAAAAGAGCAGATCTACCTCCAGCAAACAGTGAAGCTATTTATAAAAGAATGCAAACTGAACGAGAGAGGGAAGCAAAAGAATTCAGAGCCCAAGGTGCTGAAATAGCACAAAAGATAAGATCGACAGCTGACAAAGATGTAACTGTAATTTTAGCTCAGGCAAACAAAAAGTCTGAGATAATGAAAGGTGAGGGAGACGGTCAAAGAAATAAAATTTTTGCAAATGCTTTCGGACGAGATCCACAATTTTTTGCTTTTTATAGAGCTATGCAAGCATATGAAAAAGCTTTAATAGGTGGAGAAACGTCACTAGTTTTATCACCAGACAGTGAATTTTTTAAGTTTTTTGGGAAGTCAATTAAGCCAAACATTAAAAGATAAATATAATTTAACATTGTGAACGAGTTTATTATTGCAATTGGCTTAGTTTTTTTTGTGGAAGGTCTGTTTTTAGCCATTTTCCCGTCAAGAATTAAAAGCATACTTGAGATGATTAAAGAAACTCCTGAAAGCAAACTTAGATTATTAGGAATAGTTTTTTTGATTATCGGTTTTTTAATAATTTGGTATATAAAAAGTTAAATGTCATTAATTAAAAAAATAGTCATTTTATTTATTTTCAATTTCTCTATTGCTAACGCAAAACCCATCCCCGAGTCTTTTGCTGATTTAGCGGAAAAACTAATGCCATCTGTAGTTAATATTTCAACAACTCAAACCGTGAGAACAACTACAAATCAATTTCCTTTTCAATTTCCACCAGGATCGCCATTTGGTGAAATGTTTAAAGACTTTGAAAGACCAACAGAAAGAAAGGCTTCTTCTCTTGGGTCTGGTTTTATCATAGAGGAAAACGGAATTGTTATAACTAATAATCATGTGGTGGCCAATGCAGAAGATATTTTAGTTAGAGTAGGTGAAAAAGAATATGAGGCAAAAATAATTGGTGCAGACCCTTACATGGATATTGCAGTCATAAAAATGGAAACTAAAGATAAGTTTCAACCTGTATCTTTTGGTGACTCTAGTAAAGCAAGAGTTGGTGATTGGGTAGTGGCTATTGGAAATCCTTTTGGTTTAGGCGGAACTGTTACCTCAGGAATTATTTCAGCAAGAAACAGACAAATCGGATTAACAAGGTATGAGGATTTTATACAAACTGATGCATCAATTAACCAAGGTAATTCAGGTGGACCTTTATTTAATCTGAAAGGTGAAGTAATAGGAATTAATACCGCGATAATTGCCCCTGGTCAGTCAGGTTCTATTGGTATTGGATTCGCAATTCCAGCTAACGCCGCATCGAACGTAATAGATCAATTAATTAAGTTTGGAGAAACAAAAAGGGGTTGGTTGGGTGTGAGAATACAAGAGGTCAGTAAAGAGATAGCTGATGTTGAAAAATTAAAAAAACCCGAAGGTGCATTAGTAGCAAGCGTTGGAAAAAATAGCCCCGCAGAAAAAGCAGGCATCAAGGCAGGAGATATTATTTTAGAATTTGATGGAAAAAGAATAAATACAATGAAAAAACTACCTAATGTTGTAGCAAGTACCGAGGTTGGTAAAAGTGTAGAATTAAAAATTTGGAGAAATAAAAAATTAATTTCAAAAAGATTAATTCTCGGAAGACTTGAAACATCTGAAGAGTTTAAAGAAACAAAACCAAAAATAGTAAAAAAAGATTTAGATATTGAAAGTTTAAAAATAGCAGTGAGGGATATTAACATTGAAGATATTACTTCAAGAAAATTAAATAAGAATATAACTGGAGTCGTAATTACAGATATTTCTAATCGAAGCCCATTACTTAATTTATTAAGTATCAACGATATAATTATCGAAGTACAAAAAACCTCAGTGAAAAACCCGATGGATTTAAAAAGAAAGGTTGATGGTATCTTTAAGAAAGGCGAAAAAACATTGCTCCTTACAATAATAAATAAAAATAATAGAAGAAGATACTTAGGTGTAAAAATAAATTAGTTTGTCTAAAAAAATTATTCTTTTAGCCGGTCCAACAGCTTCAGGAAAATCAAAACTTGCAATTAGCTTAGCAAAAAAGTTAAATGGTGAAATCATTAATGCAGACAGCATGCAAGTCTTTAAAGAGTTTAAAATTTTATCATCGCGACCGAGTGAAATAGATACAAAAAAAATCAAGCACCATCTTTATGGGATTATTTCGGTAAAAAGATATTTTTCCGCTGGGGATTGGCTTAAGCAAGCTAAAAAGAAAATTAATATTTGTTTAAAAAAGAAAAAAATTCCCATCATTGTGGGCGGAACAGGTCTCTATTTTAACACTATCACCAAAGGTATGAGTAAAATTCCGGACATTGACTTTAAAACTAGAAATAAAGTGAGAAAGTTATACAAAAAACTCGGATTTAAAAAATTTTACAAGCAACTTATAAAGCTTGATCCAAAAATTAAAGGCAAAATAGTCCCTACAGATTCGCAGAGGCTCCAAAGAGCATATGAAGTTAAGCTGAAAACAAAAAAATCATTATTTGATTGGTTTGCCAATACCAAATCTGATTTTTTAGATTTTGAAATAAAAAAAATCTTTATTGACATACCGAAAGAGATATTGCTTAAAAAAATTTCTTTAAGAATTAATAAGATGTTTAAAAAAGAATGTATTGATGAAGTAAAAAGATTTAATAATCTAAAAGTAAATAAAAACCTATCAGCGAATAAATTAATTGGTGTTCAAGAAATTAATGATTTTCTCGGCAGAGCAATTTCTATGGACCAATGTATAGAGCTCATCAATATCAAGACTAGACAATACGCAAAAAGACAAAATACTTGGGCAAGAGGCCATATGAAGAATTGGAGCAAGCTTTATTCGAAAAATTTCTCAAATCTTTTAAAAAAATCATTAAAAGTTGTAAGCTAAAACTTGACGCAATCCAATTCTAGGCTAGATTGTATGTATGCCTAAATTATTGAGTGGAGCAGAAATTGTATTTAAAGCACTAGAGGATCAAAATGTAGAATATATTTTTGGTTACCCTGGAGGTGCAGTTTTACCAATTTATGATGAATTAAAAAATCACAAATCCATAAAACATATTTTAGCAAGACACGAACAAGGAGCAGGTCACTCCGCTGAGGGATATGCTAGATCAAGCGGTAAACCTGGAGTTCTATTAGTTACATCTGGACCGGGAGCAACAAATGCTGTTACAGCCCTTACAGATGCTTACATGGACTCTGTCCCTCTTGTTTGTATTTCCGGTCAAGTACCAACTCATTTAATTGGAACGGACGCATTTCAAGAATGTGACACAACTGGAATCACACGACCATGTACAAAACATAATTGGTTAGTTAAAGATGTAAATGATCTCTCAAGAATTTTACATTTAGCTTTTGAAGTAGCAACTACAGGTAGACCAGGACCAGTTTTAGTTGATATCCCAAAAGATATTCAATTTAAAAAAGGTAAATATCAATTTTCAAAGAACACACTTAAAAAAAAACTTAATGGTAAAGCAACTCATAAAATATCTAATTTAGAATTAGATAAATTTATTGATCTAATAAAAAGATCCTCAAAACCGATTTTTTATACAGGAGGAGGAGTAATCAACTCTGGTCCTGAAGCTAGTAAATATTTAAGAGAATTAGTTTCATTAACTGGGTTTCCTATTACTTCTACATTACAAGGTCTTGGAGCTTATCCGGGAGACGATCCACAATTTTTAGGAATGCTTGGTATGCATGGAACTTACGAAGCAAACAATGCGATGCATGATTGTGACCTTATGATAAATATTGGAGCAAGGTTTGATGATAGAATAACAGGAAAAGTGGATGAATTTTCACCAGGTTCAAAAAAAATTCATGTCGATATTGATCCCTCTTCAATCGGTAAAAATATTAAAGTTGATTTAGCAATAGTAAGCGATGTTTCAGAGCTTTTAAAATCTCTGATTAAAAGATTCAAAGAAAAAAATAAAAATTTTGTTAGTTCGAACAAGCAAAAAACCTCTAAATGGTGGGAACAAATTTCAAAATGGAGAGAAAAAAAATCTTTAAACTTCATAAATAGCGATAAGATTATAAAACCTCAACATGCAGTACAAAGATTGTATGAATTAACGAAAAAACAGGATACTTTTATAACCACAGAGGTGGGCCAACATCAAATGTGGGCAGCTCAACATTATAAGTTTAATAAACCAAATAGATGGATGACATCTGGTGGTCTAGGGACAATGGGATATGGACTTCCAGCAGCAATAGGAGTACAAATAGCAAATCCTGGGAAGCTAGTTGTAGATATTGCTGGAGAAGCATCAGTTTTAATGACAATGCAAGAAATGTCTACAGCTGTACAATACAGATTGCCAATTAAAATATTTATTTTGAACAATGAGTACATGGGAATGGTTAGACAATGGCAAGAACTTTTACATGAAAAAAATTATTCTGAAAGTTATACAGCTGCTTTGCCAGACTTTGTAAAACTGGCAGAATCTTATGGTTGTGTTGGTATTAGAGCAAAAACACCTAGTGAGTTAGACGAAAAGATAGAAGAAATGATTAATATTGATAGGCCAGTAATATTTGACTGCGTTGTCGACAAAGCAGAAAATTGTTTTCCAATGATACCTTCGGGTAAGCCGCATAACCAAATGATTTTAGGACCCGAAGAAGAGGAAGAAATTTCTGATGAAGGGAAAATTTTAGTTTAATGGCTAAGTCTAAATCCGCTTATAGTGTTCCAGGTAAAATTGGAAAAATTGAAAGACACATAATTGTAGTTTGGGTTGATAATGAAGCGGGTGTTCTTGCTAGAATTGCCGGACTTTTTTCTGGCAGAGGATATAATATAGAGTCTTTAGCAGTTGCTGAAGTTGATAAAAAAAAACATATTTCAAGAATAACAATAGTGACTGAGGGAACACCACAAGTAATTGAACAAATTAATTTACAACTAAAAAAACTTGTGCCAGTTCATAAAGTGGCTGATTTTAAACGAGGTGAAAAAGATATTTTATTTAGAGAATTGGCAATGTTTAAAATTTTAGGAAATTCAAAAAAAATTGAAAAAGCTAAAAAAATTTGTAAGAAATTTAATCCTGTAATTCTTGATAAAACGAAGAGTTCTGTTGTAATACAAGTGACTGCGTTGAGAGCTGAGATTGATAAATTAGCACTTGATTTAAAATCTTTAGGACTTATAAGCACTTCTAGAACAGGTGCTGTTGCGATGACAAAAGGATCAAAAATATTTAATTAATTATGAAAACATATTACGATAAAGACACTAACAAAGATCTTATAAAAAATAAAAAAATAGCTATTTTTGGTTATGGAAGCCAGGGCCATGCTCATGCATTAAATCTAAAAGATAGCGGTGTTAAAGAAGTGGTTGTAGCTTTAAGAGAAGGTTCATCAAGTATTAAAAAAGCTGAGAGTGCTGGTTTAAAAGTCATGTCATTATCAGATGCTGCTGCATGGGCAGACGTAGTGATGATGTTAACTCCAGATGAACTTCAATCAGAGATTTACAAAAATCATATTGAACAAAGAATGAAGGAGGGAACAAGTTTAGCATTTGCTCATGGTTTAAATATTCATTTTGATCTAATTAATGCAAGAAAAGATTTAGATGTTTTTATGGTGGCTCCAAAGGGACCTGGCCATACTGTCAGAAGTGAATATCAAAAAGGAGGAGGAGTTCCTTGTTTGATGGCAGTTCATAAAGACAGCTCAGGACAAGCAAAAGATTTAGCTCTTTCATATGCATCAGCTGTAGGCGGAGGTAAGGCAGGTATTATAGAAACTACTTTCAAAGACGAATGTGAAACAGATTTATTTGGCGAACAAACAGTATTGTGTGGTGGCTTAGTAGAATTAATTAAAAATGGTTTTGAGACATTAACAGAAGCAGGTTATCCACCTGAAATGGCATACTTCGAAACACTCCATGAAGTAAAATTAATCGTTGATTTAATTTACGAAGGTGGAATAGCAAATATGAATTATTCTATTTCAAACACAGCCGAGTATGGTGAATATGTATCAGGAAAAAGAGTTGTAGATAATAAAACTAAAGAGAAGATGAAAGAAGTTCTTAAAGACATTCAGTCAGGTAAGTTTACTAAGCAATGGATGGAAGAGCATAAATCAGGTCAAAAAAACTTCCTAAAAATGAGGCAAGACCTAGCAAAACACCCTATCGAGAAGGTAGGCAAAGAGCTTCGAGCTATGATGCCTTGGATTGGTAAAAATAAACTAGTCGATAAGGATAAAAATTAACCCAATCTGAGTCCAAAACCTTAACTTCGACTACATAATTATTTGCAAATTCTATCTTTGATTGTAATATGAGAAGCTTTTAATTTTATAAAGTTATGGCTGATAAGAATAGAATAATAATATTTGATACAACGATGCGAGATGGAGAGCAGTCTCCGGGAGCATCTATGAGTTTAGAGGAAAAATTACAAATTTCTAGAGTCTTTGATGAACTAGGTGTTGATGTTATTGAAGCAGGTTTTCCTATTGCATCTCCAGGTGATTTTGAAGCAGTAACTGAAATTAGCAAAACTTTAAAACACTCAGTACCTGCTGGACTTGCTAGAGCTACAAAAAAAGATATTGATGCATGTCACCAAGCTCTAAAAAATGCAAAAAATTTTAGAATCCACACTTTCATTTCAACTAGCCCTCTTCATATGAAGCATAAATTAAATAAGAGTCCAGAAGACGTTTTGGGATCAATCAAAGAAAGTGTAACGTATGCTAGAAAATTCACTGACGATGTTGAGTGGTCTTGTGAAGATGGCACTAGAACTGACATGGATTATATGTGCAAGACTGTTGAACTTGCAATTAAGTGTGGAGCTAAAACTATAAATATACCCGATACAGTTGGTTATACTGTCCCTTCAGAATTTAAAAAAATTATTGAAACATTAATCAATAAAGTTCCTAATATAGATAAGGCAATTCTTTCCACACACTGTCATAATGATTTAGGTTTAGCTGTAGCTAATTCTTTAGCAGGAGTAATGGCTGGTGCAAGACAAATAGAGTGTACGATTAATGGAATTGGTGAAAGAGCGGGTAATGCAGCTTTAGAAGAAGTCGTGATGGCTATGAGAACACGACATGATTTAATGCCCTTCACAACTAATATAAATACTAAACTTTTAAGCAAAGCTTCTAAAGTAGTTTCTAATGCAACTGGTTTTCCAGTTCAGTTTAATAAAGCAATTGTTGGTAAAAATGCTTTTGCACATGAGTCAGGTATTCATCAAGACGGAATGCTGAAAAATAGAAACACTTACGAAATTATGACACCTGAAAGTGTGGGTGTTAAAAAAACATCGTTAGTAATGGGCAAACATTCTGGAAGACACGCTTTTAGAGATAAATTATCTGACATGGGTTATGTTGATGTGACTGATGATGTAATTAATACAGCTTTTGGTAAATTTAAAATTTTAGCCGACAAAAAAAAGCATATTTATGATGAGGATATCGCTGCACTTGTTGATGATAGTTTAGTGACTGAAGATAATGTAATCAAATTAAAATCCTTAAAGGTATATGCGGGAACTGGTGAGCCACAAAAAGCAGAGATGACACTAGAAGTTTTTGGAGAAATTAAAAGTGCATCAGAGACTGGAGACGGACCAGTGGATGCAATTTTTAAATGTATAAAAAAACTTTACGCTCATGAAGTTAAACTTTTATTATATAACGTTCATGCAGTGACAGAGGGAACAGATGCGCAAGCAACAGTAAGTGTTAGAATTGAGGAGAAAGGCAAAACAACTGTAGGACAAGCAGCAGATACTGACACTTTGGTTGCTTCTGCTAATGCTTATTTAAGTGCATTAAATAAATTAATTATTAAAAGAAAAAAAACTGCGCCGGATGATGAAAATCTGAGCGTACAAATATAGAAAGGATATAATGTTTAAAGGATTAACAGGTTTATCTTCAATGTGGTCTCAAGATATGGCTATAGATTTAGGTACCGCGAACACTCTAGTAGTGCTAAAAGATAAGGGAGTGGTGCTAAATGAACCCTCAGTAGTAGCTGTCATAGAAGATGCTGGAAAAAAATCAGTTTTGGCCGTAGGAGATGAAGCTAAAACAATGTTAGGAAGAACACCAGGTAACATTTCTGCAATAAGACCATTGAAGGATGGAGTAATTGCCGATTTCGTTGTTACAGAGGAAATGATTAAGCATTTTATAAAAAAAGTTCACTCCAAAAGAGCCTTTGCCAATCCAAGAATTTTGATTTGTGTTCCAACAGGATCAACTCCAGTAGAGAGAAAAGCTATCCAAGACTCTGCTTTAGCAGCAGGAGCCAGAAAAGTTCAATTAATTGAAGAACCAATAGCCGCGGCAATTGGAGCTGGGCTGCCAATATCAGAGGCAACAGGCTCAATGGTTGTTGATATTGGAGGTGGAACAACAGAAATTGCCGTTATGTCTTTGGGAGGTGTTGTTTACTCTAAATCTTTAAGAGTTGCTGGAGATGCTTTAGATCAATCAATAATTGCTTACATGAGAAAAAAAATGAATCTTATGATTGGTGACTCTACAGCTGAAAAAATAAAAAAAGAGATTGGTACAGCCATTCCTTCATCAAATAATACTTTTTTGATGAAAGGTAGAGATATAAGATCTGGTACACCAAAAGAAATAGAACTTACTGAAAAAGATGCATGTGAGGCATTAATGCCAATTTTAAATCAAATTTTAGGAGGAATAAAAGAAGCATTAGAAAACACACCACCAGAATTATCCGCTGACTTAATAGACATGGGACTAGTTTTGACCGGTGGGGGAGCTTTATTAAAGAATATAGATAAATTAATTTCTCAAGACACTGGTTTACCTGTAACAATAGCTGACGATCCTTTGTCATGTGTAGCTATAGGAACTGGAAGAGCATTAGAAAATGAAGAATTATTTTCTACTATGTTATCTGAGTATTGATTTATTTTTAATGAATAAATGTCAGTTAGTAGAGATGATTTTAGCATAGCTTTTCGTTCAGCTCTTCTTCAGAGAGGAGGGGCTCAAAAATTTTCAGTTCTTTCTTTAATATTTTTAGCTTTATTAATATTTTTTCTTGATGTCTATGGAGTAAAATTTACCAAACCTGTAAGAGGATTTATTAATGATGTGGTTTATCGCATTACATACTTGGCATCAACACCAACTAGAATTTTTCCTCAAGTGGGTGATAATATTTCTAGTTTTCTTAATGTCAAAAAAGAAAATGAAAGACTTAAAGCTGAAATAGAAAAATATAAATCTCTGGAATTAAATGTTGAATTTCTAACTGACGAAAACAAAAATTTACAAAATATACTAGAGACTGAATATTTTAATAAAAATCTTAGTAATATTTTACTCGCTAAAGTTTTAGTAGATAAAAATAGTCCCTTTTTAAAATCAGTTATAATTAACAAAGGTACAAGAGCAGGTGTTTTAAAAGGTATGCCTGTTACAAAAGATAATTATTTAGTTGGAAGAGTCGTAGAAACAAATTATTTATCATCTCGTGTTCTTTTGTTAAATGATTTAAATAGTAGAATTCCAGTTACCTTAGATCAAGGCGCTCAAGCTATTTTATCCGGAAGTGGCTCGAAAAATCCGATTTTAGAATATTTGCCTGAAGATTATGAAATTATCAGTGACATAAATGTATTTGCATCAGGAAAGGATGGAATATTCGCTCCGGGAACTCCAATAGGCAAAACAAACAATGAAGGTCTAATAGAACTATTTGTGGACCCTAATCAACTTTCTTTTGTTACAGTAAATTTAAATATTCAGAATAAAGGAAAATTATAATGGCAAGAATTTCTATATTAAATAAATTTTATAATGCTGGGCCTTTAATACTATTATACTATCTTTGTATAAGTGAAGTTGACACAAATTTAGAAAAGATATTTGAAATATTTACTCTCAATTTTCAGATTATTCTTATTTATTTTTGGATTTTAAAAAGACCTGAGATAATGGCAAATGGCCATATTTTCTTAGCAGGGTTAATTAATGATGTTGTGATGGGTTTTCCATTAGGCATAAGTTCTTTATCTTATTTAATAATGATTTTTGTAGGCACTTATGTTCGAGCTAAAAGTGTAAATACTACAATTGCATCAGATTGGTTTACATTTTTTATTGCAATGATTTTTTCAAATTTATTATTTTTTTCATTACTGAACAATTTTTCTGAATTATCCTTTACATTATCAAAAATAGGCTACAACATGTTTTTTACTTTATTTACGTTTCCAATATTTTGGCTCTTATTTAATATTTATCAAATGACTTTTGTAGGAAATCGCGATGCTTAGCCCTAGCTCAGGAAATACTATAATTAAATCAAAACTAATTAGTAGGAGAATGTTTTTACTTACTGCCGCAAAGGCAGTGGTTATGGTTGGAATAGTGGGTAGATTAGTATCTTTGCAAATAAACGAGAGAACAAAATATAAAACTCTTTCAGATAAAAATAGGTTTAGAGAATGGAAATTAGCACCTGAAAGAGGAGTAATTAGAGATTTTTTTGATCAAGAAATTGCATCTAACCAGCAGGTTTATCAAGTACATTTAATTCCAGAAAACTCCAAAGATATTGAAAGATTATTTGTGCGATTGAAAACAATTTTGAATATCACTGACAAAAGACTATTTATTCTAAAAAAAATAATTGCAAAACAAAAGCCTTGGGAACCAATTATAGTTTCTGATAATATTACTTGGTCGGAATTCTCAAGATTAAATTTATTTTTACATGAATTAGAGGGAGTTAAACCTGTAGTTTCTGTTGCTAGAATGTATCCAGACAATTCTTCAGCACATATATTAGGATATGTTTCCCAAGTAAGTACTAAAGATTTACAAAATAAAAAATATTTAAAAGATTTACATGTTCCAGGCATGAGTATAGGAAAAACTGGATTAGAAAGAAAATTGGACCAAGAGATAATTGGAAAAATAGGTTTTCAAAGATACGAGGTCAATGCATATGGAAAAAGAATAAAACAAATTCAAATAAACCAAGGGCAGGCAGGAAAAAGTTTTAAAACAACATTGGATTACGAGGTTCAAAAGTACACAAATGAACTTTTAAAAGATAAAGCAGCAGCTGTATGCGTAATGGATGTTTATAATGGTGATATTATTTCTCTAGTCTCATCTCCTACTTTTGATCCTAATCAGTTTGTTCATGGGCTGGATAAAGATTATTGGGATAGTCTAATTAAAAATGAAATGAGACCTTTAACAAACAAGGCAATTTCTGGATTGTATCCACCTGGCTCTACAATTAAAACTTTGGTAGCTTTAAGTGCATTAGAAAATGGAATAATTAAACCTCTGGATACATTTACTTGTAAAGGGAAAATAGAACTGTACGGTGAAAAATTTCATTGCTGGGAAAAAGATGGCCATGGAATAGTAAATTTAAGAAAAGGTATTCAACGATCCTGTGACGTTTATTTTTATGAGGTTGCGAGAAAATTAGGGGTAGATCGATTATCGAGAACTGCAAAAAAATTTGGACTCGGCAAAAAGGTCTTAAACGGACTTATTGAAGAGAGATCTGGAGTAGTTCCAAACACAAAATGGAAAAAAAAATTTATTGGACAAAATTGGTATTTAGGAGAGACGCTTCACTCAGGTATAGGTCAAGGATACTTTCAGAGCACACCTTTACAACTATGTCTAATGACTGCTCAGCTAGCAAATGGTGGATTTAAAATCCAACCAAGGATACTTTTAGACGATAAAAAAAATAATTTAAAAGATTATCTAAAATATAAAAATGAAAATCCTAATGATCCACTTCCAACTGATCTTCTTTTATCCAATTTTGATTTACAACCTTTGTTCAAGAACCAAGAACACATTAACTTAGTTAAAGACGCAATGTATGCCTCGTCCAATGAGCCAGGGGGAACATCTTATAGACATAGATTTGAAAACAAGAAATTTACATTTGCTGGAAAGACAGGTTCATCACAAGTAAAGAGGTTTACAGAAGCACAACGGGAAGCTGAAGTAAAACAAGAAAATTTACCTTATAAAGATAGAGATCATGCTTTATTTGTTGCTTTTGCTCCATATCAAGATCCAAAATACGCTATAAGTGTTTTAGTTGAACATGGTGGATCGGGAGGAAAAGCTGCAGCACCTATCGCAAAAAAAGTAATTAAAAAAGTTCTTGATAGACATGAATTAAGACAAACAATCAATAATTTAATTGGAGAGAATGTATAATGTTCAGAACTAGATCAATCCAATCCTCCTTGAGCTTTAAAGACAAAATTTTATCTATAGATTATATTTTGGTTATATCTATTTTTATTCTTGGTCTTGTAAGTATTTTAGCCATGTACTCTACAGATGGAGGAAAGTTTGATTATCATACTAAAAGTCACATTCTTCGTTTTTTTGTTTTTTTTGGAATGTTTATATTCCTTTCATTCATTCAAATTAGATTTTGGCATAGTCAAAGTTATTTAATTTATATTTTATTTTTTATTTTATTACTTGGAGTAAAATATTTTGGATTGACTTCTTCTGGTTCGAAGCGGTGGCTAGATCTTTATTTTATGAATCTACAACCATCTGAATTGATGAAAATTGGTTTAATCTTATTTTTAGCAAAATACTACCATCGAATATCGATTGAAAATATTAACCAAATTAAATATTTATTTTTACCAATCGTTGTATTGATAGCTCCTGTAATTTTAGTTTCAACTCAACCTGATTTAGGAACAGCACTTCTGATTGCGGCTGGCGGTTTAACTGTTGCCTGGCTTGCGGGAGTAAGAGTTAAGTTCTTTGCTTTCTCTGGTTTAGCTTTTATTGCATTGTTGCCAATTGCAATTTCTTTTTTAAAACCTTATCAAAAATCTAGAATATTGACTTTCTTAAATCCAGAAAGAGATCCTTTGGGTGCTGGGTATCAAATCATTCAATCAAAAATAGCAATAGGATCAGGAGGTTTTTTTGGAAAAGGTTTTTTACAAGGATCCCAAAGTTATTTAGACTATTTACCTGAGAAACATACAGACTTTATTTTTACCCTTTTTTCTGAAGAATTTGGGTTCTTTGGATCACTATTCATATTGTTTCTATATGCGATTATAGTCTGGAGACTAGTAAAAATTGGCAATTTAACAAGAAGTAATTTTGGAAAGTTATACTGTTATAGTTTTGCCACTGCCTTTTTTATATATGTTGTAGTAAATATGATGATGGTGTTAGGTTTGTTACCCATTGTTGGATCTCCGCTTCCAATAATGTCTTACGGAGGATCATCGATGATGGCGATAATGCTTGGTTTAGGTATAGCTATGTCTTGCAAAGTTTATAAAGATACTCCAGTTAACTAATAATAAATAGACCTATTTTGGTCAAATTTGATTTTATTATCATCTTGTATAATATGTAAATAGGTGGTTAATTTATGAAAAATTATATGTTTGGTGATAAGAAAAAAAAACTTACAGATTCAGAAAGATCGTTGATAAGTGAAACGGTTAGTATAGAAGGAACAATAAACAGTTCAGGAGCAATTGACGTAGCTGGACTTATTAAAGGCCCTGTTTATTCAAAAGAAATAATTGTAAGAGAAACGGGTTCGATAACCGGAACTGTTGAGGGAGATCACGTTGAAATTCATGGTCATTTAGACGGAAAAGTTTCAGGCCAAGATATAGTCATAGGAGCTACTGGAACTGTAAAAGGGGATATCGAGTTTGGAAACAATCTTAAAACTGAAAATGGCGCAGATATTGATGGTTACATAAAAAAAACAAATAAATCAAAAACATCTCTAACAGGTGACTTTTTATTCAAGAAAAAAGACAAAAAAGAGTCTGGTGAGACTGAAGAAAGACCTGAAGTTGTCAACAAAGAAGCCTTGATATAATCTAACGCACTACTAATTTCTCTACTTTGCAATATAATTTCCTTATGGAAAACTATAAATGTAAGTCAGTGGGCATAATTGGCTCTGGCATTCAAGGGGTTTGTACTGGATTACATTTAATTAAAAAGGGAATCCCAGTTACAATTTTTGATAGACATGACCCTCTCTCAAATGAGTTTAAGGCTGCATCATATGGAAACGCAGGTCATTTTTCACCTTATGCAGTTTTACAATTCAATCGTCCTGATATTTTATACGATGTTCCAAAAATGCTTTTCAGTTCATTCGGACCGTTAGCTTTAAAATGGAATTACGTTCCAAAAATGTTCAATTGGTTTTTCTATTATCTTAAAAATTGTAATAGAAAATCGATGTTACACACAGCAAAATATATGCACCAAATTTTAGATTTATCTTTAGATGCTTATGAAGAAATTTTTAAAGAAATTGATACAACCGGCCTTGTTGAAAAAAAAGGGATAATTTACGTTTGGACAAATAAAAATTTAAAAAGTAGAGAGCTTGAAATTAAAATAAGAAACGATTTAGGAGTAAAGCAGAAACTCCTGTCTCAAAAAGAAATAATTGAATTAGAGCCAAATCTACAACCAGTTTTTGACGCAGGAGTGATATTTGACTATGCAATGCATGCAAGAGATCCACACGGTATTCTTAAAGAAATATTTAGATTATTTATTGAAAGAGGAGGAAAATTTATTCAATCTAATATTCAAACTCTAGAGCAAAATAGTTTAGAACAAACTATTATTCGCGCAGATAATCAGGAATATAAATTTGAAAAAACTGTGGTCGCCTCAGGAGCTTTTTCAAAAAAATTTACTGATCAGCTTGGTGAAAACATACCTTTAGATACTGAGCGAGGTTATCATGTGCATTTTAAAAATCAGGACAACTTGATTTCTAGACCTGTAATTTTTCTTGATCGAGGGTTTGGTATGACCCCAATGAAGCAAGGATTAAGAGCAGTTGGGACAGTAGAACTAGGTGGAACAGATAATCCGCCATCCAAAAAAAGAATACAATATATTATTGATTGTGCTAAAGAGCTTTTGCCTCAACTTAAAAAACATGAAGATGAGTGGTTAGGATTTCGACCAACACTACCTGATTTTTTACCTGTATTAGGCCCATCTTTAAAAAATAAGAATATTATCTATGCATTTGGTCACCAACACTTAGGATGGACTTTGGGAGCAATTACTGGCAAAATTATTTCAGGAGTTGTAGCTGGTGAAAAAACAAACTTAGACCTTTCACCTTATAGCTCAAAAAGATTTAATTAGGATTTTTTTGTCAAAAAATTATTTAGCATACACTTTTCTTACATTCGCAGCTTTATTCTGGTCAGGAAATTTTATTATCGGTAAATTTGCGACTTTATTTGAAGTCCCACCACTAACTCTAAATTTTTTAAGATGGGTTATGGTATGGTTTATTTTAATTCCGTTTACACATAAAGAAATTTTGTCAAAAAAAAACTATATAAAACAAAATTTTTTTGTAATTAGTTTTATGGGAATATTATCAATTAGCACCTTTAATTCGGTTGTTTATTTTGCTTTAAACTTTACTCAAGTGATAAACGCAGTTTTAATGTTAGCTGCCATTCCTCCAATGATAATAATTTTTTCATCAATAATGAAAATTGAAAAAACAAATATATTCCAATTAGCTGGATTATTTTTATCAATTTTTGGAGTGGGAATAATAATTTCAAACGCCGATATTCAAAAAATAATTTCTTTAAGTTTCAATAAGGGTGATATATGGATGATAGTTTGTGTTTTGAGTTGGTCGCTATATTCAACTTTGTTAAAAAAAAATAAACTTGAATTATCTCAATTCTCTTTAATCCAAATCATGGTAACTGTAGGACTAATATTTTTAGTTCCACAATTTTTATATGAACAATCAATCGGATTAGATATACAAATTAATAAAGCTTTTATCTTAATTTTAATTTATGTAGTTATTTTTCCTGCAATCGCAGCTTATTATTGTTGGCAAAAAGCGATTGAATTAATAGGGCCGAACAGATCATCGATGTTTATTCAACTAATGCCACTTTTCAGTGCATTAATGGCAATTATAATTTTCAAAGAAAAATTTCAATTATATCATTTAATTGGAGCAACTTTTATTATTTCTGGTATCTATTTATCTAACAGGAAAATTCAGTGATCAAAGTTGCAGTACTAGACGATTATCAAAATATATTTCAACAAATCGTTGATATTTCTAAGTATAAAAATAAATTTGAATTTAAAGTTTTTAATAACTCTTTCTCAGATGAAGGTGAGGCTAAGATAGAATTGGAGGATTACGATGCTCTTTTTATAATGAGGGAAAGAACACCAATGACAAAGTCTTTAATTGAAGCTTTGCCAAAACTTAAATACATAATAACTTCAGGTATGAGAAATAAGTCTATCAACTTTGAGACGGTAAAGAAAAAAAATATTATTGTTTGTGGTACTGAAATCAACTCAAACCCTGCTGCAGAAATCACCTGGGCATTAATTTTAGGTCTTCACAGAAATTTGAAACAGGAAATAGATAATATGTTTCAAGGTTATTGGCAAACTACTATAGGTTTTGAACTCAAAGGAAAAATGCTTGGATTAATTGGGCTTGGCAAGATTGGAACTCAAGTAGCTAAAGTTGCAAAAGCTTTTGGAATGGAGGTTTGTGCATGGAGCGAAAATTTGAACTTATCTCACGCTAGTGAGCTAGAAGTTTTGCCTATGTCTAAAGAAGATTTGTTAAAAAATTCTGATGTTATTTCAATTCATGTAGTATTTGGAGACCGTTACAAGAATTTAATTACTAAAAATGAGTTAAATATGATGAAAAAAACTTCTTTTTTGATTAATACTTCAAGAGGAAAAATTATAAACGAAAATGATCTAGTTCAGGCATTAAAAGACGAGTCTATTGCTGGTGTTGGATTAGATGTATTTGATCAAGAACCTTTACCACAAGACCATAAATTAAGATTTTTACCAAATGCGTTACTTTTACCACACATTGGCTATGTTACAGCAGAAAATTATTCAAAGTTTTACTCACAAATGATCGAAAATCTTAATGCCTGCGTTGAAAATAAACCAATAAGAGTAATATCGAATTAGACGATACAAATTTAGTTAAATTGTTGATAAACTCATTATGAGCCAGTGATTTGTTTTTTTTAGCTCAATTATATGTATAACGGCTTGGGGAGATAATGAAAAAATTTTTAAACGCGATAACAATGTTTGTTCTGTTAAGTGGTTGCGCAGAGTCGTTAGCGTTATTAGGACCCGCATCAACAGCTACTAGTGGGGCAGGTGGAAATTATCTTAGAGGAGCTGTCACATCTTCAATCAGCTTAGGAATAAAAAAACAAACTGGCAAGAGCCCAGTAGAGCATGCGCTATCATACGCTGAAAAACATAATCCCGAAAACAAAAAATCTAAATGCGTATCTTTTTTAGAGTCTACTAACTCAGAAATTTGCGAGGCTGTAAAAAAAAATATAAGCAGCACAAAAAATAAGATTGTTGAAAAGTCTAAAATAGAGTTTCTAAATAAGAAGAATTAATTTTTAAAGCCCCGCATTAAATACGGGGCTTATAACTATTAAGCTGCTAAGGCTTGTTTAATATCTGCAACAATATCGTCTGGATGTTCTATACCAATCGACAATCTTACGTAACCTGGTGTAACACCTGCAGCTAACATTTCTTGCTCAGTTAATTGACTATGAGTTGTTGTAGCTGGATGAATTGCTAAACTTCTAGCATCACCAATATTTGCCACGTGATAAAGCATTTTTAAGCTATCAATAAACTTAGCTCCTGCTTCTTTTGTTCCTAGATCCATACCTATTAAAGATCCATAACCACCTTGCATGTATTTTTTAGCTCTATCTCTAATTTCACCTTGATAATTAGTTGGATAGATAACCTTTTTAACTTTTTTGTGACCATCTAAGAAATTCACAACTTTCTCTGCATTACTACAATGTTGTTTCATTCTTAAAGCTACAGTTTCCAAACCTTGAATGATTTGAAAAGCATTGAATGGACTTAAAGGAGCACCTAGGTCTCTCAGCAAAACCACTCTAGCTCGGATTACGAAAGGGATATTAGCTCCAGTTAATTGTGGAACTGCGTCTGCCCAAACGGCACCGTGATAACTTTGATCTGGTTCATTTAATAGAGGCTGTCTTTTTCTATCTTTAATCCAATCAAAATTTCCCCCATCGACAATTATTCCTCCAATTGAAGTACCATGACCCCCAATATATTTTGTCAAAGAGTGCATTACTATTGCAGCTCCATGAGCTAAAGGTTTACATATTACCGGTGAAGCTGTGTTATCGATAATTAAAGGTATACCTTTTTTTCTACCGATATCAGAAACTTCTTTAATTGGAAAAACACGAAGATATGGATTTGGAAGAGTCTCACCATAGTAAGCTCTTGTTTTATCATCAGTCACTTTTTCAAAGTTTTTTGGATCCGCAGGATCTGCAAATCTAACTTCAATACCTTGTTGCCTTAAAGTATTTTTGAATAAGTTAACTGTACCTCCGTATAAATCAGTCGAAGCAACAATGTTATCTCCGGCTTGTGCTAAGTTTTGAATACACATTGCTGAAGCTGCTTGGCCTGATCCCACTGCACATGCTGCTACACCACCTTCAAGTGCTGCAACTCTTTTTTCTAGCACGTCAACCGTTGGGTTCATGATACGTGTGTAAATATTACCAAACTCCTTTAGACCAAATAAATTTGCAGCATGTTCTGCATTTTTAAATTGGTAAGAAGTTGTTTGGTAAATAGGAACTGCTACAGCTGTTGTAGTAGGATCAGCTCTATAATCACTACCATGTAAGCCAATAGTTTCCGGATGTTTAAAATCAGCCATTGATTTTCCCCCTTACTGTTTCTCTTATCGTTTCGTTCATTTTTTCTCCATTTTTCTGGAGAAGAATGAACGAAGTTTAATTCTGTTCATCTTCTCCTTTTTAGTACTTCGGCATATGCCAGGTGTACAATATGGTTCAAATACCCGGTTTAATTTTAGATTGTTCCAAAAAAAAACCACCGGCTAAAGCGGTGGTCTAAATGACTTATGCGCTTTAGCAGGATTTATAAAGCGCCCGCAAGTTGCCTTAACTCAGCGCTATGCAATTTATAGCAAGAAATTCAGGATTTTGTCAACTATCAATTAAATATTATTCCAGAACAATTTTGCAAGGTTTATTCCAGATAAATCTTTGTATGCGGCCAGCCCAGTAGGGCTAGTAACATTAATATCACCAATTAATTTCTCTTGTACAAAATCTACGCCTGCAAAATATATATTATTTTTCACTAACAATTTTCCAATTGCTTTGCTTGCATTAACTTCTTTGTTAGTGAGTTTCGTTAATTTTGCTTTAGCCCCTTTACTCATATTAGATAAAATACTGCCTTTTTTAGGTACCCTAGAAATAGCACCCACGATCTTTCCTTTAATGATAAAAACCCTTTTGTCGCCTTTGAAAACTCCAGGTAAAAACTTTTGAAAAAATAAATGATTATGAGTTTTTAATAATTTTTTAAGTTTATTAGCATTAAAAGTTTTTAATAAAATTACGTTATTACCACTAAAACCATTAATAGGTTTTGCCACGACAGCTTTATGCCTTTTAAAAAAACTTCTAATTTCTGAAAGGTTTTCACTTATTAAAGTTGGAGGCATATACCTCATCAGATTAATGGAAAATAGCTTTTCAGATATATTTCTTACAGAAAAAGGGTGGTTTATTATCTTAACCTTCTCAGAGATATGGTTCAGTAAGAATGTTGTATATAGATAACGATTATCAAAAGGGGGATCGTTTCTGATTAATATAACTTTAGATCTTTCTAAATTAAAATTAACAGTTCTTAGCAGTGAGTAGAATTTCTTTTTATTTTCATTGATTTTTATATGTTTACAAAAAGCTGAAACTTTTCCATTCAAAAAACTCAAATTTTCTGGTTCAAAATAATATATTTTGTATCCTCTCTTTTGCGCCTCAGATGCTAAAAGAATAGTTGTATCAGTTTTGATATTTACTTTTTTAAGATCAGAACCCTGAATAGCTAAAATTTTCGTCATGATTTATTAAGAAATCTAATTTCTTTGTTTTATTATATTGCTCAATCAGCATTTCTGCTCTAGTTTTTTTATTACTAATTATTTCCTCTATATGTTTTAAATAAATTGTTTCATTTTTCCCACTTTTATTCAGTTCATTTCTTTTTTCTAAGCCTTTTTTTGACAGATCTAAAAATATTTTTGCCCAATCAACTAATTTTTTATTTTGAAGCAATGAATTTAATCCTTGTTTAGGGGCGTTTAAGTATGCTTCCATAACTTCCTCTTTTTTCCAATTTTTAATTATTTCATAAGTCTCCTCTAAAGATCCATAAATTAATCCTGTGAAGAAAGAGGGTCCATTACAAATACACCCGAAGTTGCAGGTATCCAGCGATCTAAACTCTATAACTTGTTTTAATCTTATCTCAGTAAAAATTGTACCTAAATGATTTTCAAAATCTTCTAAGGTTGGCATTTCTCCTTTTAAAAAACTTAAATTACCATTTAAAAAATCATTGAATGTTTGACCATTAGGAGAATGGTATTTCCCTTTTTTTTTGATAAATAAAATCGGGTAATTTATTGCATGATCAATATATTTTTCAAAATTAATATTCTCAAAAGTAATTGGCATTATTCCACCTCTATTAGTTTCTTGCCAAACTTTTCCTCTATAAGATAAAAAACCTGAAAACTTGTTTTCATAAAAAGGAGAGTTTGCAAAAAGAGCAACAGTTAAAGGAGCTAAATAGTTTCCAATTTTAAATTTTTTTTCAAAATCTTCCTCAGAAGTGTAATCATAATTAATTTGAATACCGGCAGTTTTGTACATCATATCTAAACTTAATTTGCCACCTTTTGGCATTTCTGATGTCATAATTTTGTAACGCTCTTTAGGACTTTTAGGGATATCAGTTAATTTATTAAACGGATCATATGCAATTGATGAAGTAGTAATATTTGTCGACTTAAAAACTTCTTTCAGCTCATTAAAATGAGTACTATTTTCTGAACAAACTGAATGTATGTTTTTAAACGGCGCACCTGACAATTCATATTGAAATCCAGGTTCAGTCGTAATTTTTTGATTTTGTCTTTTTAACCCGATTAACTTATCTTTCTCTAATTGAGGTTCCCAACCTTTTTCTTTTAAAATTTCAAATATTTTCTTAATTTGATCATAATTAATTCTTTTTAAATCCGTTTTATTAAATAGAAATTTTTCATGCTCAACACCAATTCTAAGATCAGTATCTTTTTTTATTCCATCCTTAAAATATTGGATTAACTGAGTTTTATTTTCAATGAATGAATTTGATTTATTAGTCAAACGTTTTTAACTCTAATACATTTCCGTTTGGATCTTCAATAAAAAATGTATTTTGCTCAAATTCAGTACCCTCAAATCTAGTGTAAGGTTTGTCGATGTAGTTAATTTTATTAGCTTCAATATTTGCTTTAATTTTATTAAAAACATCTTTTTTTAAATGCACTCCAAAATGTGGAACTGGAACTTGGCCCATATCTACGTCGTGTCTTTCTCTTGGAAGCTTCATGGATGTTTGATGCAAAGTAAGTTCATTACCCCAAAAATCTATATCAACCCATTTACCGTCTTCACGATTTCCAGTTTTACATCCTAAAATATTGGTATAAAAAGCTTCAGCTTTTTTTAAATCCCCAGCTGGGATAGCCAAATGAAATGAGCTACTCATGCGCATTTATATATATTCTTCTTTAAATTTATCAAGTAGTCATTATATACATCTTATGAACGATTATTTAGAATCAATAAAAAAAAGAGATCCTGCGGCAAAATCTATACTTAGCATCATACTTACTTATCCGGGAGTTAAGGCAGTTTTCTTCCATCAAATATCAAACTTTTTTTACAAAGCTGGATTTGATCTAATAGCTCGAATTATATCTCAAACAATAAGATTTTTTACAGGTATTGAAATTCATCCTGGAGCAAAGATAGGTAAAAATTTATTTATTGATCATGGCATGGGTGTGGTAATCGGTGAAACTTCTGAAATTGGAGACAACGTTACTATTTATCACAATGTTACTTTAGGTGGGAGTTCTCCTAGCATAGATAGCGAAAGACAACGACATGAAAAAAGACATCCTACGATTGGCAATGATGTTGTGATCGGGTCGGGCGCACAAATAATTGGACCAATTAAAGTTGGTAACAATTCTAGAATAGCAGCTAACGCAGTTGTGGTTAAAGATGTTCCAGAAAACGCAACGATGGTTGGCATTCCTGCTAGAGCAGTCAAGTTGGAAAATAAAGGTAGCTTCAGACCTTATGGTGTAGATGATAAAGTAAAAGATGAGTAAAGATTGGGATCCAAATTTAACTCCAGAACAAAATTATGTTTTAAAACAAGAGGGAACGGAGTCTCCAGGTAGCAGTCCTTTAAATCGAGAAAAAAGAGAAGGTTCTTATCACTGTATAGGGTGTGGAACAAAATTATTTGAGTCTACAACTAAATATGAGAGTGGTTCAGGCTGGCCTTCGTTTTTCGAATCTATTCCAGGGGTATTCGAAGAAAAAAAAGATATGCACATTGGTTATCCAAGAACTGAGTATCATTGCAAAAAATGTGGAGGTCATCACGGCCATGTTTTTGATGATGGTCCAAAACCTACAGGAAAACGATATTGTAACAATGGTATATGTTTAGTCTTTAAACCAAAAGGCGAGTAGTTATACACAAACCAATTAAGTGTTTTAATACAACTTATCTAAAAATTATAATCTAACTTGTCATGTCCTCTAGACCAAGGCGGCACAAATTTGTAAGATTATCATTTCATCCACCATGAAGAAGCAAATTATTTCCCTACTTACAATTATATTCTCGTTAATTTCATTTCATACTCAGGCATCAGATTTAAATTGGAAACCAGCTCAGGACGGTGATAAAATTATTTTAATTAGACATGCCAAAGCTCCTGGAGGTGGAGACCCAGAAGGATTTAAAATTGAAGATTGTAAAACTCAAAGAAATCTAGACATCATGGGCATTAATCAAGCAAAAAAAATTGGCAAACTTTTTAGAGAAAAAAAAGTTAAAATTCATAAAGTTTTATCAAGCCAGTGGTGTAGATGCAAAGATACTGCAAAATATGCTTTTGGCAATTTCAAAGAATTTTCCGCGTTAAATTCTACTTATACTCCGCCATACGACCAAAATGAAAAACAGCAGATTGAGGATTTAAAAAAATATGCAAATAATTGGAATGGTGAAGGGGGAAATCTAGTTTTAGTTACGCATTATGTAATTATCTTGGCAATAACTGGAGAAACAACACGATCCGGAGAAATAGTCATCACTGACAAAAATTTTAAAGTTTTATCAAAAATTAATACTTTTTAAAAAAATATAAAGTATCCAACTGCTATTAAAATTAAATATTCAATAAATGTTTTAATCTTTAAAAGCGTGTTTTTATCCTGAAATTTGTTATTGATGAATAAAGTCAATCGAGAAAAAGCCAAATGAACTAAAACGATACTCAGAGCTATACCAAGTAAAGCGTGGTAAAAACTAAAATTTTTAAAACCATAAAAGCAAGCCGCAATAAACGTGAACCAGGATATATTGGTTACAAATAAAGTTATTAAAATACCCGATCCTTTTTTAAAAATACTTTGAGACTTAATGAAAGTATATGACCATAAAAGAGTGAATAAAAAACCTGCGTATTTAATAATCATGAGCCAATATTGTAATTGCGGTAAAGTTCAAAGGCAAATATAAACGTAATATGATCATTAAACTTGCGTTGGCTTTTGGGGCTGGATTTATTAGTTTTCTCACCCCTTGCGTACTACCAATTATCCCCGGTTATATTTCTTATATCACTGGAAAAGATTTAGGGGAAATAGATAAAGACAAATCAATAGTTTTGACTAAAACTATTCTTTTTTCACTAGGTTTCTCCTTCGTTTTTATAACACTTGGAGCGGCCGCTTCTGCAATAGGAAACGTGCTTCTTTTCTTTTCTAATGAATTACGGATTGTGGCAGGATTAATAATTATTATTTTTTCATTACAGATGTTAGGTTTTTTAAATTTTTCTTTTTTAAACACCGAAAAAAGAATTCAAACTAATTCTAATTATAAAGATAATTATGCATTTCCTTTTATAGTTGGCGCGGCTTTTGCATTTGGTTGGACACCTTGCATTGGTCCGGTTTTAGGATCTATAATTGCTTTGTCTGCTACTGAAGCTACAATTAGTAAAGGGATTTTATTACTATCATTTTACTCTTTAGGATTAGCTATCCCATTTATATTATCCGGATACTACATGAGTAGATTTTTAAATTCTAAAAAAGGATTTGGAAAATATTATGGAACTATTACAAAATCTGGCGGAGCTATTCTTTTAATTACGGGCATCTTGATTACTACAAATTATATTCAAGTTATAAGTTATTATATTTTGACGACCTTCCCAATTCTCGCTAAAGTTGGTTAATGAGCGAAATTACAGTCTTAGGAATTTTTGTTGCTGACATAAGTTTTTCAGGACCTAAAATCCCATCAATAGGCGAAACTATTTTGGGAAAAAAATATAATGTGGGTCCAGGTGGAAAAGGTTGCAATCAAGCCATAGCAATTGCAAGACTTGGCGGAAAAACTAATTTTATAAGTAAAATTGGTAAAGACGCATACGGAGAGTTAGCTCTTAAAACTCTTGAAAAAAATAAAATTTCTACACAAAATATAATTCAAGATGGCAATCAACAAACTGGCGTAGCAGGAATTTTAGTTGATCAAAATACTGGAAAAAATGCCATTAATGTAATTGTAGGCGCCCCAAGTTCTTTGCGAATAAGTGAAATTGAAAAACAAATTAATTTAATAAAAAGATCAAAAATTTTTTTAACTCAATTAGAGGTTCCTAAAGACGTAACCTTACATTGTTTGAAAACTGCTAAAGAAAATGGATGTATTACTATTTTAAATCCTGCACCAGCATCTGAAATTTCAAAAGAGTTTTATAATAATATCGATTTTTTTACGCCTAATGAAACCGAGGCCGAATTTTATACTGGAATAAAGATTACTAGCGAAAAAGAGGCAAAGCAGGCAGCAGATAAACTTTTAAATTTAGGAATAAAAAAAATAATAATTACGTTAGGAGAAAAAGGGCTCTTTTATTCTAATGGAAAAGAAGAAACTTATTTAAAAGCCAGTGCAGTAAAAGCTATTGATACTACCGGCGCAGGCGATGCTTTTAATGGGGGTTTAGCTTTTGGGTTATCTAAACAAAAACCAATAAAAGAGTGTTTAGAATTAGCAAATAAAGTTGCTGGAATATCTACAACTAAACTTGGAGCAGGGGATGCGATGCCTTTTATCCAAGATATTAAATAATTTTACTCAGGCCTGAAAATTAAACAAAGACCATTATTACAAAATCTTTTACCACTTTTAGTTGGTCCATCGTTAAAGACATGTCCATGATGTGCACCGCATTTAGCACAATGATATTCTGTTCTTTTCATTCCAAATTTATAATCTATCTTAGTTTTAAATGCTCCAGGCAATGCCTCAGAAAATGATGGCCAACCAGTACCACTGTCGAATTTACTAGTAGAGGCAAAAAGTTTATTTCCACAATTAGCGCAATGATAAAAACCCTTTCTACTTTCTCTTAGTAAATCACTAGAAAATGGTCTTTCAGTGCCCTCGTTAAACATTATTTCTTTTTGTTTTTTTGTAAGGTTTTTATTGATAATTTTTTTTGTATTAGCAAATAGTGAGTTAAATGGAAAAATAAAAGATGAAAAAATTGTTAAGCTTAAATATTTTAAAAAATTTCTCCTCATTCTCCTTTTAAAATTTTATCTAATTCACCGTTTCTGTTCGCTTCCTGAAGTTTATCATTACCACCAATGTAATGATCCCCAATAAAAATTTGAGGAATAGTTCTTACGCCATTGGTTCTTTGTAACATTTCTTTAGCGTTAGCTGGATCTGCCCAAATATCAATCTCCTCTATCTCAACATTTTTTGTTTTTAATAAAGCTTTTGCTGCCGCGCAAAATGAGCAAGGATTGCCAGTATACATTGTGACTTTTTTCATAATTAATATATATCAGTTATTTTTATTTTTTCTCTAAGTTTTTTTCTACCTAACTGAAACTTTTTTCTATGCTTGATGCTAGTATTATGCACCCTTTTTCTCCATAGCCTAAAAGAACCTGGTTTTAAATTTTTTCTCATTATCTTAATAACTTGAGACTCATTTTTTCCAGTTTTTTCTTTTATCTCTTCAAAAGTAATCCTATCTGCCCAAGCAGCCCAAATAATCCAATTGTCATCTTTTTCTTTAGGTTCAGGGTTTTTAACTCTTGTTTGAGGGATAAAACTTTTTTTCTTCATAAATTTATATATAGTAACAAATTAAATGTTTCCAACAGACTATATAATATTTTTACAAATCATTTTATTTTTATTTATTTCTCCAGGTCCGCCTAGAGTAGTAATAGTTTCTCATACATTAAACTATGGACTAAATAGATCTATTTGGACTGCATTAGGAGATATATCTGCAAATACTATCCAAGCTATTTTAGTAGTTTTTTTAATTGGTTCTTTTTTAAGTGATAACCCTCAAGTTCTTTATTATTTAAAGTGGGCAGGGATATTTTATATAGTTTATTTAGCTTATGACACATTTACTTCTAAAATAAGAAGTTTTAATTCTAAAGATCAAAATTTAAAGTCAGCTTTATCATTTTATAAAGACGGATTATTAGTTGCAGGTTTAAGCCCTAAAGCACTTTTATTCTTTGGAACAATATTTCCTACTTTTATAAATTTTGGATCAAATATAATTTCACAGTTTTTAATATTACTGATTACATATGTGACTTTAGATTTTTTAACGTTAATGATATACGGATTAGCAGCCGAGAAAATTTCAGTTTGGTTAAGAGGTAAACCAAAGCTTTTAAATACAATTTCTGCGTGTGTTCTGTTAATTTTAGCAGTGTACATTGCTGCGACACAGAATTTTTAATCTATTCTTACTGTTGTCAAAATCTCTATTTCTTGTTTTAATTATTTAATTTTTAATTAATTAATTAATAACAAGAAGGGAAATAATGAATAAAATAGCAAAACTATTTGTTACATTTATTTCAGCAATAACTTTAGCACTTGTATCTATTACTTCTTCTTTTGCGAAAGTAGAAGGTGAGTACATTGTGTTAGGTTCTGCAATATCTCTTACAGGTAAATACTCTTCAAATGGAGTTCATACTCAAAATGGTTATAACATGGCCGTTGAAAGAATTAACAAAATGGGTGGAGTAGAAGTACAAGGTAAGAAATATAAGTTTGAGATCATTTACTATGATGATGAGTCAAACCCAAAAAGAGCCGCTCAGTTAGCTGAAAGACTAATTAAACAAGATGGCGTTCATTACATGCTTGGACCATACAGTTCAGGTTTAACGAAAGCCATTGCACCAGTAACCGAGAAATATAAAATTCCTATGGTTGAAGCGAATGGTGCATCTAGATCTTTATTTACTAAAGGATACAAATATTTGTTCGCGGTGTTATCACCAGCTAATCAATACCTTGAAGTAGCTATCGATTTAGCGGTAGAAAAAAACGGTGGTAAAGGAGTAAAAATTGCTCAAGCATTTGAACAAGATGCTTTCTCACAAGACGTGAGACTTGGTATTTTAGATGCAGCGAAAAGAACTGGATCTGAGATCATCATCGATGACAAACTACCAAAAGAACTTAACGATATGGCAGCTACATTGGCTAAAGTAAAAGCTGTTAAGCCAGATGTACTTGTTGTATCAGGTCACACAAAAGGCGCATTAACTGCAATCAGACAAATTTCTGAAATGAAAGTTGATGTTCCTATGTTAGCGATGACACACTGTGATGCTGCAAAACTTTCTAAACAACACGGAAAGAAATCGGAATTCGCATTGTGTGCTTCTCAATGGCACAAAAATTTATCTTACAAAGATAAATTCTTTGGTTCTGGTAAGAAATACGCTAAAGACTTCCAAAAAGAATTTGGATATGACCCGCCATATCAATCAGCAGAGTCTTCTGCAGCATTGTTAGTATTTAAAGATGCGTTCGAAAGAGCAAATTCTTTTGACAGAGATGCAGTTAGAGATGCGCTAGTTGATACAGAAATGCAAACTTTCTATGGAAACATTAAATTTGGACCTGGTGGCCAAAACGTTGCTAAGCCAATGATCTTGTTCCAAGTAAGATGTAAAGGCGATGATTGTGAGAATAGAGTAGTAGCTCCTACAAAATGGGCTTCTGATAAATTCTATCATCCAATCCCGAAATGGTCTGAAAGAAGCTAATAACTTCTGAATAATTTGAAAAGCCCCTAGTTTTCTAGGGGCTTTTCTTTTATAAGTTTTGAAATTTTATGGACTTTCTTATTTTTAAAGCTCCAATGTTAATGGTCCAGGCATCACTGGATGGTATTCTTTTAGGTATATTATTTGCTTTGATTGCATATGGAATGGCACTTCAATGGGGGGTAATGAATATAATAAACATTGCGCAAGGTGATTTAGTTATTCTTGGAGGTTATATAGCATACACTATTTATCTTTGGGGAATTCATCCTGCATGGGGAGTTATTATTTCTCCAATTATAATGTTTTTTGTTGGGTGGGCACTCTACAAATTAGTAATTAATAAAGTTGTGGATCGAGATTTATTTATTTCTATTTTAGCCACTTTTGGTATTGCAATTGTATTTCAGCAACTAATGAATTTTATTTTTGGTGCAGACGTGGTTGTGGCGCAATCTGAATATGGAACAACAATGTTATTTGATAATTCAGTAACTCTACCAAATTCAAAAATATTCTCTGCTTTCATAAGCGTTTTATATGCAATAGCTCTAGTTATTTATATGAGGAAATCTAAACTTGGAAGGGCTATTAGAGCAACAGCTCAAAATGCAAGAGCTGCAAAAATTTTAGGTGTTGATACAGAAAAAGTTTATGCTGCAACTTTTGGAATTAACGCTGCACTTTGCGGAATTGCAGGAGCTTTAATTTCAATAACTCTTACACTTCATCCTTATGTAGGTCTTCCATACACAGTAAGATCCTTCATGATAGTTATTGTTGCAGGTCTTGGTAACTTACCTGCGGTAGCAGTTTCAGGGATGGGGTTAGGTCTTTTTGAGGAATTTGCTGATTATATATTAGGAACAGAATTTAGAATAGGAGCAGTATTTTTGCTCTTAGTCTTAATATTGGTTTACAGAAGATTTAAACTTTCGAGAAAAAGGGAGTATTTAAAATAAATGGAAAAAGTAAAACAAAAAGATTTAATTTTATACTCTGGCTTAATTATTTTAGGTTTAGCTGCTCCTTACTTATTCTCTGCTTTTAAAGTTCAACTTACTTATCTTTGTGTTTTGATTGTTCTAGCAATGACTTGGAACTTACAAGGTGGTGAAATGGGCTATAACACCTTTGGAAATATTCTTTTCTATGGTCTTGGAATGTATTTAACCGCCTCAGTTCAAGTAGGTATGTTTTTCCCGTTAGCTGAGTGGACTGAAAGTGGTGGAGAAAAAACATTTGTACATACTACAGCACAATATTTTCAAGGAATAGGTGTAGGATTATTAGTTTCTGCAATAGTTCCTGCTGTTATTGCTGGCGCTATAGGTTATGCTATTTTAGGATTGAGAGGTCATTACTTTGCGATTTGTACTTTAGGTTTAGGTATCGCGGCAGGTGAAATAGCTGGTGGAATAGAAATAATTGGAGCTGGTCAAGGTTTTACCACACCACCTTTTCCTGCTGAAATAGTTGATACTGAAGCTAGAGGAAAATTTTTCTACTTTTTAAGTTTCGCATTACTAGTTGGAACATTTATTTTTGTTAAATACATTTACGGTTCTAGATTTAGATTAATTCTAAACGCAATAAGAGATAATGAGGACAAAGCAGAAGCAATGGGTATTCAAACGATGAAATATAAAATTGTAGGTTGGATGTGTTCTGCATTCTTCTGTGGTCTTGCAGGTGGAATAATGGGTGGACTTATTGGGTATATAGACTCTACAGACGTGGCTTTTGATGGAAGAGAGATGGGAGTATTCATGGTTCTTATGGCAATTCTTGGTGGAAAAGGAACTCTGTGGGGACCAGTAATAGGTGCAACTTTATTCCATTTTTTCAAAGAAGGACTATGGACGTTAATATTAGGCTGGCAATATGTTGCACTGGGAGTTTTAATTGTTGTAATCGTAGTTTATTTCCCAGAAGGGTTAATGGGTTGGTTGCGAGAAAAATATCCTGAAAGATTTGGTGAAGTGATAGATGAAAAAGATCGTAAAGCACAGGTGGAATTAAAATGAGTATATTACAAGTTAAAAATGTAAGTAAATCTTTTGGAGGTGTTCAAGCTAACGTAGATATTTCTGTTTCGGTAGAGCAGGGATCTATAGTAGGTTTAATAGGACCTAATGGTTCAGGTAAAACTACCTTATTTAATTCTATTGTTGGAACTCATCCGATTGATAAAGGATCAATTGTTTTTGATAACACAGAAGTTTCAGAAATGCCTGTGCCAGCTGTCGCCAAACTTGGTTTGTTAAGAACCTTTCAACAAACAAGAATTTATTCAAAACTTAATTGTGTTGAGAATATGCTAATAAGTCACAAAGCCAGTGACTCTGGATTTATTTTTGCAAAAGTACCTGTTGAACTTACTGAGAAAGCAGAAAATATTTTAAACTTTGTTGGTCTTTATCAAAAAAGAAATTTGAGAGCAGGCGATTTATCATTTGGACAACAAAAATTACTTGAATTGGCAATGGCTTTGATGAATGAGCCTAAAATGCTTTTATTAGATGAGCCTACAGCTGGAATTAATCCAACTTTAATTAACGGAATTATCGATAGATTAATTAAAATAAATAAAGATTATGGAATAACTTTATTAGTCATAGAGCACAATATGAAAGTAATTATGAGTTTAGCACAAAAAATCTTCTGTTTAGCACACGGTAAAATGTTAGCAGAGGGTTCTCCAGATCAAATTAAGAATGATAAGCGAGTTGTTGACGCTTATTTAGGAGCGCAGTAATGGCAAATCAATACGATGTTTTAGGTAAAGCGCCTGGTTTAGAAGATTTAAATAAATTATCCCCTAACGATGTTCATCTAACCATAAGAGGCTTAAATGCTGGCTATGGAAAAATGGAGATACTACATAATTTTGATTTAACAGTTAGTAAGGCTCAATCGTTATGTTTAATAGGACCTAATGGTGCGGGAAAATCTACTATTCTCCATTCAATATATGGTTTCACAAATATTTTTGATGGAAAAATTGAATTAGAAGGAAATGAAATTACGACATTAACTCCTGCACAGAAGCTTAGTAAAGTGGGCATAGCTTATATCTTACAAGATAACTCAGTATTTCCTGATATGACAGTTGAGGAAAATCTTTTAATGGGTGGATACATTAAAGATAAACAGGACGAAGCTTACGAGGAAGCTGAGAGAATTTTTCAAAAATATGAGAGATTAAGAAATAGACGAAATCAACCTGCAAAAGTTTTATCAGGTGGTGAGAGAAGATTATTAGAAATTTCAAGAGCATTAGTTATGAAACCATCAGTCTTATTAGTAGATGAACCATCAATAGGTTTGGAACCAAAATATATTAATATGGTTTTTGAAATTTTAGAGGATCTTCAAAAAGCAGAGAAGAAAACAATAATACTTGTAGAACAAAATGCAAAAAAAGGTTTAGAGTTCGCAGATATAGGTTATGTTTTAGTATCTGGTCAGACAGCTATTGCAGGTAAAGGGGATGATCTTTTAAAAAATCCAGACGTAGGAAGATTATTCCTTGGTGGATGATTAACTCGCAAGCTTTCTTTACAGGTTTAAAATCTTTAAAAGGTGCAAGAAGTCCTGCCTTACCTTTGGCGGCGTGCTTTGTTGCTTTAGGAGCTTTACTAAAAGATGCTGGATTTAACATTCAACAAAGTGCAGCCTCAAGTTTTTTTACATACGCATTACCCGGACAACTAGTAATGGCAGAGTCATTATTATTAGGTGCATCTATCGTAAATATTTTTTTAGCAGTTTGGTTAGTCAATTTTAGACTTTATCCAATGACAGTTTCTTTATTCCCTTTACTTGAGCATAAATCGCAACCTAAGTGGAAATATTATTTATCTTGTCATTTTCTTGCAGTTTCGTCGTGGTTAATAGCCAAAGACTCATATAAAAAGATTAATGCAAAATATCGAATAGATTTTTGGATAGGCATTGGTACTGGAACTTGGTTAACAGCTGTATTTATGACAGTTATTGGGTATCTAGCAGCAGATCTTTTAAATAAAGAAATGTTAATTGGATTAGCAATAGTAAATCCAATTTATTTTTTTTGCATGATGATAGGTGCTATGAAAAACATAGCTATATCTATTGCGGTAATTTTAGGAACAACTTTAGGACCAGTAATTTATTTATTTTCTACTGAGTGGTCATTATTATTTGCTGGATTGATAGCAGGGACTATTGCTTATTTATTCGGAGAAAAAGATGTTAAGTAGTCAAATTATAATTTTTGCAATTATAGCAACTTCAATTGCTACATATATATCTAGATTCATGGGAGCAGTTACCTCACAAAAAGTTAGTGTGAAATCAAAAATTTTTAAATGGTTTAATTGTGTTGCTTACTCAACTTTGGCTGCATTACTTGGAAGAATGATAATATTTCCTGCTGGAGTTTTAGCTGAATCAGCGCTAACAATAAGACTGATAGTATTCTTCACTTGTATTGCTATATTTATAATATCTAAAAAAAATTTAGTGATTCCTACTATTGCTTCGGCAATTTTATTAAGTTTTTTGACTAACATTTGATTTGTGGTAAAATTAAAAATGGAACCGATATTAGCAATTTTTATTGTTTTATGGATCATGGGCACTATTAATTAAATGAGTTTTTTGATTTCAGATCATAATGATTCTAAAAGAGTTCGTGTAATTAAGTTAAATGAAAGCGACCTTGATAGATTGATTTTTCCTTTTAAAAAACATTCAATTTTATCTTTAGAATACAAGCCATTTTCTAGATTTAGTTTGGCAAAAAGCCTAGATGAGGTATTTCAAAATAAACTTAGTAAAACTTTAAGTGAAATTCTTAATGATCGAAAAACTGGGACTGCTATCGTTGAGCCTGATATTAAAAATAAGAAATTTGATAAAGATTTTTTAGTCAAGCTTTCAACAGGACTCGCTTATTTAGTTGGCAATCCAAACTTTGACTCTATGTCAGGGAAATATTACGCAAGATTTTATGTAAAACACCAAGACAATAGCGACTCTTATTTAAGGAAGGCATATACAAATTTAGATCTTCATACTGACGGAACTTATGTAAAAGAGAAAACTGATTGGTTAATAATGACAAAAATGGAAGAACAGAACGTAAGTGGAGGTGAAAGCGTTATTTTACATTTAGATGATTGGGAACATTTGGAGGATTTAAGCAAAGATCCTGTTGGACAAGAAGATTTTGTTTGGGGATCACCTAAAAGTAAAAATGTTGACTATAAAGTAGAGCATCCCGTATTTTCAAAAGATAAAAATGGTAAACCTACCATCTCTTACATTGATCAATTTCCTGAACCCAAAAATATGAAACAAGGTCTATTTTTACAAAAATTATCAGACGCTTTAGAACAAAGTAAAAATAAAATAAGCTTTCCACTATCTGTTGGATCGACAATTTTCTCTAATAACTATTTTTGGTTGCATGGAAGAAAAGCTTTTAAAGAGCATTCTGGGTTATCTAGAGAATTGCTTAGAATAAGAGGAACTTTTTTTCATTAATACTTAGTTGACTCACGACAAGTTATTTATTTTAATATGAATAATTAATAAACACAGGGGGAAATAATGTTTAATAAGTTCAAAAAACTTATCAGCCTAGTTTTTGCTACTGTCCTTTTAACATCAGTTTCAAACACTTCTTTCGCGACTGACAAATTACATTTTGTAATTGGTGGTGGTGCCGGTGGTGGTTGGGACGGAACTGCTAGAGGAACAGGTGAAGCTTTAACTAAAGCTGGTTTTTTAAATAGTGCATCATTTGAAAATATGTCAGGTGGTGGTGGAGGAAAAGCTTTATCATACATGATAAATACTAAACCTTCAGATACGATTTTAGTTCAATCTACTCCATTAGTTCTTAGATCAATAACTAGACACTCTGGTTATGTTGACAAGAAAAATGCAGCTAAGGTTACATCTTATAAAGATGTTGTGCCAATAGCTGGTGTTATTGGTGATTATGGTGCAATCGTTGCTGCAAAAAATTCACCATATAACTCTTGGAAAGATGTAGTTGCTGCTTATAAAGCTAATCCAAAGTCAGTAAAAATGGCTGGTGGATCTGTTAGAGGAAGTATGGACCATTTAATTGGTGCATTAGCATTTAAAGAAGCTGGTGCCAATCCAAATGATGTTGTTTATATTCCTTACGATGCAGGTGGAAAAGCGTTAGCTGGACTTTTATCAGGTGAAACTCAAATTCTTTCAACTGGTTTAGGAGAAGTAATGGGTGCTAGAGATCAAGTTAAAATTCTTGGTATTACAGCTCCAAAAAGAGTTGCTGATGCTCCAGATGTTCCAACATTAAAAGAGCAAGGTACTAATGCTATCTTCGTAAATTGGAGAGGTTTCTTTGGCCCTCCAGGTATGAGTGATGGTGAGAGAAAAAAAATTGCTAAAATGTTAGGCGATGTTCAAAAAACACCTGAATGGGAAGCAGTAAGAAAAAGAAATGCATGGGTTAATATTTACAACCCAGACAAAAAATTCGTTAAATTTTTAGAAAAACAAACAGTTGAAATGACTGGATTGTTAAAAAATTTAGGCGTAATTAAATAAATAGTTAAGGAAAGAGCAGTGAAAATTAGTCCATCAAAGATTATTTCACTGCTCTTTTTTATTTTTTCAGGATTTTATCTTTATACAGCGCATCAAATTCAAGTCTTTGCTTTTGATGAAAATGCAGCATTCAACGCGAAAACGTTTCCAATTTATTTAGGCTATGCAGGTTTAATATTTTCTGCACTTTACGTTCTTTTGCCAGAAACAAGACCTTCAAATGTAGACTTAACAGTTCTAGATTATAAAAAAACAATCACGTTGGTTATACTTATGATTTTGTACGGACTAACAATTTTAAGAGTAGGATATTTTCTATCAACTTCAATTTTTTTAGTTTTATCTTACATTGTTTTGGGTGAGAGGAAGTGGTTATGGATATTTCTTTTATCATTTCCTTTTGTAGCAATATTTATGTATCTCCTTCATGGACTATTAAATATTTATCTTCGTGATCCATTTTTACAATATATAGGAATTATGGGATGATCGAAGGAATACTCATTGGATTAGAAACAGCTTTTTCAATTAAAAATTTAATGATGGTTATGATTGGTTGTTTCGCTGGAACAATAATTGGAATGCTTCCAGGTCTAGGACCAATGACTGCAATAGCATTAATGATACCTATTACTTATGGCTTTGAACCGTCAACAGGCTTGATTTTAATGGCAGGCGTTTATTATGGTGCAGTTTTTGGTGGATCTACATCATCAATTTTAATTAATGCACCAGGGATACCAGGGACGGTAGCAACCTCATTTGATGGATATCCAATGGCACAACAAGGAAAAGCTGGAAAGGCTTTGGCAATTGCTGCATATAGTTCTTTTGCAGGCGGAACTATTGCTGCAATATTTCTTTTAATCGCAGCACCAAGTTTATCCAAAGTAAGTTTAGCTTTTAGATCACCAGATTATTTTGGTTTAATGATATTAGGTTTGACAGCTGTATCTGCTTTTTCAGCCAAAGGACATTTTTTAAAAGCAATGATGATGGTTGTTTTAGGTTTAATGCTAGCAAGTGTAGGTCAGGATACACTTTCTGACATACCTAGATTTACTTTTCAAAACATGAACCTATCAGACGGAATAAGCTTTGTTTTAGTAGTTATGGCAACATTTGCAATGAGTGAAGCTTTAACAATAATTTTTAAAGCTAATGACCCAACTAGAGTAGCTAAACAGATCTCTTTATCACAATTAGGGTCTATAAAATTAGATAAAGAGGAAACGAAAAAAATGATCACAACTATTCCAAGATCTTCTGTTTTAGGCTTTATAATTGGTGTTCTTCCAGGAGCCGGTTCTACGATAGCCTCTTTTTTAGCCTATGGCATGGAGAGAAATTTTGTAAAAGACGAAGAAAAACAGAAATTTGGAAAAGGCAGTGTAAATGGTTTAGCGGCACCTGAAACTGCAAATAACGCAGCGTGCTCAGGATCTTTTGTTCCACTTTTAACACTAGGAATTCCTGGAAGTGGTACTACTGCAGTGATGTTAGGAGCTCTTTTAGGATTTGGAATTCAACCAGGTCCAAGATTGTATCAAACTAATCCTGAGATTTTTTGGTCGGTAATAATGTCAATGTATATTGGAATGGTTATTCTATTAATTTTAAATCTTCCACTTATACCTTATATTGCTAGGGTTCTTGCTACGCCGAGAACATTTTTAATTCCTTTAATTCTATTCTTTTCGGTTACAGGAATTTATTTAATGTCTTTCAATAACTTCGATATTTATATGATGATAGGAATAGCTGTTGTTGCGACAGTTTTAAGATTGTATGATTTTCCTATGCCACCTCTAATTCTAGCTTTTGTTTTAGGTGGACTTATGGAAGAAAATCTAAGAAGATCTCTTTTAATTAGTGATGGAAGTTGGAGTTTTTTATGGGAAAGGCCTTTAACATTAATAATCATGCTGATCATAATTTTCATTGTTGGGTGGCAGATTTTTAGGAGTTTTAAGTCTAAATTTACCTCTTCAGTGTGATAAATATATCACTCTAAAAGGTTGATTTTATTGGGTTTTTTCAGAATTACCTTTTTTAAATCCCTCTTTTTGGCTCCTTATTTTCTTGTGATTCATGTTTGATTTGGTACATAAGTTTATCGTTAATTTATAAATTAAGGACAATTATGAAAAAACTAATAGCTATAGTTAGTTCATTATTTTTAGTTACAACTATTTCTGCTAAGGCTGAAATTGGAATTGGTATTTCTGGAGCATTACACATGTTCGACGCTGATGGTGATGAGATCACTAGACAAAGCGGTGAGATAAATGCCGGTTCTCATTCGGAAGAAGCTTTAGTTCCTGAAGTATTTATCGAAGCAGTATCCGACAACGGTTTTGCATTCGGTCTTTCTTACATCCCTACAAGAGATGTAGGAAGTAAATCACGGTCTGACACAAACTCAGAAGGTGATACAGGAACGTATAAAGCAGCAGCTGAATTAGATGATGTTATTAAAGTTTATGTTGATATTCCTTTATCTGGATTCAATGTATTCGGAGGTCAAGGATACGTTTCCGCTGGAATACAACACGTAACATTAACTACTTTAGAATCACTTAACTCAGGATCAACTTATCCAAATCAAGATTTATTTGGAGCAAGCATTGGTCTTGGTTTAAAAGGTGATCTACCTTTCGCAGGTTTGTACTACAAAGGTGAGTTTACTTATACAGACTTTGAAGAATACGAAGCTTCATCATTAGGGAACGACGTTAACGCCGATCTTGAAGATTTAGCTGGTAGATTCTCAATAGGTTATAAGTTTTAATTAACTTATACTGTTTTAATTTAAAAAACCCCGCGTGTTAAATGCGGGGTTTTTTTTTATAACCTGACGTATTTCTTTTTTCTATCGATTGACCAGTCTTTTGTTCCGTTAGCTACTATAAATAAAAATCCCCCAGCTAATGAAATATTTTTTAAAAATAAAATTAATTGAATTTGTTCAGAGAAATCAAAATGAAATATAAAAGCAGTAAGAATACAAAATATAGCTAAAAGGGCAGAAGATGTTCTTGCTTTGTAACCAACAATTACAAACAAAGGTAAAATAATTTCAAGAACTATTGTAGGATAAATTAATAATCCAGGTACACCATAACCTTCCATCCATCCCATAGTTCCATCTATACTAAATAACTTATTATAGGCTGAGATTAAAAACAAAGATGAAATTAATATCCTTCCAAGCAAGTCAAAAATATTAGACATATAAAAAAATTAAATTGATTTTTCCTTAATGTCAAAAATTAGTTGTTTAATTCAGGTCTTTTTCAAAAATCTCAATATTACGGGGACAACAAAAAGTATCATTAATAATCTAATTATATGGTGAAAAGAAACAAATTCTGGATCTAAATTAAAAAAAATAGCAATAACTGCAACTTCATAAATTCCACCTGGACAGTAAGATAAAAGCAAGGTGAAAAAATTCTTATCAATGATTAAACTAGCAGCGAATGCAGCCAATAAACCTAAAGCTACCAACAGGAAAGTAGCTATAAAACTATGAAAAGTGTTTTTAGCAACTTCGTTAAAAGTTTTGTCTGCAAATCTACAACCAACAGAGGCTCCTAAGATTAAAAGACAATAGTCAACAATTTTTGGCGATATTTGATATGATGCAATTTCAGTAATTTGTAATAAACCACTAGCTACAAGTGTACCTGCGAGTAATGCAGCAGGAATTTTCAATTTATCAAAAATTAGTATTAAAACAATTGAGGAAAGAATTAAGAGAGCAAGATGAATATTATTTTGATCTTTAAAAATCTCTTGTTCTAGTGTTAGAAAATTTTCATCATAATAACTATTAACAATAAAAGGAAAGACAGTAACAATAATAATAAGCCTTATTAAATGAGCAGTTGCTACATGGCTTAGATCTGTCTTTTGATCTTCAGCTAAAATCATTAATGGACCTAAAGCTCCTGGGGCAGCAGAAAAGATAGAAGTTTTTTTTTCATATCCTGAAAATTTTTGTAAGTAAATTGAGACTACTAGAATACTTAATATTATGTAAATTAACATAATTATTGAAGTTAACGCCCATTCGTGAATTTTAGCGAATAATTCTTTGTCGATATAATTTCCAATATATAAACCTAATACAATAAGTATTGATGACAAAATCAGTCTTGGTATTTTAATTTTTAAACCCATTAAAGCACCTAGCGATGTGGCTATCATTGGACCCAAAAACCATGCTAGAGGTAAACTGAAATAATCGGCTACCAAAGCACTTGGAGCCGAAATAGCTATTACTAAAAGAAATTTAATTGAAAAGATTTGTTTAAAATTTTCTTTATTAAATGGGATAGCTTGGTTATTCTGCATGATTTATGATTTTAGGATTCATTGGAACTGGAAAAATATCTTCATCTATTATTTATGGTATTTTTAAATCTAAATTAAAAGTTAAGAAGATTTATATATCCTCAAGGAATGCAAATATAGCTAAAAAATTAGCAAAAAAATTTAGATCTGTGAAAGTTTTGAAGGATAATCAAGAAATAATTAACAAATCATCTGTAGTTTTTTTAGGAGTAACGCCTAATGTTGGTTTACAGATTTTACCTAAATTAAATTTTTCAAAAAATAAAAAAATTATAAGCTTAATTTCTACAATAAATTTGAAAAAACTAAAAAAAATAACAAAAATAAAAAATATTGTAAGAGCAACACCTTTGCCTCCAATCGAAATTAAAAAAGGACCTATAATAATTTGCCCACCAAACAAATTTGTAAAAAATATATTTAAAAATTTGGGTAAGGTTTTAGAAATAAGAAATGAAAATTTAAGTTATAAATTTTGGTCTACCGCCTCCTTAATGGCTGCATACTATGAAATACTTAATACAAGCTCTAAGTGGCTTGTTAAAAAAGGTATTAATAAAAAATTTGCAGATACCTATGTTGCTGAATTATTTTTAGCTCTCAGTCAAGACGCTATAAATAAATCTTCTCAAGGTTATAAAAAGCTTGTAGCAGACTCACAGACGCCAAAAGGCCTAAATATGCAGGTTCTTAATGAATTGAAAAAAGGAAAATTCTTTACTAAGTTCACCAAAGCTCTTGAAAACGTAAACAAAAGAGTCAGCAAGTAACAAATGGAATATTTTATACAACAACTAGTAAATGGGATTACTTTAGGTTCAATATACGGACTCATAGCAATAGGTTATACGATGGTTTATGGAATCATAGGTATGATCAACTTTGCGCATGGAGATATTTTCATGATAGGTGCATTTGTTGCTTTAATTTCATTTATAATCTTTGGTTTAACGGGAGTGGCATTACCAATAATTTTGTTATTAGTTTTATTGATAGCAATGCTTTTCACTGCTTGTTATGGATGGACAGTAGAAAAACTTGCTTATAAACCTTTAAGAGGTTCTTTTAGATTAGCACCACTTATTTCTGCTTTAGGAATGTCAATTGTTTTACAAAATTATGTACAAGTTGCTCAAGGTGCTAGGGTAAAACCTATGCAACCACTGTTTTCTGGCGGACTTGAGTTTTTTAAAAACTCAGAGTTTATTGTTACAGTTAGCTATCTTCAAATTTTCATTGTTGTCTTAACAATTATTTTAATGGGAATATTTACTTATTTAATAACAAAAACAGATTTAGGAAGAGCACAGAGGGCATGTGAACAAGACAGAACGATGACGGCTTTGCTTGGGATCAATGTTGACAGAACCATTTCAATTACATTTATAATTGGATCTTCGTTAGCATCAGTAGCAGGAATGATGTTTGTTTTATACTATGGTGTAATCGACTTTTACATTGGTTTTTTAGCTGGGATTAAAGCGTTTACCGCTGCAGTACTAGGTGGGATAGGATCATTACCTGGTGCTATGTTGGGCGGATTACTTATTGGACTGATCGAGACAATGTGGTCAGGATACGTTTCAATTGAATATAAAGATGTTGCAGCTTTCAGTGTCTTAATTGTTGTCTTAATATTCTTCCCTACAGGCTTTCTTGGTAAACCAGACATTGAGAAAGTCTAATGGAAAAACAAGATATAATTAAATCATTCAAAGATAGTTTATTTACTGGTTTAATAGCGTTAGCTTTATTTGGGCCTATTGTTGGACTTCGAACTGCTTCTAAAGGTGAGGGATTATTTATTACACCGCAATGGGGAGTAGTTTTTTTACTTGTAGGTTTGTGTGTTTTAGGAAGATTTTTAATAAATATTAATTCTGCAAGAAAGACAGAGTTTAAACTGTTGTCTACTTTTACATCAAAGTTCTCAAGTATTACTGAAGATAAAGCTAAACATTTTGCGATAACCGGAATTCTTTTTGCCGTAGTGTTCCCATTTCTACCATTTACAGACAGATATTTTATGGATGTAGCTATAATGATTTTAACATACATCATGTTAGGATGGGGTTTAAATATTGTTGTAGGTTTAGCTGGTCTTCTTGATTTAGGATATGTAGCTTTTTATGCTGTTGGTGCTTATTCTTACGCACTAATCGCAACTACCTTTGGTTGGTCATTTTGGATTTGTTTACCTTTAGCTGGACTATTTGCTGCGTTTTTCGGAATTTTATTAGGTTTCCCAGTTTTAAGATTAAGAGGCGATTATTTAGCGATAGTTACCTTAGGTTTTGGTGAAATTATAAGAATAATTTTAATAAATTGGTACGAAGTTACAAATGGTCCAGACGGTATTACCGGAATTCCTAGACCTTCATTCTTTGGATTACCTTTTAAAAGATCACCAGATGAAGGTGAGATGAGTTTTCACACTTTCTTTGGCCTAGAATATTCTACCATGCATAGGATAATTTTTTTATATTATTTAATTTTAGTACTAGCATTAATTACTAATTACTTCACGTTGAAGATAAGAAAATTACCAGTTGGAAGAGCTTGGGAGGCTTTACGAGAGGATGAAATTGCATGTAAGTCTTTGGGGGTAAACCCCACTAATACCAAACTTACAGCATTTGCCATTGGTGCTATGTTTGGAGGATTTGCTGGATCATTTTTTGCTACTAGGCAAGCTTTTATAAGTCCAGAAAGTTTTACTTTTATCGAGTCCGCAATTATTGTTGCGATTGTAGTGCTTGGTGGAATGGGTTCTCAAACTGGAGTAGTTCTTGCCTCAATTTTTTTAATTGGAATAACAGAAATTTTCAGAGATTTAGAACAATATAGAATGATTGCTTTTGGAGGTGCCATGGTGCTTATCATGGTCTTCAAGCCAAAAGGAATATTAGCTAATA
>CACIYA010000001.1 GCA_902590755.1 uncultured Pelagibacteraceae bacterium | reverse complement strand
TGATATTGGGTTAGTTACAAAGCCCCAATCGCATATTGTTTTTAAAAAATCTGATTGTTTGGAAAAATAAGTTGGTTGAACAGCACCTAGCCCATAAGCAAAATATTTTAATGGTATTTTTGATGTTTCCTCAGGATTCTTTTGTCTAAGTGAGCCCCCTGCAGCATTTCTAGGATTAGCAAATTTATTTCTGAGTTTAGTGAAATCTTTTTTGCTTATATATATCTCGCATCTAATTTCTAATAGATCAGGAAAATTTTTTGAATTAATTTTTTTTGGGATAGTTGATATTGTTTTTAAGTTTTCAAGTATGTCCTCCCCTATTATGCCGTCTCCTCTGGACAATCCTTTTTTTAAAATGCCATGTTCATAAATTAATGTTGCAGAAATACCGTCAATTTTAGGCTCAGAAAAAAAGCTCAATTTTATTATCTTTTAAATTAAGAAAATTTTTAACTTTTTTCAAAAAATCTTCCATATCTTTTTTTCCAAATGCATTTGATAAAGATAACATTGGTCTTAAGTGATTTATCTTTTTAAATTTATTAGATGGTTTAGATCCTACTATTTTTTTAGATAAAGCAAGTTTACTGATAAAAGAATATTTCTTTTCAAGTATTAAAATTTCAGTTTTTAATTTATCGTATTCAGAGTCAGAAATTTTTGGATTATCATCGTTAAAATAAAGTTCGTTATGCTTTACTAAATCTCTAATTTTTTCTTTGTATTGCTTTAAAATTTTTTCTTTCATAAACTTATTTCATCATTTTTAAAATTCTTTTTAAGAAACTTTCATCCTTTTCAGATTTTTCTCTTTTTGATAGACTTTTTTTAATTTTATAATCTTTGTTTAAAATTTTATATGATTGTTCAAACCACTCACCAGAATTGTAATTATACCCCAAAATATTGGCATATTTATTAGCCTCGTCTTCCAAGCCTATGTGGTAATGTATCTCTACTAACCTATGAAGCGCCTCTTCAACAAAAATTGTTTTATCATAATTTTTTAGAATTACTTTCAATCTGTTTATAGCGGGTATCCATTTTTGCGTTTTCATATAATGTTTTGCAACAAAGAGTTCCTTAGCCGCTAATTGATTTTGTATTAAGTCTTTTTTAAACTTAAGATCAATAGCATAGTCTGTTTCAGGATATTTATTAATAAAAAATTCAATTTTTCTATCAGCTTCCAATAATGGTTTCAGATCTTTTTTCTCGTCACTAATTTGTTCAAAAAAAATTATAGCTTGCAGATAATGAGCATAAATAATATTTTTATCTGAAGGATAAGTTTTAAAATACCTTTCTAAATTTTCTTGGGCTTCATCATAAAAATTTATCCCATAGAGAGAGAAGCTTGACATAATAGCTGATTTAGCTGCTAGTTCAGGCTTTTCAAAATTAAGCTCAGCCTCTGAAAATTTTTTGTTAGCAAAAAAGAAATTATTTCTTTCAAATGCTTGTATTCCTTCGTTATAAGACTTATACGGGTCAACTTTTTGTGAGGCGATATAATCAACTTCATCTTTAGAACAAGATAAAACAAATAATGTTAAAATAAATGTAAAAAAAATTCTTGCAAGCATCACAAGATTAATAACAGAATAAACTCAAATGGTAAATTTAAACGATTTTAAACACCAATTGCCACCGAATTTTCGTAAGTATTTTGATTTTGTTTCTCGCTATTTTCAAAGCTCCAATTTGACTTTTCAGAGAAGAACTTTTTCAATAGCTTATTCGTTAAAGCATGTCCTCCTTGGGAAGTTTTTATGTGACCAAAAATCCTATTTCCTGACAACATTATATCACCTAAACAATCAAGAATTTTATGATATACAAATTCATGCCTATTTCTTAATCCATCCTCATTTAAAATTTTTTCTCCCTGAACTACAATTGCATTATCCAAGGATCCGCCTTTAGCTAAACCCATTTTTTTTATATTATCTATATCCTCATAAAGACAAAAAGTTCTAGAATTATAAATTGGAGACAAATTATCATCGCTTAATTTAAATTCTTTTCTTCTTGTTCTTATCAATGGATTATTAAATATTATTTCGAAATCAATAATTAAATCTTGTTCTAAAGGTTCAATTGAAATAAATTTTTGACCATCTTTGACCTCGACTTTTTTAAGCACCTTTATAAATTTTTTTGGCTCAGTCTGGTCCTCTACTCCTACTGATCTGATCGCCTCTACAAAATCAACTGAGGAACCATCCATTATAGGAATTTCTGGTGCATCAACTTCTACCAATGCATTATCAATACCCTCGCCGTAAAAAGCTGCCATTAAATGTTCAACTGTCGAAATACTAGCTCCATTAGTATTTTCTAATTTTGTACACAAAACTGGATCTACCACATTCTTAAAATCAGCTTTTATAATATTATTTTCTTTTAAATCTACTCTCTTAAATCGAATTCCTGTATTAACCTTTGATGGTTTAATGATTAGACTTACCTCAATCCCGCTATGTAGGCCAATTCCTTTTAATTCTATATTTTCTCTAATAGTCTTTTGATTTTTTTTTAACATTCGGTCTTATACAAAATCACGATCAATGAATTAAAACACTAAATATTTCTAAAAATAACAAAAATTATTTAAATAAAAGATTAAAAAATCTTGTAATTATTGACTTTTTTTCTAAGGCTACAGGCACTGCCTCTTTTTTCCACCCATATTGAACTAAAGAATAAGTATTTAGAAAGAATTTTTCTTTATCAAAATTTTCTATTATTTTTACATCAAAGTTACCTTTAGACAAATATGATTGATAAATTTTTTTAAAGGATTTCGAGATTAAAGAATCATTGATTTTTAAAAAAATTCTTAAATCTTTTTTTAAAAAACTAGATAGATTTAGGTTTTTTAAAATAATTAGCTCAATTTTTTCTTGAATTCTTGCCTCAGCTATTTGATAAATAAGTCTCTTTTCTATTTTTCTAAAATTTTTTTCCTCAAAAAATTCTTTCTTTATAGACTCTTCTTTTGACATATTTAAAAAATCAAAATTTGTCAAAATTTTCTTAACCATTTCTGATTTAAATGAGATAATTTTGCATATATCTTTAATTATTAATTCATAACCAAAATTAAAATCTTGAGAAAATTTCAATGCTGAATTTTCAAAATAGAATATATGTGAACTTTCTTGATTGATTTCTAGATTCAAAAATGTATCAGATGAAAGACCATCTTTAATTAAATTAATACCATCAATATAATTTTTTGAAATAATTCTATTTATCTTTAAATTACATTCACTAAAAATATTTTGTAAATTTTTATGGTAAAGACTCTTTATCAAGAAAAAAGATAATTCGTGCGAGTAAAAATTTCCAAATAATCCTATAGGTATATTTTCTACATCTTTTGTATCAAGAGAAAATTTTATATTAAAAATATGAATTACTTTTTTTTCATTTTCAATTTCCTCAATTTTAGATTTAAGTGAATTAAGAATGTAAGTGATATTTTCTTTTGTTAATTGGGATCCATTTAACTTTTGAAAACCTGTTAAGTTTATTATTGAACAATCATAATTATTAATAATAAGAATAACCTCTTTTAAAATTACTCCAAGTTTTTGTTCAGCATTATAAATGTTATCTTTAATAGTTTTTTTTACTAAATCAAAATCAGATATTAAATTATTTTTGAAACCTTCTATCGGAACTTTATTGTTGTAGGCGAGTGTGAAATTTTCTTCATTTTTTTGAATTACTGCAAAAGTTAAATTGGAATCATTAATATCTATAAAAAAAAAAATAGAATCATTTGCCATAAATCATTTTAAGATAAGTTGATTATTAATTCTATAATCAAAAGTTTTATATTTTTTAAAATCATATTGGTCTTTAATACTCATAAAATTTTCAAGGCTTTTTTTGTAGTTCTTAATAGGTAATTTAATTGTTTTATTTTGATTTGTTACTAAATCCCATCTTTTAGACTCAAATAAGAGAAAGGTTTTTATATCATTTAAAGGAAAATTTAATTTTTTTAGGTTTTCGTAGATAATTTTAAAATTTTCTTTATTTCCAAAAACGATTGGTAACTTTTCAAATTTTTTTGACTCAATGTAATTTATGACATCGCCACTTCTGGTATAAAAACTTTTTATGTTTTTATTCTGTAAAATCGCTATAGGAATTTTTTCAAATATTCTAATTTTAATTGTACTAGGGTAAATCTTCTTAATCTCAAAACTATCTATAAAATCAACTTTATTTAGAGAATTTTCTATACTTTTTGAGTTTAATAAAAATAAATTTGTTTTATATAAAAATAACAATTTTTTTTTTATAATTTCATCGCTAACAATTTCATTATTTTCCACAATAATTTTCTTGATAATTAGTTTTGGATTTATTAGTTCAAATTTATTTTGTAGGTTGTAAGTGCTTAAAAGCACAAGTAATGCTAATGAAATAATTAGCCTTTTTTTCATCTATTAGTTCCAGCATCTTGCAGAATTTTGTCTATTAAATCAGGAAAATTGATTCCATGATATTTAGCAATTTCTGGAACTAAAGATAAATTGGTCATACCAGGTTGAGTATTAATTTCTAAAAGATAGAATTTATTTTTAAAGAATTTAAAATCCGATCTGGTAACACCTTTACATTTTAGAGCTTTATGGGCCAATTTTGCTATTTTCAATGCTTCAAAATATTTATTCTTTTTTAATCTTGCTGGCATTATATGTTCTGTTTTTGCTGCTTTTGAATATTTGGCTTTATAATCATAAAAAGTTCTTTTTGGAATTAATTCAATAGCTCCCACTGATTTATTATTTAAAACCGCAGCTTGTATTTCTTGTCCTCCTATAAACTCTTCAAAAATAATTTGATTGTATTTCTTGTGTATTTTTTTTGCATATTTGAAAAGACTGTTTATGTTATTACATATCTTAACGCCTAAACTTGAACCTTCGTTAGCTGGTTTGATTACTATAGGATAATTAATTTTTTTATTTTTAATAAGTTTTTTAAGATTAACTTTTTTAAATTCAATATTATTTAAAGAGAAATATTTTGGAGTCAAAATTTTATTTTTTTTAAAAATTTTTTTTGAAATAATCTTATTCATGCAATTAAAAGAACTTATTATACCAGAGTGAGTATAAGGTATTTTGAAATATTCAAAATAACTTTGTGCCAAACCATCTTCACCATCTTTACCGTGCAAAGCATTAAATATTACATCAATCTTTTTTTTCTTTATTAAATTAAGGTTATTAAATTTAGGATCAAATTTGGAGACAATGTATTTTTTTTTTTTAAGTGCGTTTATACATGCTTTTCCACTATTAAGGCTTACTGCTCTTTCTCCTGAAGTTCCACCTAACACTACTAAAACTTTTTTAATTTTCTTTTTAATCACCAATAATTTTAATCTCCAGCTCTAAGTTAATTCCAGACTTTTCATTAACGGTTTTTTTAACTTTGTTAATGAGTTTTTCTATATCAGATGATTTTGCTTTTCCGTTATTGACAAAAAAATTACAATGTTTTTTTGAAATTTCTGCATCCCCTTCTTTGAATTCTTCGCAGCCGGACTCTTTTATAATTTTCCAGGCCTTTTTTTCATTGCTTATATTTTTAAAAGTACTACCACATGTTTTAACTTGACTAGGTTGAGATAATTTTTTTCTTTCTAAAAATTGAATTTGCCTTTTTTCAATTTCATCTTTTTTTTTGGGTATCCCTTTTAACTTTACAGAGGTAATTATTAAATCATTTGATAAATCTGTTCCTCTATAAAAAAAATCAATATCCTCTACTTTTATTTCTTTTTCTATACATTTATTAATATCAATGACGTTGACTGAAATTAAAACTTTAGAAATATCATAATCATAACAACCGCTATTCATAATTACTGAACCTCCTATTGAACCAGGTATACAAGAGAGAAATTCTAAATCACTTAAACCATTCTCTTTTGCAAAATTTGCAATTTTTCTATCGAGTGTTGCAGCGCCTACCTCTATAATATTTTCATCAATTAATTTTAAATAAGAAAAATTTGATCCAAGTTTTATAACGACTCCCTTTATTCCTCTATCTCTAATAAGAGTATTAGACCCAGCACCAAGAATAGTAATTTTAAATTTATTTTTTTGGTTTTCTTTAAAAAAATCCATAAGCTGTTTTTTATTTTCTGGTTTAAATAAAATTTCAGCAGGCCCTCCTAAATTGAACCAACTATAATTGGAAAGTTCAGCATTATAAAAAATATTTTTATTAAATTTATCAATTAGTTTTTGGTTAATACTCATATTGTTCTTTCCAATTCTCTCATTGATTTAGAAATCAATCCTGCCCCCATTCCTATAATTAATTCATCTTTAAATAAATTCTTTTTTAGATAAATGCGTATTTCTCTTAAATCTTTCAATAGGATTACTTGAGTTTGAGAAAATTTTGAAATGAGTTTACCGAAATTATTTTGATCGTATCTTGTATCTTTTTTTTCGCCTGCAGCGTATAAAGGGCACAATAGAACCAAATCAGATTTTATGAAAGATTTAGCAAATTCTTTTTTTAATGATAAAACCCTGGAGTAACGGTGTGGTTCGAAAACAGATATTATCTTTTTATTTTTAAAAACATTTCTTACACTTTCTAAGATTGATGATATTTCAGTTGGATGATGAGCATAGTCATCATAAAAATCATTCTGATTTTTTGAAAATATTTTTGTCATTCTTCGTTGAACTCCAGAAAACCCTTTAAGAGACTTTTTTATAATATTTTGATTTACACCAAGATTTAAACAAACACTCAGGGCTGCAACAGCATTAAGGACATTATGTTTTCCTAATAATTTTAAATGAATATTTTTTATTTTTCTATTTTTTTTTTCGATATCTTTATAATTTAAATCGAAAATAGAAAAATTTACTTTATACCTAACATTTGAAATTCTATAATCAGCTTTTTTACTTTCACCATATGTCAAAATATTTTTGTTTTTAATTTTACTTATTATTTTTTTTATATTTTTACTATCAATACAAACTATTGCTTTTCCTGTTGGTGGAGTTTTTTCAATAAATTTCATAAACGAATTTTCTAAATTTTTAAAACTTTTATAATAATCAAGATGCTCATTGTCTATGTTGGTAACTATAGAATAGTTTATTGGTAATTTAAGAAAACTCCCGTCCGACTCATCTGCCTCTAAAATTGCCCATTCTCCTTTTCCTAACTTTGCATTACTTTTAAATGAATTAATAACTCCGCCATTAATTATAGTTGGGTCTAATTTTTGATCAGATAAAATTTTCGCAACTAAAGATGTGGTGGTTGTCTTGCCATGCGATCCTGTAATAATAATATTTTTTTTTAAAGAAACGACATCAGCTAAAACTTCTGCTCTAGAATAAATTGGTATTTTTTTTTTCTTAGCATATTTAATTTCACTATTAGTATTTTTAATAGCTGAGGATCTGACTAATATTGTTGAACTTTTTATATTTTTTTTTGAATGACCATTAAATACTTTAATGCCAGCTTTGATGCAAGCTGCAGTATTTTTGTTTTTAAATTGATCACTGCCCTGAATATTAAAACCCATATTTTTCATAATTTGTGCTAAACCACTCATTCCAATTCCGCCTATGCCCACAAAGTGGATAACTTCTGATTGTCCTAAATTAATTTTTTTCATGCATTATCTTTTTTAATACCCGATTAATATTGTTATAGACATTTTTGTCAGAGTATTGAGTTTGATTTTGTGAGATTAGGTTTAATTTCGATTTATCTTTGTAAATTTCCTCAATTAATGAAAATAACTTGTCATTCAATTCTTTTTCCTCAATTAAATAAGAGAAATTTTTTTTACTATAAAAAATCGCATTTTTTAATTGATGATTATCTGCAGATGTTGGTAAAGGAACAGAAATAAATGGTATTTTTGCATTAGTTAATTCTGCAAGCACTGATGAACCGGATCTGGTTATTACCAAAGACACTTTTGAAAAATAATTTAATAAATTATCTGAAAAATTAAAAATTTCAAAATCAATTTTTGATTTTTCATAAAATATTCTCAAACTCTCATTTTGTGACGGTAAACAATGTTGATAGATTTTTAATTCTATGCCTTTACTAATGCAATTTTGAAAAATTTTAGGAAGGGTTTCTGCAAATACTTTTGCTGCCTGACTCCCTCCTAAAACTAACAAATTAATTTTTTTCTCCTCAATTTTTTTTTTTGCGAATGTTATGATATCTTTTCTAATTATATTTCCTACCTCAATTATTTTATTTTTATATTTTTTTGGTATTCCTTCGATTTGTTCGTAAGAGACAAGAATTTTTTTTGCAAGAGGGAGTAAATATTTGTTAGATTTTCCGATAATTAAGTTATTTTCATAAATTATAAATTTAATTCTTAAAATACTTGCAGCGATACAAATCGGAAAAGAAGCATAGCCGCCCATACCAAATACTAAATTTGGTTTTTTTAACATTAAAAAGAAGATTGATCGAAGAACAGAATAAAAAATAAATAACGGGGAAAAAAGTAATCTAAAAATATTATCAATTAAAAATGGTGCTGATGGTAATAAAGTAACATTTATTTTTTGTAAATTTTTTAAAAATCTTTGACCCCTTTTATCAGTAACCAACTCAACTAAATAATTGCTATCAATCAAATGTTTAGCTAAATTCAATCCTGGAAAAACATGCCCTCCCGTACCTCCTGCTGCAATAACTACTTTTATTTTTTTATTCATAAAGATAAGATTTATTTTTAGTATAATTCAAGATTACTCCAGCAAGAATAGCGCTGCCCATGAGAGATGAACCGCCGTAACTTAAAAATGGTAAAGTCATACCTGTTGTTGGGATGAGATTTGTGTTCACTCCTATATGGATAAAAGTTTGAAATATCATTAAAGCAGCAAGTCCGCAAAGAGAAATTTTTATTAAATTATCATCTTGATTAATACAATTTTTAACAATTCTAAAAGAAATATATAAAAATATAAAAATAATCATTGTTGAAATTATTGAACCATACTCCTCTGAAATTATAGCTATAATATAATCGGTATGTGCTTCTGGCACTCTGTCTTTTAAAACACCTTCACCCATACCTTGTCCTTTGAGACCACCTAGTTTTATCGCGTCTAAGGCTGAAGAAGATTGAAATTTATCACCCTTACTAGGATCAACAAATGAAACTAATCGATTTGTTATGTAACCAAATTTTTCTGGAAATAAAAAAAGTAAAGAGCTTACTGAAACTAAAAAAATCGAAAAAAATCCAAAGATGTAAAGCAAGCTCACGCCCGATATAAATACTGTAGCAATCCAACTTGCTATTAATAATATTGATTGTCCCAGGTCAGGTTGGTCAATCAGAAGAATAATTACAGATGAAAGTAAAAAAAAGCTGAATAAATATTTAATTTGGGTATTTTGTAATTTCTCTAGAGTTAAAATTTTTACAGTGACTAAAATAAAAAAAGGTTTAAGAAGTTCAATAGGTTGAAGTCTAAAAAAGTACAAATCAAGCCATCTTTTTGCTCCTTTAACTTCAATACCAATTAAAGGAACTAAAGCTAAACAAATAAAAGAAACTGTAAATAAAGGTATTATAAATTTTTTAAATGCAGAAGTTTCTAATGCTGATATTAGAAACATTATAAAAAAAGCCATAATTGTGAAAATTAAATGCTTTGAAAAAAAAAAGTAATAATCCTTGTTTAACCTTTCACCCGCTAGAGAAGAGGTAGATGAAAATGAAAAGAATAGACCAAGTAAAAATAAAGTTAAGAAGCAAAAAAAAATTTTTTTATCTATACCTCTCCAGTAATTCTGTAATTTAAATTTAAATGTATTTTCGAGCATAATAATTGCTTAATTTTTTGAATTCTTCTCCTCTTCTTTCAAAGTTATTAAATTGATCAAACGATGCTGATGCAGGACTTAGAAGAATTATATTTTCTTTTCTGTTAGAAATTCTAATATCTTTAAAAATATTTGTGAGTGAGTTTTTTAAATTTCTTGTAACTTGATAGTCTATCTCTATCTTGATTTGTTTTTTAAAAAAATTAATTCTTTTTCCAATTATATATATCTTTACTATATTATTTTTTAAATTATCTAAGATTATTTTATCATTTTTCTTTGGCAAACCACCAACTATCCAATAAATATTCCTTGAATTTTTTAATGCAGATTTTGTAGCCTCAAATGAAGTTGCTTTGGAGTCGTTAATGAAAGTATAGTTTTTCTTTCTAAGGAAAATTTCGTATCTGTGAGGTAAGCCTTTAAAGGTCCTAAAGGATTGTATAAACGATTTATTATTTATTTTTAGTAACTTTGATAGCTCTAATACATGAGACATATTTTCATCATTAATATCAAGTTTTAAATAAGAGTTTTTTATTTTAGATTTTATTTTCAAATAATTTTTTAAATTTGGAAAAATTAATTTTCCTAAATACTTTTTTTGTTTAAAGCGAGATTTAAATTTTTTGTTTAATATAGCAAATTGACTTTTAGTTTGACCTTTAAAAATCTTGAATTTTGAGTCAATATAATTTTTTATATTTCCATGCCAATCCAAGTGGTCGTTAGTTATGTTCAATAGAATCGCATAATCTGGTTTGATAAATTTTGAGTAAGCAAGTTGAAATGAAGAAGCTTCAATTATTAATAAATTATTATTTTTAATTTTTAGATCTAAAATTGGAGTTCCGATATTGCCACCTAACAATGCTTTATATTTATTATGTTTAAGTAGATGTTCTAAAATTTTACAGGTAGTAGATTTCCCGTTAGTGCCTGTAACTACAATACTTTTAGAAAACTTTTTCAATAAAAATATCAAATCTAAATCTGTAATGAATTTTTTTTTAAATTTTTTAAGTTTATAATTTTTTTTTATATTTAATCTTATTCCAGGACTCAAGATGATATAATTAACTTTTCGAAGAGTCTTATTCAAATTTTTTGATCTTTTATTTGAAAATATATTCTTAATTTTATCATCCCATACTTCATAATTTTTTATTTTATTTTTTTCAAAAAAATTAACCACAGATTTACCCGTTAATCCAAGTCCATAAACTAAAAAAAAATTTTTTTTAAAATTATGAATAGATAACATCCATTACCTTAATTTTAATGTTGCTAGACCTATTAATGCCAAAATAATTGCGATTATCCAAAAACGAATTACTATGGTCGACTCTGCCCAACCTTTTTTTTCAAAGTGATGGTGAATAGGAGCCATTTTAAAAATTCTTTTCCCAGTCAGCTTAAATGATATTACTTGAATAATTACTGAGACAGTTTCTAAAACAAATAACCCTCCAATAATCGCTAATACGATTTCGTGTTTTACAATTATTGCAATAGCTGCTAAGGAACCTCCCAAAGAAAGTGAGCCGGTATCCCCCATGAAAATTTTTGCTGGAGGAGCGTTATACCAAAGAAAACCCAAACAAGCTCCTACAATTGAACCACAAAAAATTGATAGCTCCCCAACATCTGGAATATATTGAATTTGAAGATACTCTGAAAAAATTATATTTCCGACAACATACGAAATGAAAGTAAATGATAGAGCTACTAACATCACCGGAACTGTGGCTAAACCATCTAATCCATCAGTTAAGTTTACGGCGTTTGAAGCTCCAATTATCACAAACAAGCCAAAAGGAATAAAAAAAATACCCATATATAAAATTAAATTTTTAAAAAAAGGGAAATAAAGATTATACAAAAACTCGTGATTTGAGAATTCACTTAGTATAAATAAAGCTAATGCAGCTATAATTAGTTGACCTGTAAATTTATACTTTGATTTTAATCCGCTTGAATTCTTTAACTTAATTTTTAATATATCGTCTAAAAGTCCTAAACCGCCTAAACTCAATGATACAAATATTAAGGTCCAAACATAAATATTTGTAAGATCTGCCCAAAGTATTGTGCTAAAGATTATTCCAATTATGATAATTACTCCACCCATTGTGGGTGTTCCAGATTTTTTAACAATATGATCTATTGGACCGTCTTGTCTTATAGGGCCAGTGATCATCTTGTCAGAAAATATTTTTATCAAAGGAGCTCCTATAATGAAGACTATAACTAGAGAAGTCATTACAGATAATCCTGTTCTAAAAGTTAAATATTTGAATACGTTTAGAAAAGAGTATTGATCAACTAAAGATGTAAAAAAATGAAACAACATTTAATAACCTCTTATAAATTTTTTGCTTAAATTACTTAGTCCAGTCGCATTTGACCCTTTTATCATTAAGTAATCATTATTTGATATAATGCTATTAAAAATAAAGTCTAGGTCATCATCATGTTGAAATATATTTCCTCTTTTATTTATATCAATACCTTTGTAAGTAACAAAAATTTTTGCTCCTTTAATGAAAACCTTATCTATATCAGAATTGTTAATAACTTTTGATAAGTTTTTGTGAAGATATCTAGATTTTTTACCAAGCTCTAGCATATCGCCAAGAAATAGATATTTTTTAAAATTTTGTTTTTTAATAGAATTAAAATTTTTAATTGCGGTTTTTACTGAGAGTGGATTTGCGTTATAGCTCTCATCAATTAATTTAAATCTTTTTTTATACCTGAAAATATTATGTATCTTTCCTCTACCCTCAGTTAGTTCATAATTTTTATAATTATTAATAATCTTATTAATATTCAAATTTAATGCTTTCAATACGGCTAAAGAGGACAAAATGTTATAAATATTTAAGTTTTTTTTCTCTAATTTAAAAATTTGGTTTTTTACGCTTATAGATAAGATATATTTTTTTCCTTTTTTACTAATAGATTTGGAGAAAACATCTGCTTTTTTATTTTTTCCAAATGAGATAATTTTTAATTTTCTTAATTTTGCTTTTTTTTCAAAAAAACTGAAAAATTTATCGTCACGATTAATTATTAATGTTCCACCCTCAATTATATTATCAATAATTTCTCCTTTTGCTTTTGCGATACCCATAAGATTTTTAAAGTTTTCAATATGAGCTTCACCTACATTTGTAATTACTGCAATATGAGGTCTTATTATCTTTGAGAGTAAATTAATTTCTCCAGATCTGCTCATGCCAACTTCAAAAACACCGTATTCATGATTTGAATTTAGCTGGGAAAGACTTATTGGAACACCGAATTGATTATTATAAGATCTCGGTGAACGGAGTGTTTCGCCAAAATTAGTTAAAAGATTGTACATTAAATTTTTTAAAGAAGTTTTTCCTGCACTTCCTGTAATAGCTATAATTTTAGCTGACGTTAAAATTCTTTTTTTTGAAGCAAATTTTTTTAAAAATTCAATTTCATTTTTAACTTTAATTACTTTATTTTTATATTTTTGTTTATTTCTTGAAGTTACAAAATATTTGGCTCCTTTTTTTAGTGCATTAGCTATAAATTGAAAACCGTCATTATTTTTTCCTTTAATTGTTAAGAACAAGTTGCCTTTTTTTACTTCTCTAGAATCAATAGCTATACCTTGAAAATTTTTTAGATTGGATTTTTTAATTAAACTTTTCATAATTTTTTTATTTTGTAAAAAAGTTTGTTTTTTTTGGGATATTTTCTTAAATTTAATTTTAAATTTTTTTATAATTGATTTATCTGAAATTTTTAAAACTTTATTATTATAAATTTGCTCAGTTTCATGACCCTTTCCTGTAACTAAAATTATTTCATTTGGCTCAGCATTCTTAATTGCAGCTTTTATTGCTTTTTCTCTATTGCCTATGTTAAAGCAATTTTCATTTTTAATATTTTTGATTATTTCGTTTCTTATTTTTTCTGGTTTTTCATTTCGTGGATTATCATCAGTTACATAAATTTTTTCACAATTAGAACTTGCGATCTTGGCCATAAGCGGTCTTTTCTTAATATCCCTTTCACCACCACAACCAAAAACTAAAGAAACTTTATTACCTTGATAATTTTTTATTACAGCAAGTGCTTTTGATAATGCATCAGGCGTATGAGCGAAATCAACATAAACTTTAACATTATTTGAAAAAGTTCTTATATGCTCTAGCCTCCCGTCTATATCTTTAATTTTGATTAATGAATTAAAAATTTTTTTTTCAGATAAATTACATAATTTTGATGCGGCTATAGCCATAGAAATATTTTTTATTTGAAAATCATTTAATATCAAATTTGAGTGAGTGATTAATTTATTTTTTATCAAACTTATATCACGCAAATTTAAGTTTCTTTCATTGGAAATTTTTTTTAAAATTTTAAATTCTTTTAAGGTGTTATCAGAAATAATTATTTTTTTTTCTTTTAGAATTTTTTTAAATAATAACAATTTTGAATTTAAATACGATTTCATTGTTTTGTGATAATCTAAATGATCGTGCGTGAAATTAGTAAAAATACCAGCTTTTAAATTCAAATGATTAATCCTCTTTTGATCCAATGCGTGGCTGGACGCTTCAATAATTACATTATTAATCCCTCTTTTTTTTAAATCCTGGAGAATTTTGTGAGTTGAAATAGCATCTGGTGAAGTAAGTTCAGATTTAATTATTTTTCCTTCAAATTTAATTCCTAATGTACCGATGGACGCGACTGGTCTATTGTTTAATCTTAATATTTGATAAAATAAATCAGCGACAGATGTTTTGCCATTAGTTCCAGTCACAGCAATAATATTTTTTGGTTTAAGTTTGTAAAATTTAGAGGAAATTTCGCTTAAATAATTTCTTACATCCTTAGTTTTTATAATAGGTACTATATTACTCGAAAAATTACATTTTCTAGAACATACTATTGCAACAGCTCCTTTCACAATTGCTTCGTTAATAAATTTTTCACCATTAAATTTTTGACCTTTTATTGCAAAAAAAATAAAGCCATTTTTTACTTTTTTACTGTTGATTGTTAGACCTGTAACGTTGATTTTTTTATTTAATTGAAGATTTTTAATTAATTTTTTCAACAACATAATGATGCTTAAAATCTTCGTTATTTATGGCTAAAATTGGTCCAATTTTTTTTATTATTTGGCCAGCAACATAAACGGAGTTCCACCCAGCCTCATTTCGAGTGCCTTTAATTTTTATTCCACGATAATTATAAATTAAGTCTTTAGCCACCTTAGGATTTTCAAGCATTACTAATAAAGCGAACTTTGGTTTTTGGGATGGAAAAACTGATATAAAAGTATTTAAACTCTCATTTTTATTTAAGTAATTTTGCGAGGTTCCTGTTTTGCCTCCGACATTATAACCTTCAATATCAGCAAGGCTAGCTGTACCTTCCTTTGTTGAAACAACTTTTCTTAAAATACTGTTAATATTTTCACTCGTTTCTTCAGAAATTAATCTTTTACCAGATTTCTTGCTTTTTCCCTTAATCAAGTTTGGTGTAATAATTTTGCCTCCATTAACCAATGATCCATATGTAACTGTAGCTTGTAGTGGGGTAGTAGTTATCCCATGGCCATATGAGACCGTTTCTAATTTACATTTGTTCCAATTAAACTTAATTGGATTCCCAACTTCCTCTAATTGTAAATTTGGACTTTTTAATAAATTTGTTTCATTTATAAATTGTTTAAATTTTTCTTCTCCAATCTTTCTTGCAATCATCAATGTTCCTACATTTGAGGATCTAATTAAAATATCTTCAGCTGAAAGGATTTTTGGAAAGATTTTTATATCAGAAATTTTGTATTTTGAACATTTTATTGAATTCGGAATATCTTTAATTTTGGTTTTTGGAGTAATTATTTTATTATCAAGTGCAACTGCAAGTGTAAATGTTTTAAAGATTGAACCTAATTCATAAACCCCTTTAGTAATTTTGTTAATATATTTTTTGTCTTTTAAGTCAGATCTCATGTTGATATTAAAATTAGGGAGAGAAACCAAAGATAAAATGTCTCCGTTCTCAACATTTAAAAGTAATGCAGCGGCACCGGTAGCATTAAAAATATTGAGAGAATTATTTAATTCTTTACTGATTAAATATTGAATATTTGTATCTAAAGTTAGTTTTAATGGGACATCAATTAATTTTTTATCCTTAAGTTCTTTATCGAAATATCCCTCAATACCAGAAACTCCATAATTGTCGTAATCGACCTGGCCTATTAGATGACTAAATAAATTTGCATGCGTATAAATCCTTGACTGAAATGGCTCAAAGATTATCCCTTTCTCACCTAAACTCCACAACTTCTCTTTTTCAATCTGACTGATACGTTTCTTTAAATAAAAATATTTACCTTTTTTAATCTCTCTTTCAATTTTTTTAATTGGTAATTCTGGAAAGTCTATACGAAGTTTTATCAATAAATTATTTTTATTTTTAATCAATTTAGGATTTATAGCTGCATGATAGGATTTAACACTTCTTGATAAAAGTTCACCATTTCTGTCTACTATATCTCTTCTATTTAAAGAAAAATTTTGGGAATTTTTTTCTGAGTGGTAGAAATTAACATTACTTAATGAAATATGAATTATTCTAATACCAAAAATTAAGATTAATGAAAAAAATAAAAAAAACAACAAGTAAATTCTATCCTGAAAAATGTAATTTTTTTTGAGAAATATATTTTTTTTATTTGTTTCTAAATAATCCTCAAAAAAAAAGCTTTTTTGATTTGTATTTAAATTTTTATTTTTTTTGAATTTTTTTTTCATTTATTAGCTCTTGAGTAACAAACTTATTATTAATATTTTTGAAACTTGAAATATCTATAAAGATTTTGGAGTGGTCCATTATTATGTAATTATTTCTATCTAAATTTTCTATTTTTTGTTCAATCATCATTGGAGAAGTCAAATATGAGTAATCCAACTCAGTCTCATTCACGTCCTTTTCTAAATAATTAACTTTTTCAATAATATTGTAAATTTTTTTTTCAGTTTCTCTCGTTTTGTTTTTAACCACTGAAGTTCCAACTAATAAGAAAAAAAAAATAATTATAGTAGATGAAATTTTTATTTTATGCATTTATTGCCTCTATTTCTAAATATTTCTCAAATTTTTTAAATAGCCCTGCAGGAAAATTGAATTTGTTTGAACTTCTGACTGCAAATCTTAATTTAGCAGATCGGGACGGTTTATTTTTTATTATTTCATCTTCTGATGGAATTATTGCTTTATTTATGTATTTTTCAAATAATTCAAAATCATTTTTAGTTTCGGGTAAATATCTTGAAGGTTTTGATTTGTTTTTTGAAAAGTTGCTAAAGTAATATTTAATTATTCTGTCTTCAATAGAGTGGAAGCTTATTACAAGGATTTTTCCTCCAGGTTTTAAAATTTTGGTAGCATTTATAATTCCATTAATCAATTCTGTTATTTCTTTGTTAACAAACATTCTTAAAGCTTGAAAAGTTTTAGTACAAGGATTTATTTTACTGTAAAAATTCTTTTTTTTACTTTTTTCGATTATTTGTACTAACTGACTTACTTTAGTAATTTTTTTTTTTGATCTTTCTCTAACAATATTTTTTGCAATTTTTGATGCGTCCTTCTCTTCACCCAAAATTTTAATTATTAATTTTAATTGAATTTCACTTAAATTATTTACTGTGTCTTTTGCTGAGGTATCAGATAGACCCATTGACATATCCAAATCCTCTTTTGATTTGAAAGAAAATCCCCTTTTTAAGTTATTTAATTGAATAGAAGAAAGTCCAAGATCGAAAATTATTCCGTCTACATACTCTTTAATGAGTTTGTCTATTTGACTAAATTTAAGTTGGTAAAATTTGAATCTTTTATCAAATTTTTTTTCTAGTTTTTTGGCTATTGAAATAATATACGTATCTCTGTCGAGACCAACAACTCTTGTTTTTGGATATTTAAGCAATTCTTTTGAATACCCTCCTCCACCGAAGGTGCAATCGATAAAAACTCCTCCTTTTGATGCAGATGAAATTTCAATAATCTCATTCAACATCACTGGAAAATGGGAGAATTCCAGTGATGATTTTTGAGTATTCATTTAGCTTATATTTTAACATTAAAATTTTTGTCTTCTCAAGAAAGCAGGAATTTCAAAATCCTCGTCTTCATTAATGTCCTGATCAAATAATTGTTCAGAGTGGTCATCTTCTTTTGACTCTTTTCTTTCCGTATCTTCGTAAATTTGATCATCGGAAAAAAGTTTAGGAACTTGCTCTTCCTCATTAATATTATGTATTTGAGTTTTTTGTTGAGGGGTTGTTGAGTGAACAACGTTACTATTACTTTCCATGTAAGATGCGCTTTCAATAGATACACCGGAAGGAATGTCTTTATTAGAATTCATATTAATAAATTCCTCTGTATTAATCTTTTTTTCCTCATTATCCTCAAAATTGTCAATTAAAGCAGATTGTTCTTCTTTATTTTTGATTTCATAACTTTCGTCAAGTTTCAAGGCATTTGCACCGTCGATAGAATTGGAGATATTTTTTTCAATAAAGTTCGTGTTGAATAAATTATCTCCCTGACTGTGCAATCTATTAGTATTTGGTCCATTGTTAGAGTTGTTAACTAAATTTAAATATGGTTTTGACTCTGAACCATTTAAAGCGGTGGCAACAATAGATACTCTTATTTTACCATTCATATTTTCATCCTTAATTGCCCCAAATATAAGCTCGGCTTCTGGATCAACTTCAGCCCTAATTTTATTTACAGCTTGATCTACTTCAAAAAGTTTAATGTCACTTCCACCAGTTATATTTACTAAAAGACCTTTAGCACCTTGCAATGTATATTCATCAATGAGAGGATTATTTAAAGCCAACTCTGTTGCAGCCATAGATCTGTTTTCACCTTCAGCTTCTCCTGTCCCCATCATAGCTTTGCCGCTTGAACTCATAACAGTTTCAACGTCAGCAAAATCTAAATTAATCATACCTGGTCTTACCATTAAATCAGTTATACTTTGCACTCCATGTTTAAGGACAGCATTCGATAATGTAAATGACTCCTCGAAACCGGTTGTTTCGTTTGCAATTTTAAAAAGATTTTGATTAGGAACTACTATTGTCGTATCTAAATATTTTTTTAATTCTTCTAATCCAGCCATTGCTCTTCTCATTCTTTTTGGTCCCTCATACGCGAATGGTAATGTTGTTACTCCAACTGTTAAAATATTCATTTCTCTTGCAGCTCTTGCTATAACATGTGACGCACCAGTTCCAGTTCCACCTCCCATTCCAGAAGCAATAAACACCATATTACTTCCTTGAATATAATTTACTATTTCGTTGATTGACTCATCAGCTGCTGCTTGACCAATGTCATGTTTTGCTCCAGCTCCTAGACCTTTTGTTAAATTCATCCCTATTTGAATTTTTGCATCTGCTTTACTCATTTTGAGATCTTGTGCGTCAGTATTAACCGCAACAAATTCAACGCCTTGCATACCAGCCTCGATCATTGCATTAATTGCATTTCCGCCAGCTCCCCCTACACCAAGAACTAATATTCTAGGTTTTAATTCTCTCAATTCTCCGCCACCAACATTTATACTCATTATAACTCCCCTTTCTGTTTATTTTCCCATTTTAAGTTTGATCTATTTTGAAAAGCCTTTTTTCTTGCAAAAGCTTTGAATTTATGAAAATTGTTAGGATCCCAAATTTGAAACGTTTTACCAAGACCTACAAACAAAACATTGGATTTTATTTTTGCATGATCAAGCAATTTTTCCGAAATTGAAACACGTCCTTCTGTATCAAATTGGAGATTTTCACTTTCAGACAGAACTGAAGTAGCAAAATAATCTCTTTTCTCTTCAAAAGGGTTAAGTGAGTCTATTGCATTAGATAATTTTTCAATTCTATCTTGTGTGCAAGCCTCTAAAGCATTGTGGTTAAAGGACGGATAGCTTATAAAACCGTTATAACCTAAGGAGTTAAGGTGGGATCTAAAATTCGCAGGCACAGAAACTCTCCCCTTCTTGTCTATTTTGTTTTCGAAGCTTGATAAAAACATATTTTTCTAAAAAAATTTTTTTCTCAAAATATTTCAAATTCCCCTCCATTATGGGATTATTTGGGATAGTATGGGTTTTTAAAAAAGAGTCAATAATTATGTTAAACAACCTTTAGTACAAAAGTAGAACAATATTTAGGGGTATTTGCCAGATAATCTGTAAGCCGGGTTTTGTCATTTAAGATGTTATTTATCTAGACTTAAGTTCGCACTCAAGCTCAAGCGGTTAACCCGAAAGACTAACAAAAGACTGTTTTTAGCAATTTAATTGCAATGTCTTCCCTATTTAACCTTGCTCCCAGTGGGGTTTGCCGTGCGTTTTTTGTTACCAAAAAACCGGTGAGCTCTTACCTCACCGTTTCACCCTTACCTTGATTAGGCGGTCTATTTTCTGTGGCACTTTCCCTAAAGTCACCTTTGCCAGTCGTTAACTGGCACTGTGTCTTTTTGGAGCCCGGACTTTCCTCTGTTTATAACAGCAACAATCCGATTATCTGGCAATTTCAATCTATAGATTATTTTTATATATTCAAGTTTTTTTCTTAACATTTGCTAAAAAATAGCAAATTTCGAAGGTTTTTTTGTCAATTTTTCCAGTCAATTTTCTGGGGAGATAGCGACGTTGAAAAGATTTTATTACTAATGAATCTATTTTTTTGTTTTCTCTTTCTAGACTAAAATACCTATAACCAATTTTATTTAAATTTTTAAAAAAAATATTTCTTTTTTTTGAATCTTTTATTTCCTTGCGATTAAAATTTATTTTTTTATACCAATTTCCAATTCCAAATTTACTTAATTTTTTCCATGGGAATTTTTCTCCAGGATCTTTTTTTCTAATAGGCGCAATATCAGAATGTCCTAGAAAATGTTGACTCTTAATTTTATAAATTTTTTTGAATTTTTTACATAACTTAGTAAGACTTCTAATTTGTGGTATGGTAAATTTTTCATAACCATATTGATGACCTTTGTTTACTAGTTCTATCCCTAATGATTTGTTGTTTAAATTATTGAATTTTTTCCACTTTGATTTACCAGCATGCCAAGCTATTTTATTTTCATCTACTAATTTTGTTACATTTCCTTTTCTGTTTATTAAATAGTGACAGCTAACCTTTGATTTAACATTTTTTAATCTTTTCAAGGATTCAATTTCAGATTGCATACCTGTGTAATGAATAATCACAAATTTAATATTACTTTTTGACCTTGATTTATTTGAAAAATTTGGAGATAGGATTAATCTTTGTTTCATATTTAAGTCAATTTAATAATATAACCTTTTTTTGTTATTTTTTGTATAGTATAAGCGGTAAAATTATATATATAGCGTATAGATGTTTTTAAAAAAGATTACAGCAATATTTTGCTTGATAACTGTAAGTCTGGTTTTTACACCTAGATCTGCAGAAGCAACTAATGAATGTTTCGAAGGGGTAAGTAGGTCAATTTTTAAATTTAATTTAGCTTTTGATGACGTAATTCTTGAACCGATCGCTAAAGGGTATAATAAGCTTCCGAAACCAATAAAAAACGGAACAAGTAATTTTACCTCAAATATAGCAACCCTGCTCTCAATCCCAAACTCTTTATTACAAGGAAATTTAAAACAAGTTGGTCATGCGACAGGTAGTTTTTTTGTAAACTCAACATTTGGAATTCTAGGTTTTTTAAATCCAGCAGAAAAAATGGGTTTAAAACCACATAAAGAGGATGTCGGACAAACATTAGGAGCATATGGCATCGGTCCAGGATGTTATTTTGTTTTACCAGTTTTCGGTCCTACTACAGTAAGGGACTCTTTTGGTTTAATAGCTGATACTTTTATTGATCCTTTTGCTCATGTAACAATAAGGGAAAATGAACTTTTAAGTATATCAGGAAACGATCTTGATTATTATTCTGTAAAGGGTGCTACAGCAATAGATTTTAGATCAGATAATATTATCAATTTTGAAAGCGTAGAAAAAAATTCTATCGATTTATATTCCTCTTTCAAGAGTGTTTATCTCCAAGATAGGGTAAATAAAATAAAAAATTCTATTGTGGAAGATGATGATTGGGGAAATTTAGATAATTAAAAACATTTTAGATGAGAAATTTCGTTATATGCTCAACTTTTATAATTGTTTTCTTTAACTCATTAGCTTTAGCTTTTAGTTCGGACCCGAAAGAATTTGTAAATGAGTTAGTAAACGAAACAATAGGTAAATTAGCAGATAAAAATTTAACTGAAGATGAAAAAAAGAACTTTGTCGAGAAAATTGCATTAGAAAATGTTGATATTAATGCTTTAAGTCTTTACACACTTGGTGAATTAAGAAAAACCTCATCAAAAGAAGATGTGATTAAATACAAGAAAGCATTCGAAAGATATTTTTTAAAAACCTTAACTTCAAGACTTAATGACTACTCCTCTAGTAAATTCGAGGTTGTTGGTGCTGATAAAAAAAGCACAAACTATACGATTGTAAGCTCTAAAGTTTCTCCTTCAAATGGTGGGGTAGAAATTAAAATTGATTGGAGAGTATATACAAAAGATCCTGAAAAACCCCTAATTAGAGATTTAATTGTCGAGGGTCTTAGTTTAGCTCGAACACAAAAAGAGGAATTTGCTTCAATTTTGAATTCAAACAACAACGACTTAGAATTTTTAATAAATAAACTAGAGGAATTTTAAGCTTAAAATTTAATTTTTTTATTTCTTACTTTACTTATCAAGTGAATAATTTTTGCAGGTAAAAAGAATTTAATTAAATTTTTAAAAATTTGAATTTTTCTCGCTTTTTCCCCTTCAAATAAATCTTGACGGCATTTATTATAATAATTTATCAATTTTTTTTTTCTTCCAGTAAAAATAAAGACAGACTTAATCTGTGAATCTATATAAACTTTTTCAAAACCATGCCTATTCATTAAATTTTCAAATACATAGGATGTAAAGTAATAAACATGGGGAATATGAAAATCACCAAGTACATCGCCTTCTCTTCTTCCTTTTTTAATAGAGTCTATGCCAGGAAATTCAATATAGTTTAGAGTGTGATTTTCTTTTTGAAGATCAATTAACTTTTTTATTTCCTCATTAAAATTGTTCCAATGTTCAATTACATGAGACAAAATTATAATATCTGGCTTGAAGTCAATTTTTTCTAACCCGCCTTTGACGGAATATATTCCTTTTGTTTTTGCAAAATTTAAATATGGATCATAAAAATCAAATAAATATTTTTCATTTTTTTCATCAAAATGAGCGAGGACTCCACCTGCGCCACCCCCAAGATCTACAATTTTTAAATTTTGTAAATCATATTTTGAACTTTTTTTTATTAAATCAAATTTAAATTTTGAGTCTTTTTTTTGCTTTAAAAAAGCGTCCTCAGGTGTTTTATCTTTATAATCTTCCCTATAATGAACTGTTCTATAAAAATTTTTATAAAAATCTATTACATCTTCCTCTCTATAATATTTTTCTGCTCTGATAAGACCACAATTTTTACAAACTACAATATTAAAATTTACGTAATGCCTATCGGTTTCAGAAAGTAAAATATCATTTTCGACCCCACATAAACATGGGTTTTTATTTAATCTATAATTTTGTGATGCGTAATTAGTAAAAAAATCGAAATAATTTTTATCATAAATTGGAAATTTATTAATTTTACTATCATTAAATTTTTCCTGTATCTTTAAATTGTTATCATATTTTTTTTTGAACCTTGGATGATTAATTATATATTTCATCGAACGTATTGTATAATATAACTGGTGGGCCCGCCAGGACTCGAACCTGGGACCAATACATTATGAGTGTACTGCTCTAACCAACTGAGCTACAGGCCCATTATAGATTATCTTTTACACCACAAAAAATTATTTTTCTAGGAAACTTTTTAGTTGTTTTGATCTGCTTGGATGTTTTAGTTTTCTTAAAGCTTTTGCTTCAATTTGTCTAATTCTTTCCCTCGTCACTGAAAATTGTAAACCTACCTCTTCTAAAGTATGATCGGTATTCATACCTATGCCAAAACGCATTCTTAAAACTCTTTCTTCCCTTGGGGTCAGCGATGCAAGAATTTTAGTTGTAGACTCGCTTAGGTTAGATTGGATTGCTGTATCTAAAGGTTGCAGTGCATTTTTATCTTCAATAAAATCACCCAGACTACTGTCTTCCTCATCACCGACAGGCGTTTCTAAAGACACAGGTTCTTTTGCAATTTTTAAAACTTTTCTAACTTTTTCCAAGGGCATGGCTAATTTTTTTGATAATTCCTCTGGTGTTGGTTCTCTTCCAAACTCACTCATTATTTGTCTTTGAGTTCTAACTATTTTGTTTATTGTTTCAATCATGTGAACAGGAATTCTTATTGTTCTAGCTTGATCAGCAATTGACCTTGTAATAGCTTGTCTTATCCACCAAGTGGCGTAAGTTGAAAATTTATATCCTCTTCTATACTCGAACTTGTCTACTGCTTTCATTAAGCCAATATTTCCCTCTTGAATAAGATCTAAAAATTGGAGGCCTCTGTTAGTATATTTTTTTGCAATAGAAATAACTAACCTTAAGTTTGCTTCAACCATTTCTTTTTTTGCTATTCTTGACTCTCTCTCACCTTTTTGAATTCTGCTAACAAGTTTTTTAAACTCTCCAACGGAAAGACCAATTTTTTTACTAAATTCTACTAAACGATCTCTAATTTCTGAGAAGTCTTTTTTGAATTTTTTGAAAAAAGATTTCCATGTTGGATTTTCTTTTAAAAAAGACTCAAATTTTGGATTAATTTCATTTCCTAAATAATACTTAAGAAATTCTTCCCTTGAAATATTATTATCTAATGCTAGTCTAAGAAGTACTCCTTCAAGAGAAACAATTTTTTTGTTTTCTTTATAATGAGACTGAACTAATTCCTCAACTACGTGAGGTGCTAGCTGTAAATTTTTAAAATTATCAACTAATATTTCCTGTATTTTTTTAAAATTCTTATTTTTTGATACTGAAAGTTCTTTTGATTCTAGCAAACATTCAAGTTTCTCCAACTGATATTTTTTAAGTTTAGAATAATTTTTGTTGAGAGAATCTAAAATATTAAGAATTTTCGGCTTTATTTCTTCTTCCATCTTAGCCAAAGAAACATTGAATTCGTCGTCGTCATTATTAGGACTATCTTCTTTTTTTTCCTCTAAAGGATCTTTTTTATCTTTTTCTTTTTTTACTTTCACTTCATCTCCATCATCTGACGCTTCGAAATCTTCATATGTGGAGTCGATATCAATTATATCTCGTACCAATAATTGTTGATTTTCTATTTGCTCTTTCCACTCTGAAATTTTTTTTCCTATAATAGGACTTTGTGTGAGAGCGTTTATCATTACATCTTTTCCAGCTTCTATCCTTTTTGCAATTGCTATTTCACCTTCTCTTGATAATAACTCAACTCCCCCCATCTCTCTTAAATACATTCTTATGGGATCATCGCTTTTATCAGATGTTTTCTCTTCAGATGTATTAGAAACTTCTTTTTTCTTATTGGATTGATACTCTGATTTTTTTTCTACTAAAGTTATCTTTTCATCAACTAAAACTATAAATGCTTTTTCTAAGTTTTCGTGAGTGCTGTTCCTTTTTCCAAGAGATTTTCCTAACTCTTCATAGGTTATAAATCCCCTATGCTTTCCTTTATCTAGTAATCTTTCGAATGATTTTGTAATCAGTTTTTCAGCCATAAATGAAATGAATGTTATATATAATGACTAAGAAAAAAAAATCTAGAGTATATTTATTCCCTATTTAATTGACTTTTGAGCTTAATTAACTCTGTATACGAGTTTTCATCTAAGTTGTTGATTAATTTCTTTTCAAGAGATTCTATTTTTTTTAGATTAGTCTGGTCCTTATGATCTTTAACAAGTTCATCTAGTAATTCTAAAACTTCGTGATCTGATTTGTTTTTTGTAATGATTTGTATATTTGAATTTTCATGTATTTCTCTTCTAATATCGCTATAATCGGTCGTAATCTTTAATTTAAGATTTTCATTTTCATTACCTTGAGAAATCGCATTTATAATTGTATTTTTAAGGTCTTCATTTTTTTGAGACTGAAATTCTATACTTGATAGATCATCAATTTTTTTTGATGCTAATTCAAAATAATTTAAAATTATAAACAAAATAGAAAATTCAATTATTTCAATTTTGGATAAATTTTCTTTTTTTTGATGTAAGATCTTCGTCTCCCTTAAAATTCTGTTATCCTTTTTCTTTTTCAATAAATAATTGTTATAATTTTGTTTCGAAGCTTGAATAGGAGTAAGTTTTCTTAGCTTTTCTAGAAAATCTTCTAGAACATATTTTTTTATGATTTCATCTTTAATTGAATAAGAAAGACGTTTTAAATCTTTTTCAAATTTTGAAATTTCATAAGGGTTGTTTAAATCTATCTTGTTAATTTGATGGTCCCAAATAAAAGATTGTATGATAACCTTTTTCCTAATCAAACTTAACAAACCTTCTTTTCCATTTTCTTTAATATAATCATCAGGATCTTTGCCTTCTGGCATTTCAGAAAAATAAATCTTATTATTTTCATTTATTAAAGGAAATAATCTTTCCGCGATTCTAAGAGCTGCTTTTTGTCCACTTTCATCTCCATCTAAACAAATGATTGGATTAGAAAAAAACTTCCAAATTAAATTAATTTGTCTTTCAGTAATTGCAGTCCCCGAGTTAGAAATTACGTTTTTTATGCCTGATGCAAATACACTTACAACATCCATATATCCTTCCACAATTAAAACATCGTCAGTTTCAGATCTTAAATTTTTTGCCTTGTCTAAATTAAAAATCATATTTCCTTTTTTATAAAACTCGGTTTCGGGAGAATTAATATATTTTGCTAATTTATTTTCTTTTATTATTCTTCCGCCAAAAGCTATTGCGTCTCCAGCAATATTATTAACAGGAAAAATTATTCTAGAATTAAATCTATCTATATATTTACCAGTCTTATCACTTTTGTAATAAAGCCCAGTTAAATTTATATCATCCTCTGAATATTTTCTTAATAATTCTTCGTAAAAGTTATTTTTCCAAGGCACATAACCTAACTTAAACTCATCGATGATATCTTTTTTTAATCCTCTTTTGTTTAGATATTCTAAAGCCTCTTTATTATTACTGTTATGTAATTGCTGATAAAAATAATTAGAGTAATCTTTATATATATTTTTATATGTTTGATACCTTAAGTCTTTTTTTTTATCAAAATTGGAAAATCTATAAGGTTGCATGCCTGCCTCTGCTGCTAAAGTTTTTACTGCTTCTCCAAAGCCAATTGATTTCGTTTTCATTAAGAAATCAAAAATATTTCCATGTTCGCCAGTGCTAAAACAGTGATAAAATTCTTTTTCATCATTTACGGTAAAAGATGGGGTCTTCTCGTTTTTAAACGGCGATAAACCAACGAACTCTTTACCCCTTTTTTTAAGCTGAACAGTTTTTCTTACAACTTGTGAAACTTTTAATCTCAATTTAATCTCATCTAAATATTCTTTGGGATATTTCATTAACTCAAAAGACCCTTAATTATTGAACTAACTTTTGAAAAATCAAGACTATCAGGATATTTTGATTTTAAAACTCCCATAATTTTACCCATATCTTTCATTGATGAGGCACTTGTAGATTTAATCACTTCCTGACAAATCTTTTTGGTTTCATCATCACTTAGCTGTTTAGGCAAAAAAGTACTTATAACCTTAATTTCTTTTTCCTCATTTTCTAAAAGTTCGTTTCTGCCAGCTTTTTTATATACCTCGGAAGACTCAGTCCTTTGCTTAATCATTTTTTTAAGCAATGAAATTATGTCACTGTCCTTAATTTCTTTTTGTTTATTTGTACGCCCAGCTATCTCTGCGTCTTTTATTGCTGAAACTATAAGCCTTAAAGTTGGATAAGTGTTTTTATCTTTGGCTTTTAGAGCCACATTGAGCTTGTCCTCAATTTGTTTTTTTAGAGCCATATCAAATATTTCAGTTTAATCACAATTCTTATATAAAATAAAAAGAACTTTCTTGACGATTTTCAAACTATTTCATATCTTGCGCAAAATCATGTTTATAAGTTTTTTACTTTAACTCATGAGTTGTATTTGAAGAAAGTTAATCAAAATATAAACTCTAAAAAAAATCTTAAAAAGATCGATTCCACTGCTATTCTAGTCCTTCAAAACGGTAAATTTTTTAAAGGTGTAGGTTTAGGTTACAGGGGTACTGCTACTGGTGAAGTATGTTTTAATACTTCAATTACCGGTTACCAAGAGATAATTTCTGATCCTTCTTATGCAGATCAAATTATAACCTTTACTTTTCCTCACGTTGGTAATGTTGGAACAAATAAAGAAGACCATGAGTCTGATAAAATATGGACAAAGGGAGTGATAATAAACACTGAAATAACTAATCCATCAAATTACAGATCTTTAAAGCACCTGGATCAATGGTTAAAGAAGAATAAGATAGTTGGAATAACTGGAATTGATACTAGAAATTTAACAAATTTTATTAGAGATAAAGGTGCCCCAAAGGGGACGATTTCCTTCTATGATAAAAATAAAGTAAATATAAAAAAACTTTTTAAAGTCACTAATAAATGGAGTGGTCTTAAAAACCTAGATTTAGCAAAACAGGTTACAACTAAGAAGAATTATTTGTGGCAGGATTATAAGACATGGAAAAAAGAAAATGGATATTTAAAAAATAAAAAAAAATTATTACATGTAGTAGCAATAGACTATGGAATTAAGAAAAATATTTTAAGATATTTTTCAGATTTTAATTGTAAAGTTACAGTAGTACCATGCAAGACAAGTGCGAAGGATATTCTTAAGCTGAAGCCTAATGGGATATTTCTATCTAACGGACCTGGTGATCCTGCCGCAACTGGAAAATATGCTATACCAATAATCCAAGATTTAATTCAAAAAAAGTTACCATTATTTGGAATTTGTTTAGGTCATCAAATGCTTGCTTTAGCGCTTGGCGCTAAGACAGAAAAAATGAAATTAGGCCATAGAGGTGCTAACCATCCTGTTAAAAATCTAATTGAGGGAAATGTTGAAATTACAAGTCAGAATCACGGATTTGAAGTAGTTAAAAAAGGTTTACCAAAAAATATAAGAGTTACACACCAGTCTTTATTCGATAATAGTATTGAGGGTATTGAATTAAAGAATAAACCTGTTTTCTCAGTTCAATATCATCCAGAATCTAACCCTGGTCCTCAAGATAGCGTTTATTTATTTGATAAATTTATAAAAAGTATGAAAAAAAATGCCAAAAAGAAAAGATATTAAAAAGATTTTAGTTGTCGGTGCGGGGCCGATTATTATTGGTCAAGCTTGTGAATTTGATTATTCAGGTACTCAAGCTTGCAAAGCTTTAAAGGATGAAGGCTTCAAGGTAATTCTCATAAACTCAAATCCAGCTACAATTATGACAGATCCAAACGTTGCTGATAAAACTTACATTGAACCTATTACAATAGAAGTTCTTGAAAAAATTCTTATTAAAGAAAAACCTGATGCAATTTTACCAACTATGGGCGGTCAAACCGCATTAAATTTAGCAATGGAAGCAGAAAAAAAAGGAATTCTTAAAAAATATAAAGTTGAACTCATAGGTGCAAATTCAAAGGCAATATCCAATGCAGAAGATAGAAAAAAGTTCAGAAAAAATATGATAGAGATTGGGTTAGATCTTCCCAAATCAAAAATAGTAAATAACTTTAATCAATCTTCTAAAGTATTAAAACAAATCAGATTACCAGCAATTATAAGGCCGGCTTTTACTCTAGGCGGTTTAGGAGGTGGCATCGCTAAAAGTAAAAGAGAATTTTACAAGATAATAAAAAATGGTCTACTCGAGTCACCTGTCAATCAAGTCTTAGTTGAAGAGTGCTTAGAGGGTTGGAAAGAATTTGAGATGGAAGTTGTAAGAGATAAAAATGACAATTGCATTATTATTTGCTCAATAGAAAATTTAGATCCCATGGGTATTCACACTGGGGACTCAGTAACTATCGCCCCAGCACTTACTTTGACCGATAAAGAGTATCAGGTTATGAGGAATGCCTCTATCGCTTGCTTGAGAAAAATTGGTGTGGAAACCGGGGGATCAAATGTTCAATTTGCGATAAATCCAAAAAATGGAAGAATGGTAATTATTGAAATGAACCCCAGAGTTTCAAGATCATCAGCGCTAGCTTCTAAAGCCACAGGGTTTCCAATAGCAAAAGTGGCAGCAAAGTTAGCTGTTGGTTACACGTTAGACGAATTAAAAAATGAAATTACGAAAGTTACGCCTGCATCTTTTGAACCCACGATAGACTATGTGGTAACTAAAATCCCAAGATTTACTTTTGAAAAATTTTCCTCTTCAGCTGCAGTTTTGGGAACATCGATGAAATCGGTGGGAGAAACAATGGCTATTGGTAGAAATTTTAAAGAGTCTCTTCAAAAAGCTTTGGTATCTCTAGAGACAGGATTCTCAGGATTAGACCAAATATTTAACTTGAATACGAAACAAATTAGAAAAAAACTTAAAGAAAATATTCCAAATAAAATTTTACTAGTTGGAGAGGCTTTAAGAAAAAAAATAAATTTAAAGGATATTTATAAACTTTCAAAAATTGATCCTTGGTTTTTAAATCAAATAAAAGAAATTGTAGAGAATGAAATTAAAATAAAGAAAAAAGGTCTACCTAAAAATTTCAATGAATTCAATTACATAAAGTCTATAGGATTTTCAGATAAAAAATTATCCGAACTTACAAATACTTCAGAGTCATTTGTTAGAAAGAAAAGAGCTGCTTTAAAAGTTTTACCAGTTTATAAAAAAGTTGATACTTGTGCTGCAGAATTTAAATCTTTCACTCCTTATATGTATTCTACCTACCAAAGAAATTTCTCCTCTAATTCAGAATGTGAGGCTGACCCTTCTAACAAGAATAAGATTATAATACTTGGAGGGGGGCCGAATAGAATTGGTCAGGGAATAGAGTTTGATTATTGCTGTTGCCAAGCTAGTTTTGCTTTAAAAGAAGCTAAATATGAAACAATCATGGTTAATTGTAATCCAGAAACTGTTTCAACGGATTACGATACGAGTGACAGACTTTATTTTGAACCATTAATTGATGAATATGTCTTTAACATAATTAAAAGAGAGCAATCAAAGGGTTACGTAAAAGGTGTCATTACTCAATTTGGAGGTCAAACTCCTATAAAACTTGCAAAATTTTTACATGAAAATAGACTTCCAATTTTAGGAACTCAATATTCATCGATTGATCTTGCCGAAGATAGAGATAGATTTAGAAATCTTTTAAATAAATTAAATTTAAAACAAGCTGAGAGTGGTATAGCGAGAACCTTCCCACAAGCATTAAAAATTGCTGACAAAATTGGTTTGCCTTTAATGGTAAGGCCGTCTTATGTTTTAGGAGGAAGAGCAATGGAAATCGTTCACGAAAAAAGCCAGCTAAAAGAATTTGTAAAGGAAGCATTTAAAGTAGCTGAAAAAAACCCAATCTTAATTGATAAATTTATTGATAACGCGATGGAGGTAGATGTTGATGCAATTTCAGATGGAAAAAATGTTTTCGTAGCTGGGATTATGCAACATATAGAAGAAGCTGGAATTCACTCAGGTGACTCTGCATGTAGCTTACCACCAGTATCGATAAAACCTTTTTTAATTAAAGAAATTGAAAATCAAACAAAAAAATTAGCCTTAGCTCTCAAAGTTAAAGGTTTCATGAACGTTCAATATGCAATTAAAAAAGATCAGATTTATGTAATAGAGGTTAATCCTAGAGCTAGTAGGACTGTTCCATTTGTTTCAAAAGCGAAAAATTTACCTCTTGCTAAGATAGCTTCAAGAGTGATGGCAGGAGAAAAGTTATTAAAGTTTAATTTAAGAAGTAAAACGAAAGATATGTTTGCGGTAAAAGAGGCAGTCTTTCCATTTAATAAATTTCCAAATAGCGATCTTTTACTTGGGCCAGAAATGAAATCTACAGGAGAGGTTATGGGGTTTGATAAAAATTTTGGGATGGCTTTTGCTAAAAGTCAAATCGCAGCCGCAAACTCCCTTCCCAAAAAAGGTTTAGCTTTTATCTCTTTGAAAAATAGTCACAAAGAAGAGGGAGTACAGTTGGCAAAACAATTAATTAAGTTAAATTTTAAACTTTGCGGAACCGGAGGTACAGCTGATTATATAAGCCAGCATGGAATTAAGTGTAAGAAAATAAATAAAGTTAATCAGGGTTCTCCACATATCGTGGACGTTTTAAATGCTAAAAAAATAGCTTTGGTTATTAATACTGGAGGGGGAAATAGTGAGTCTCAGTTGAGCGACGCTCTTGCATTAAGAAGAGCTACTTTAACCAATAAAGTTCCATACTGCACTAATATGTCCACCGCTAAAGTTTGTCTGGAAGGTATCAAATCTCTAAAATTAAAAGATATTAGTGTAACTTCTTTGCAAGATATTTAGCTTTTCACTTTCCAATCAGTTTCGAAAGTTACATAGTTTATTTGAATGCATCTTCTCTCTTTTTTAATCTCTTTTTTTTCCATCCCATGCCAAGTGTTTGGTCCACTTGTAAAGAAATATCCATAATTATGTTTATAAGGCACTGTTTTAACTTTATTTAATTTTGCATCATAAAAATCAGTACCTAGATTTTCCGACTCGTTGTGTAAATTAACAAAAACTATTGAAGACATTAATTTTTCTTCAATATCACAGTGAGGTTTAAGCCAAAAACCTTCTCGGTCACAAATTACTTCCAGTCTTACATAAGAATTATTTAAATCCTTTCCGATTAATGATCCAATTTTTTTATAGACTTCAGGTGATCTTAATTCCTCAATAAATTTTGTTAAGTTTGGAAATTGATTAGAGTTTTCTTTAGTAACATAACATCTAAGTTTTTTTGCTTTACCGCCATCTTTAATTCCAGCTCTAAAGGCTCCTTCTCCTCCATCAAGAGCTCTTGTTCCGTCATAATTTAAATTTTGTTTTCTTGGATCAGCTATCTCCGCACTGCAGATCTCATCGATAGCATTTTGTGTCAGTGGTTGATTAATTTCAAAATGTTTAAAAGGATCACTAAATAATTTAGTCCTTTTTTCTAGTGATTTAAATAATTCCATTTTTTTTCATTTTTGCTTTTACAATCGGAGCAATTCTATTTACTTCATTTAAACTATCATAGCTCCAACTTTCAACTCTATCCTCCAGCTCTCTTGTTATACCTAAATCTTTCAATTGTGAATAAAATTTTTTAAATCTCCCAGTTGGTTTAAATGACTTCATCATAGCAATATAAACAGGTTTGCCAGTCAGAGCGGCCTCTGAAATCATTGACGTGGAGTCGCATGTTACAACTATATAATTTGAAATCGCTAATGCAGAGAGATAAGCTTTCTTATCGATATTTTTTACAACATGATGATTAATACTAAAGGTATTATATGCAATTTTTAAAATATTTTCAGGTGTTCTGTAAGAAGGAATTACGATAATTTTAAATTTATCTGGAGTAAATAAAGTCTTAACTTTGTTAAAAAGTTCATGGATTTTTTTTTCTGAATAATTATAATATTTATTAGGTCCTCCGATTATAAACGCAACAAGTTCTCTACCCTTATCCTGCTCGATTCCAAGATATTTTGCATTCTCGTTAATTTCTTTTTTATTTAGATAATGAATAGCTCCTATTGTGTTGATAATATTATCTCCTTTTAAATTATCATGCTCTGGACTTACAATAAGGTCGAAGTGTTCAAAAGAAACTTTTGGATCTTGTATGTGAATATTGAAAATTCTATTACCTAATCTTCTTTTTAAGGCTGCCGACGGTATAACACTTTTTCTTCCACAAGATATAATTACCTTACAATCACATACGAATTTATTTTTTACCAAATTTTCTGATATTGGGCTGATTTTTGGGGGAACAAAATTCCAAAAAGATTTTAATTCAATTTTTTGGTGTTTATAACTTAAACCCAAAGCTTTAGCTAATCCTTCTACTTGACTAACCATGCCGTGCATACCTTGCGTTAAAAGAAGTGCTTTTAATTCTAACATTAGTTACTATATACCTTTACATAATGAATAATAAATCAACAAAACATACAAAAGTGTTAATTCTTGGATCAGGCCCTGCCGGCTATACAGCAGCTATTTATGCGGCTAGAGCTATGCTTAAACCAATACTTGTTCATGGTTCTCAACCCGGAGGACAATTAACTACTACTACAGATGTTGAAAATTATCCTGGATACTCAAAAGTGATTCAAGGGCCATGGCTAATGGATGAAATGAAAGGTCAGGCTGAAGCAGTGGGTACAGAGATGATACAAGATCATATAAATAAAGTTGACTTAACTAAAAAACCTTTTACAGCAACAGGTGATAGTGGTCAGGTTTACACTGCAGATAGTTTTATAATTTCAACTGGAGCACAAGCAAGATGGTTAAATTTAAAATCTGAACAAGAATTTAGAGGATTTGGAGTTTCAGCATGTGCTACTTGTGACGGGTTTTTCTTTAAAGAAAAAGAAGTGGCTGTAGTTGGTGGGGGAAATGCCGCCGTTGAAGAAGCAATGTTTCTAACTAAATTTGCTTCAAAGGTTTATTTAATACATAGGAGAAACGAACTTAGAGCTGAAAAAATGCTTCAAGCAAAATTAAAATCTAATAAGAAAATAGAAATTATTTGGGATAGTGTAGTTGAGGATGTTATTGGTACTAAAGAGCCAAAAACTGTTAATGCATTAAAAATTAAAAATGTAAAAGATAATAAAGTTAAAGAGCTTAAAGTTGATGGTTTATTTATTGCCATAGGTCATGATCCAGCAACATCTTTGTTTAAAGATCAACTTAATATGGACAAAGAAGGGTATTTAATTACAAAACCTGACTCTACTGAAACAAATATTCCAGGAGTTTTTGCTGCAGGAGATGTAAAGGATAAAATTTTTAGACAAGCTGTTACCGCTGCTGGGATGGGTTGTATGTCAGCACTTGAAGCTGAAAAATATCTATCTGAATCTAATTAAGGCTATCACAAAAATTTTTAATTCTTTGCATTGCTTTTTTCAAATTTTCCATTGAAGTAGCGTAAGATATCCTAAAATAACCGTCTAAACCAAAGGCAGAACCTTGAACCACAGCTACCTCAGCTTTTTCTAACAGTTTCTCTACAAAATCTTTATCGGTTTTCAGTTTTGTTTTCTTGTTTAGTAGCTTTTTACAGTTTGGAAAAACATAAAAAGCTCCTTCAGGGCTTAAGCAGCTTATACCTCTTATATTATTTAAACTATCAACAACAAAATTTCTTCTCTCTTTAAAAGAATTTGATCTTTCTGAAATAAAATCTTGTGTTCCGTTTAAAGCCTCAACTGCAGCTGCTTGGCTTATGGATGTAGGATTGCTAGTTGATTGGGATTGAATTTTAGCCATTGCTTTAATTATTTCCTTTGGGCCTGCAGCATAACCTATTCTCCAGCCAGTCATTGAGTAAGATTTACTCACTCCATTCATAGTTAAAGTTCTACTTTTTAATTTATCAATTTGCGCAATTGTAAAAAATTTAAAACCGTCATAAGTAATATGTTCATAAATATCATCGCTTAAAATATATAAATTTTTATATTTCATTAAAATCTTCGATAAAGCTATTATCTCATCTTTGGTATAACCAGAGCCTGTAGGGTTAGACGGAGAGTTTATAATTATCCACTTTGTTTTCTTTGAAACTACTTTTTTTAATTTTTCTGGTGTTAATTTGAAATTATTTTTTTCATCACACTTTATTATTTTAGGTTTTCCTCCAGCTAACAAAACAATATCAGGGTAAGAAACCCAATAAGGTGCTGGAATAATTACCTCATCACCTTTATTAATGGTTGCCATAAAAGCATTATATAAAACTTGCTTTCCACCAGTTCCAACGGAAATTTGATCAAGCTCATATGATAAATGATTTTCTCTAGAAAATTTTGCTTGGATAGCTTTTTTTAAAGCTGGAGTTCCATCCACTGCTGTATATTTTGTATCCCCTTTTCTAATCGCCTCTATTGCCGCTTCTTTAATATTGTCTGGAGTATCAAAATCGGGCTCCCCAGCCCCTAAACCGATAACATCCTTTCCGGCAGCTCTCATTTCCCTAGCTTTTGAGGTAACTGCTATTGTAGGCGACGGTTTTATACGTTTTAAACTATTGGAAACTATGCTCATTGAAATTTATAATATAATTAATTTATTATTAACACAAAATGCAAAATACTTATCAAGAAAAATTAGCTGATCTAGAAGTTAATAACTCAAAAAAAATTAAGAAGTTAGAAGGGGGTATTAACTTTAAAATCAAAAGTGATTTTCAACCTAGCGGTGACCAACCAGAGGCCATCAAGCAAATATTAAAAAACTTAAAAGATAACAAACAGGAACAAGTGCTTTTAGGGGTCACGGGATCAGGTAAAACATTTACAATGGCAAAAGTTATCGAAAAGGCTAATAGACCAGCTCTAATTCTAGCACCAAACAAAACTTTAGCTGCTCAATTGTATGGAGAATTTAAAAGTTTTTTTCCAGATAATGCTGTAGAATATTTTGTATCATATTATGATTACTACACTCCAGAAGCATACGTTCCTAGATCTGATACTTATATAGAAAAAGAGGCCTCAATTAATGAGCAAATTGATCGTATGAGACACTCGGCAACAAGATCTTTGTTGGAAAGAGATGATGTAATTATTGTTGCAAGTGTATCATGTATCTATGGTTTAGGCTCTGTAGAGGCGTACTCAAAAATGACTATTACTTTAAAGAAAAATTATGAGTACGAGCGAGACGATTTAATCAGAGCATTTATAAACTTACAGTACAAAAGAAATGATCAAAATTTTTTTAGAGGGACCTTTAGAGTAAGAGGAGAAAATTTAGAGATCTTTCCATCACACTTAGAGGATAGAGCTTGGAGAATAAGTTTTAATCTAAATAAATTGGAAAAAATTGAGGAATTTGACCCACTTACTGGAGATAAGACAAATGATTACTCAATAATAAAAATTTACGCTAATAGTCATTATATCACCCCTAAGCCTACTATCGAACAAGCAATCAAACAAATAAAATCTGAGTTAGCTGTGACTTTAAAGAAACATAGAGAAAACAACAAACTTTTAGAGGAACAAAGATTAAGAGAACGAACAAAGTTTGATCTAGAAATGATTGAAGCTACCGGAACTTGTGCAGGGATAGAAAATTATTCAAGATTTTTATCAGGAAGAAAAGCTGGTGAACCTCCTCCTACTCTGTTTGAGTATTTTCCAGATAATGCAATTATATTTGTAGACGAAAGTCACGTAACAGTCCCTCAATTAAATGGAATGTATAAAGGTGACCGTACAAGAAAAAGCACGTTAGCCGAATATGGGTTTAGACTCCCTTCATGTATGGATAACAGACCTTTGAAATTTGAAGAGTGGGATTTAATGAGAACACAAACTGTTTTTGTCTCTGCTACCCCAGGACCTTGGGAACTAAAACAAACGAGCAATAAATATATTGACCAAATCATTAGGCCAACAGGTTTAATAGACCCACCGGTTGAAATAAGGCCGGCCAAAACTCAAGTTGATGATCTTATGCATGAGGCAAAAGAGATTGTAAAAAAAGGATATAGAGTTCTTGCTACAACGCTGACAAAAAAAATGGCTGAAGATCTTACTGAGTATCTCCACGAAAATGGTCTTAAAGTGAGATATATGCACTCTGACATTGATACTCTTGAAAGAATTGAGATCATAAGAGATTTGAGAATGGGAGTGTTTGATATTCTTGTAGGAATTAATTTGTTGAGAGAAGGATTAGATATTCCCGAATGTGCTTTGGTAGCAATTTTAGATGCTGATAAAGAGGGATTTTTAAGATCTGAAACTTCTTTAATTCAAACAATTGGAAGAGCAGCGCGAAATGTTGATGGTAAAGTAATATTATATGCTGATAAAGTCACGAAGAGCATTGAAAAGGCAATTAAGGAAACAGACAGAAGGAGAAATAAACAATTAGAATATAATAAGAAAAATGGAATAACTGCTGAGTCAGTAAAAAAAGAGATAAGTGATATTTTAGAGTCTGTTTATGAAAAAGATTACGTAAAAATTAGTGAAGGTTCAAACGTAGGCGGTAACTTAAAAAAACATCTTAAAGCTTTAAACAGAAAAATGAAAGAAGCTGCATCTAATTTAGAATTTGAAGAGGCTGCTAAACTAAGAGACGAAATGAGAAAACTAGAAGCTAGTGAACTTGAAATAACTTTAAATCCTAAAATATCTCAATATAATTTAAAAAGTAAAGTTTATCCAAAAGGAAGATCGACTATGGGTATGCCAGGTACAAAACCAAGAAAAGCGATAAAAAAATGGAAGCCAAAAAAATAATTATCACTGGCGGAGCTACTAGAATAGGATCTGCAATAGCTAAAAGTTTAGTTAGCTTTGAAACAAAAATAGCTATCCACTTTAACAAATCTAAAAGTAGCGCTTTAAAATTAAAAAAAAAGTTAGAGGAACTTGGAGCTGAAATATATTTGTTTAAAGCTGATTTAAATAATTTTAAACAAACCGAAAATTTAATAAAAAAAGCTCATAAAACTATGAAAGGATTAGATTGTTTAATTAATAATGCATCTATCTTTGAAAACGATAACCTTGAAAATTTTTCCGAGAAATCCTTTACAAAACATATGAATATCAACTTAAAATCACCAGCAATTTTAACGCAAAATTTTAAAAAATTAATTAAAAACAAAGAAGGATGTATCATTAATATCATTGATCAAAGAATTGAAAAATTAACACCTTTTTTTTTCTCTTACACTTTGAGTAAGTCTTCATTAGCCACTTTTACAAAAACATCAGCAATGAAATTAGCGCCTAATATAAGAGTAAATGGTATTTCACCTGGACCGACATTAAAAAACAAAAGACAATCTGAAAGGCATTTCAAAAAGCAATGGAAATCCACGCTCTTAAAAAAAAAAGTAGATTTAGAAAACATATGTAATGGAGTAAAGTTCCTTATTGAAAATAAAAATATAACAGGAGAGATAATTAATATTGATAGCGGGCAAAGACTTGCCTGGCAAACACCAGATATTATTAATACAAAAGAATGAAAATAATTAAATTTAAGAAAAAAGAAAAATTTAAATATAAAAGAAAAGTAATTATAAAAGATTTAATCTTAAATATTTCTATAGGAATACACAACTTTGAGAAAAAAAAGAGACAAAGAGTAAAATTTAATATTGAAATTTTGACAAATCCATATGTAACTCCAAATAACAAAGATTTAAATTCAATACTTAATTATGAGGAAATTGTTAGTAAAATTGAGAAAATTGCTTATATAAAACATCATGAGTTACTTGAAGACTTAGCGGAAAATATTTTTAATATGGTATTTAAAAATAAAATTGTTAAAAAAATTAATCTTAAGATAGAAAAGTTAGATATATTAAAGAAAACAAAATCTGTTGGTATCGAGGTATCAAAATCAAAAGTATGATTAATAGTTTAGAGTTGGGAAAAAAAGTTATAAAAGAAAAAATTCCGCTGATACCAAAAAACCCCGGTGTTTACAAAATGATTAGTTCCACTGGTGAAATTCTATATATTGGTAAAGCTAAAATTATCCCAAATAGACTCAAAAGTTATGTCACTGAGTCTAATCTTCCTATTAGAACTGAGAGAATGCTTTCACTTACACATAATCTCGAAACTACTACTACAAGTAATGAAAGTGAGGCTCTACTATTAGAAGCGAATTTAATAAAAAAACATAAACCCCGTTACAATATACTTTTGCGTGATGACAAATCTTTTCCTTATATTTACATTGGTAATAAAGATAAGTGGCCACAACTTACAAAGTTAAGAGGGAAAAAATCAAAAACAGGATATTATTTTGGTCCATTTGCATCAATTGGGTCTGCTAATTGGACAATAAAAATTTTACAAAAAATTTTTCTCTTGAGAGTGTGTGATGACACTGTTTTCAAAAATAGAGAGAGACCATGTATCTTATATCAAATTAAAAGATGCTCTGCACCATGTGTTGGACACATAAATGAAAAAGATTACAAGTCTACGGTTGCTGACGCTATTGATTTTATATCGGGTAAATCTAGAAGAATTCAGAAAAACTTATCCAAAGAAATGGAAAAAGCTAGTAAAGAATTGGATTATGAGAAAGCGGCTATAGCAAGAGATAGAATAAAAGCATTAACTCAAATACAAACTTCTCAAAAAATAAATCAAACAAATTTAACAGAAGCTGATGTTATCAGTATTTATAAAGAGACAGGAAAAACATGTGTGCAAGTATTTTTTTTTAGGTCAAAACAAAACTGGGGTAATCAGGCTTTTTATCCAAAACATGATCCAGATGACAGTGTAGAAGATATAATAAGCTCTTTTATATCCCAATTTTATGAAAACAAAACTATTCCGAGGCTGATAATAACTAACTGTGAAGTCAAAGATAAAAAACTTATAGAAAAAACATTCTCCGATAAGGACAAAAAGGATATTATTATTAAGTTAGCAAAAAGTAAAAATGAGATTAGTATTTCTAGTCTTGCAGAGAAAAACGCAAAACAATCTTTAAAACAAAAACTCATTCAATCCGATACTAATAATAATCTTATTGAGGAATTAGCATCTAAATTCAATATTAATAACAATATTGAATTGATAGAGGTTTACGATAATAGCCACATCCAGGGAGCTGACTCTGTAGGATCGTTAATTTGTTTCAGTAATGAAGGTTTTGTTAAGAAAAGATACAGAAAGTTCAATATTAAAGATGAAAAAGTTAAAAATGATGACTATGGGATGATGAAAGAAGTTTTATTTAGAAGATTTTCAAAAGCTATTAAGGAAAAATCTGGTTCACTCTCATTACCAGATTTAATAATGATAGACGGAGGAAAAGGACAATATTCTGTGTCTAGGGAAGTTCTAAATGAATTGGGATTACATGACTTACCTATTTTAGCTGTAGCAAAGGGTAAAAAAAGAAATGCTGGTGAAGAAAAAATCTATTTTAAAAATAAAGAGTACAATTTAGAAAAAAATGATCCATTATTATTTTTCATACAAAGACTTAGAGATGAGGCTCATAGATTCGCTATAAGTACTCACAGAGCTAAAAGAAAGAAAAATCTTAGCAAATCTTTGTTGGATCAAATCCAAGGGATTGGAAAACAGAGAAAAAGAGCTTTATTAAATCATTTTGGGTCTGCTCGAGCCGTTGAGTCTGCTAGTTTTGATGATTTAAAATCAGTAGATGGAATAGAAGACAGTGTCGCGAAGAAAATATATGATTATTTCCACGAATAAATGAAATTAAAAATACCAAATATACTAACCATCGGCAGAATTATAATTGTACCAATTTTTGTTATCACTTTCTTTATTCCAGGTTTTTTTGGTGATTTAATCCCTTTTTTTTTATTTGTATTAGCAAGTTTTACTGATTACCTTGATGGTTTGCTAGCAAGACTATTTAAAGAGGAGTCTAAACTTGGAGAATTACTAGATCCAATTGCGGATAAAATCTTAGTATCCGCAGCCCTAATTTTATTAGTAATGAATGGAACTATAAAAAACTACGAGGTGATTGCAGCTGTAATTATTTTGACAAGAGAAATTTTAATTTCAGGGCTTCGTGAATTTTTAGCAAAAGGTAGAGTTTCTATGCAAGTAACGAGTTTGTCTAAGTTAAAAGCTTTTATTCAAATGGCATCAATAGCTATTTTATTGACTGGTGATATTGGTAATAAAATAATTAATTTTCAAGACTACAATGCTCAAACAGTAGGTATTATATTATTGTGGTTATCGGCATTTTTAACTTTGTACACTGGTTATGATTATCTTAGAAAAGGTATTGATCATGCGATAAATGAAGACAACAAAGATTAAGCAGCAGAGTCTTTTCTAACTAAATTTTGATAAGCATCATTTAGGTTGGTAATCACATCACAAACTTCAAATTTATAATTATCAATTTGAGAAACTGGGGTAACCTCAGCTGCAGTTCCAGTTAAAAAACATCCTGTGAAACCACTCATTTCATCTGGTTTAATTTTTCTTTCTACAACTTTAATTCCTTTTGATTTAGCAATTTTTATCACTTCACGTCTTGTAATACCGTCTAAAAATGAATCTGGAACTGGAGTATGTAAAGCACCTGACTCATCTTTAAAAAATACATTAGCACCAGTTGCTTCTGCAATATTTCCTTGATAGTCAAGCATGAGCGAGTCAGTAAATCCTTGAGCTTCAGCCTCGTGTTTCGATAAAGTACAAATCATATAAAGACCTGAAGCTTTAGTATCCCAAGGTATAGTATTAGGCGCTGGTCTTCTCCAATTAGATATATTTAACTTAATACCATTCAGTTTTAATTTAGGATCAAAATAAGAACCCCATTCCCAAGTTGCAATAGCTACGTGAATTTTGTTACGCTGAGCTGAAATAGCCATCATTTCACTCCCTCTCCAAATTAAAGGTCTGACATATCCGTTTTTTACTTTTTGAACGTTAACAATATTTTTACAAGCATCATTAATTTCTTTTTTAGAGTAAGGAACTTTAATACCCATTCTCTCAGCTGAATAAAACAATCTTTCTGTATGTTCTGCTAATTTAAATATTTCCCCATCATAGACTCTTTCACCTTCAAAAACACAACTAGCATAATGTAAACCATGATTTAAAATATGAATGTTTGCATCTTTCCAGTCTACTGTTTTTCCGTTAAACCAGATTTTTCCAGATCTTTTATCGTAAGGTACGCTTTCCATATGCTGTAAATATATAGATTTTTTAATTATAAAAAAGTATATTCCTTCGAAGGATAAGTCAATATAACTTACCATTATGAAAGATTTACTTTATCTAAAAGATGATCAAATAAAAGAATTTATTCAACTCCTATACTATGCATATAGAGAAACGTTTTCAGATCCTAGAGAAATTTTAGCAAAAAAATTTTTTGGCTTAGCACATTTAAGAGCATTGCACTTGATAGAAAGAAATCCAGGAATTAATCTGGGAGAATTAATTTTTAGATTAAAAGTAACAAAACAAAGTCTTAATAGAGTTTTAAGAGATCTAATAAGCAATAAGATGATAAAGCAAATACAAGATGACAGCGATACACGTAAAAAAAACTTATTTTTAGATAAAGAGGGCAAAATTTTTTTTGATTTATTATATAATTCTCAAAAAAAAAGAATTTTCAATGCATTAAAAAATTCAAGTTCTGACTCGGTTATAAAATTTAAAGGTGTATTAAAAAAAATTATTGATGGAAAATAAAAATCTTCATATTTTAATTGTTGATGATGATGATAGAATCAGAAATCTTTTAAAGGATTATTTGACAGAAAACTTTTATATTGTCTCTACAGCTGAAGATGCAAAGGGAGCTAAAGAAAAATTAAATTTCATAAAATTTGATGTCATTATTTTAGATGTGATGATGCCAGGGCAAGATGGTTATGATTTAACCAAAGATATTAAAAGAAAGTTCAATGTCCCTATAATTTTACTTACTGCTAAAGGGGAGGTTGAAAATAGAATTAAAGGACTAGAAATCGGAGCTGAAGACTATATTGGTAAACCATTCGAACCGAAAGAGCTTCTACTTAGAATAAGAAATGTAATAAAAAATAGAAATAGAATTGACCAAAATTCAAAACATAATGTTGGCCAAGCAAAAATTGACTTAAATAAAATGATAATAAGTCTTAAATCAAAAATAAAAAAAATTAATAATTCTGAAAAGAAAGTTCTTTTAGAAATGCTTTCTAATCCGGGTAAAACATATTCTAGAGATGAAATTGGTAAAATATCTGGTATAAAACAAGAAAGATCAATTGATGTGATGATAACAAGATTAAGACAAAAATTAGAAATTAATCCAAAAAACCCAAAATTTCTTCAAACTATAAGAGGTGCAGGATATGTTTTATGGATTGAATAAATTTATAAAAGTAATATTACCAAAAAGATTATTTTACAGGGCGCTAATAATAGTAGCTGCTCCTACGATTATACTGCAACTTATTATCACTATCGTTTTTTATGACAGTATTTGGATAAAAGCTAATAAAAATACTACAAGAGCATTAGTTGCACAATTGAAGACTATTGAAGAAATTTATAAAAATGATAAAAAAAATTTAGATTTTTTTACTGATAGCTACAAAAATAATTTTAACTTTGAAATAGGTATCAATCAAGATAGTTTTCCGGAAATTTCAGGTGAAAGGAAATTTAGCCCAATGGATAGATCGTTGCGAAGAGAATTAAAATCTACATTTGGAAGCAACAATTATTGGTTTAGTACTTCAAAATTTAAAAATGCAGTAGAAATAAAAATTAAATCTGAAAATGAAGTAATTGAATTTATAGTACCTAAAGAGTTAGTCTCAACCTCATCAGTAAGATTGTTTGTTCTATGGACAACACTACCATCAATCGTTTTGATAATCATCGCATTAATCTTTCTTAAAAACCAAACAAAACCATTAGTCAGGCTTGCAAAAGCTGCCGAACGATTTGGTAAAGGAGATTACGTAAATGATTTTAGACCATCTGGAGCTCAAGAAATAAGAAAAGCGGCATATGAATTTGATCGAATGGCAAAAAGAATTAACAGACATCTTAATCAAAGGTCTGAAATGTTGTCTGGAATAAGCCATGACCTAAGAACTCCCTTAACTAGACTTAAATTACAATTAGCTATGTTAAAACAAAAGGATTTATCAAAAAATATGTCAAAAGATATTGATGAAATGGAAAAGATGCTAAACGATTACCTGCAATTTGCGAAAACTCAAACTCATGAAACAACAACAAATATAAATTTGAAAATTTTATTAGACAAAATAGAGATTGACAGCAAAGAAAAATTAAAAATAAATTGCGCAGAAAATATTACTCTTAAAGGAAGGCCGCTTGCGCTTAAGAGATCATTTGAAAATATTATTCAAAATGGACTTATATATGGAGAAAACGTTCATGTAGAAGTTCAAAAAGGCACTAATCGAGCAACTGTTTTAATAGAAGATGATGGTCCTGGTATCCCCGAAGATCAATTTAAAAATGTTTTTAAACCATTCTTTAGATTAGACAAAAGTAGAAGTTTAAATAAATCAGGTGTTGGATTAGGACTTGCAATAGTTGAGGATATTATTAATTCTCACGGTGGAAATATTCAATTAGGAAAAAGTAGGTTTAATGGTTTAATGGTTAAAGTTTCTTTACCTTTTTAACTTTTCCTTTTTTTCTAAGTTCCTTGATAATTACGTCTTGTTTTTCAACTATTTTTTTTAGTACTTCAAATTCCTCTCTTGAAACTAATTGAAGCTTATTCAAAATTTTGTCTTTTTTAAATTTTAAGTCAGTTGACAGTTCCTTGCGTATATCTTTTGAAGTTAAAATACCAGTTTCAATTAAACTTGATAATGTTTCTAAAATTTTTTCAGAATTTTTCATAAGTTATCTTATTTGATAGGCATCTTAATTTCAAATATGATATAAGAAAATATGTATACCCATAATTTAGACCCAATAATAATAGATTTTGGGTTCATAGCATTGAGATGGTACTCACTTGCGTATATTTTTGGCATACTTATTGGATGGTGGTATGGAAAAAAAATTATAATTGAAAAAATTGAATTTATAAAAAACAAATTTGAAATAGGTGAATTTGATAACCTAATTACATATTTGATCTTTGCTATAATAGTAGGCGGAAGAGTGGGTTATATAATTTTTTACAATCCTAGTTACTATATTTCAAATCCACTTGAGTCTTTAAAAATTTGGCAGGGTGGCATGTCTTTCCATGGAGCTTTGATTGGTGTAATAGTAGCAACATATTTTTTTTCAATTAAAAAAAAAATAGAAACACTATTTTTACTTGATATTATTGCATGTGTTTCACCAATAGGCATATTTTTGGGCAGGTTGGCCAATTTCATTAATGGGGAACTTGTAGGAAAGATTAGTACTTTGCCATGGAGTGTTGTATTTCCAAACATTGATATGATGCCAAGACACCCTTCTCAATTGTACGAAGCAATGTTAGAAGGGGTTGTTTTATTTTTAATAATGAGATTTTTTATCTTAAAAAAAAATTACAAAACAGGAGATTGTGCTTATATTTTTTTGATTTGTTATGGGGTGTTGAGAGTTTTTTCAGAATTATTTAGAGAGCCTGACGCTCATCTTGGTTATTTTTTTGGATTGTTGAGTATGGGAACTATATTAAGTTTAATAATGACAATACTAGGATTAACTATGTTCTATTACTTGAGAAAAAAAAATGAGTTCAGAAGCTAAGTTTTTCAAAAAATCAAAAGCTCTACCAGTAGATAAGTTTATTGAAAATGTTCTTTACGATAATAAAGTAGGTTATTATAACTCAAATTTTCCTTTCGGAAATAAAGGAGACTTTGTCACTGCCCCTACAATTTCAAGACTTTATTCTGAAATGATTGCTATTTGGATGGTATCGACTTGGGAAATTTTTGGAAAACCTAAAAATTTTAATATTGTAGAGCTTGGACCTGGAGATGGAAGTTTTATAAAAATTCTTTTGGATGTTTCGAAAAAATTTCCGAAATTCAATTCATCTAAAAATATTTATTTATATGAAACAAGTAATTTTTTAAAAAAAGTTCAAAAAAAAACTATTAAAAATAATAAAATAAAGTGGATTGAGAACTTTAAGACAATAGATAACGGCCCAGTAATATTTTTTGGGAATGAATTTTTTGATGCCATTCCAATAAAACAATTTAAAGTTCAGGATAATACGTTAAATGAAAAATTTTTCATTTTAGAGAAGAATAATAAAATAAAAGAATCTTTTAGAAATGCTAAAAAAAATGACATTAAAAATATTAAATCATTCAAAATTCTTAATAATTTAAAATTCATCGAATTTCCTAAATCTGGGTTAAAAGAGTTAGAAAAGATAATACAAACTATATCAAGATTAAGTGGTTGTATTTTGATGGTTGATTATGGATATTTAAAACCTAATAATAAAGATACTATTCAGTCAGTTATTAAAAATAAAAAAAATAAATTACTTAATAATTTAGGCAAAGCTGATATTACTGCTCATGTAAATTTTTCCTTATTAAATGAATTTTTTTTAAAAAAAAATTTAAGTGTAAAAAAAATTATATCTCAAAGAGATTTTTTGAATAATATGGGAATAATGCAAAGAGCTGATATAATCGCAAGAAAAATGCAATTCAGAGAAAAGACAAATCTTTATTTAAGATTAAAGAGATTGCTTAGTCCAAAATTAATGGGTGAATTATTTAAGGTAATTTTGGCCTATGATTTCAAAAAAAAAGACTATTTTGGATTTAATTGATGTTTTATTCTAAGAATCTCAAAAAATTTAAGGGTCTAAAGCACTGTTTTTTTTCAAGAAAAAGAGGATTTTCAAAAGGATTTTACAAAGGGTTAAATTGTGGAAGAGGGTCTAATGATAACAAAGTTAATATTAATAAAAATTTAAAATATGTTTCAACTAAAATGAAAGTAAAAAAAAATAATTTAATATTAATGCATCAAACCCATAGTAATAGAGTAAAAGAAATTAAAAAAAACGATTTAGGAAAAAAAATATTTTCAGACGCGATGATTACAAAAATTAATGGAATTGCTTTAGGTGTGGTTACCGCAGATTGCGTTCCGGTCCTTCTTTTTGATAAAAATAACAAAATTGCAGGGTGTATTCATGCTGGTTGGCGAGGAGCATTTTCAAACATTATAAAAAATACAATAAAAAAAATTAGAAAAATTAATAAAAATAATGATATTTTTGCTTGTGTTGGTCCTTGCATCGGAAAAAATAGCTATGAGGTAGATATTAATTTCTACAAAAAATTTATCTCAAAATCAAAAAAAAATAAATCTTACTTTTTGCAAAAAAATAAGAACAAAAAACTATTTAATCTTAGAAAATTTGTTTCTGATAAGCTTTTAGATCTTAATATTCAAGTAGATCATATAAAACGAGATACATATTTAGATAAAAAGAATTTTTTTAGCTATAGAAGATCGTCAAAATTGAAGCAAAATGATTATGGAAGATGTATTTCTGTAATAAGTTTGATTTGAAAAGGTTTAGAAATAATTGTATATATAAACATATTTCATGAAAATCTTATCAGGAACAAGTAATTTAAGACTGAGCAAGAGTATCGCCAAGAATTTAAAGCTGAAACTTATTAATACGAATATTAGAAGATTTGCTGATGGAGAAATCTATATTGAAATAAACGAAAACATTAGAGGCAATAGTGTGTTTGTTGTTCAATCAACTTGCCATCCAGCTAATGATAACATTATGGAGCTTCTTTTGGTCATTGATGCTTTGAAAAGATCTTCTGCTAAGACAATCACTGCTGTAATACCATATTTTGGATACGCCAGACAAGATAGAAAGGTCGCGCCAAGAACCTCGATTTCTGCAAAAGTGATGGCGAATTTAATTACAAACGCTGGCGCTACAAGAGTCGTTACAGTTGATCTTCACGCAGGGCAAATCCAGGGATTTTTTGATATGCCGGTAGACAATTTATACACAGCACCTTTATTTGCAAAGTACATTAAAAAAAATCTGAAGAATAAAAAACTTATTTGTGTTTCGCCTGATGTAGGTGGGGTTGCTCGAACAAGAGATCTAGCAAATCGAATTAAAGCTGATTTAGCAATAATTGACAAAAGGAGACCTGCTCCTGGAAAATCGGAAGTTATGAATATTTTAGGAAATGTAAAAAGTAAAACTTGTATTATTGTTGACGATATAATTGATAGTGGTGGGACAATCGTAAATGCTGTAAATGCTTTAAAAAAAAATGGTGCCAACGAAGTTTATGTTTTTATAACTCATGGGGTGCTGAGTGGAGATGCGGCAATAAAAATTAAAAATTCAAAGATAAAGAAACTTATTGTCACTGATACAATTGATAACGTAAAAAAAATAAATAATAACAGTAAAATTGAGGTTTTATCAATATCGTCACTAATGTCAGAGGCCATCAAAAGAATAGCAAACTCAAATTCTGTTTCAGATTTATTTAATTAATACTTGTTTTGATATAAATCTTGAGTTATATACCTTTTCCAGCAATATTATGAGTGACTTAAAAGCTACAAAAAGAGAGAAATTAACCACTGGCTCAAACAACCATTTACGAGCTAAAGGTTTTATACCAGCGATCCTGTATGGGGGAAAAGAAAATAATTTAAATATTTCTGTAAGTAAAAAAGAATTATCCAATATCATTAATTCTGATACTTTTTTATCAAAAGTTTTAGAACTAGATGTTGACGGTAAAAAACAGAAAGTAATACCAAGAGATGTGTCTTACCATGTAGTTTCGGCAGAACCAATACACATAGATTTTATGAGAATTGTAAGCGGTAAAAAAATTATTTTAGAAATACCTGTTAAGTTTATAAATCACCCTGACTCTCCAGGACTTAAAAGAGGCGGAGTGTTAAACATCGTCAGAAGAAAAGTTGAGTTGAAATGTCCAGCAGAATTAATTCCAAATGAAATAGTTGTAGATTTGGCTGGTACTGACATAGGAACAAGTATTAAAATATCTTCTGTCAAACTTCCGGAAAATGTAATACCCACAATCACAGATAGAGATTTCGTTGTTGCAACTGTTGCTGCTCCAACAGTTATTAAAGAACCAGAAAAACCAGCGGAAGAAACACCTGCAGAGGGTGCTGAGGGAGAAGCGCCAACAGAAGGTGCTGAAGCAGCAGCAAAAGAAGGTGATGCAGCTAAAAAAGATGATAAAGCTAAGGATGGTACATCTGATAAAAAACCTGAAGAAAAAAAATCTGCTGAAAAGAAACCTGCTGAGAAAAAATAAATAATATGCTTTTACTTGTTGGATTAGGAAATCCAGGCTCAAATTACACAAACACACGACATAATATCGGTTTTAAAATTATCGACGCTATCAATTCTCATTTTAAATTATCAAAACAAAAACCAAAATTTAAAGGGTTGCTCACTACTGGAAATATTGATGAAAAAAAAATTTATGCTATCAAACCTCTTACTTTTATGAATAACTCTGGAACTGCAATCAAAGAGCTTATCGATTACTTTAAAATCGATGCGAAGGATGTAATAGTTTTCCACGATGACATGGATATCGATTTTGGAAAAGTTAAAGCGAAATTTGGCGGAACTAGTGCTGGACATAATGGAATAGAGTCAATTGATAAGTTTATAGGAAAAGATTATTCCAGAGTAAGAATTGGTATAGGACACCCTAAACAGAAAAAGAAAGTCAATAATCATGTATTGGAAGATTTCAAGGAAGACGAGGAAGAAAAAATTAAAGAGATAACTCAAAATATTGTAAAACAAATACCAACTCTAATCGATAAAAAGATCGATTTATTTTCAAGTAAAGTTAATCAAAATCTTAATGGGATTTAAATGTGGTATCGTTGGTTTGCCTAATGTAGGCAAGTCTACTTTATTTAATGCTCTTACAGCCTCTAAAAATGCTGAGGCAGCTAATTTTCCTTTTTGTACTATTGATCCGAATATAGGTATTGTAGACGTTATAGATCAGAGATTGGATAAATTAGCAGAATTATCCAAATCAAAAAAAAAAATTTATACAAATATTACTTTTGTGGACATTGCAGGTCTTGTAAAGGGGGCTTCGAAGGGTGAAGGATTAGGAAATAAATTTCTTTCACATATTAGGGAAGTTGATGCAATAATACATTTAGTGAGGTGCTTTGACTCAGATAAAATCACTCATGTTAATTCAAAAATTAACCCAGCTGATGATTTAGAAACAATAAAAACTGAAATAATACTCTCAGATCTAGATATTATTCAAAAAAAATTAGAAAAAAATAAAAAAAAATTTCTTGGACAAAAAGAAATAAAAATTTTAGATGAAAAATTAAAAGATTTAAGTGAAGGTAAAGAGGTAAAAATTAGTAATTTTGAAGAGGAAAAGTTTTTATCAAGTATCGGCTTATTGAGCATTAAACCTAAAATTATAGTATGTAATGTGGACGAGGAAAATTTAGGAAAAGGTAATGATTATACTGATCAAGTAAAAAAAAAGTATCCTAATGAGAAAATAATTAATATTTGTGCTGATATTGAAGACCAACTGTCAGGTCTGGATAAATCAGAAAAAGAGATATTTATGCAAGACATCGGTTTAAATAAAACCGGACTCAATAAACTTATTAAAGAAGGTTATGATCTTTTGATGCTAGATACTTTTTTTACCTCTGGTCCTGAAGAAAGTAGAGCTTGGACAGTGAAAAAAAATACTCTGGCTCCAAAAGCAGCAAGTGTTATTCATACTGATTTTGAAAAGAATTTTATTAGAGCTGAAGCTGTAACATGCGAAGACTTCATTAAGTATGGTAGCGCAGAAAAGTGTAAGGAAAATGGAAAACTAAGAATTGAAGGAAAAGACTATATTGTTAAGGATGGTGACGTGTTATACTTCCGTGTCAATCCTTGACCATATTTTTTTCATACTTAAATAAACAAGAATTGTTAAAAGCACTAAATAAATAATTACCTTAACACCAGTTTTGTGTCTTTCTTCAAGTTCTGGCTCAGCAGCCCAAGCCAAAAAAGTTGTTACATCTTTAGCCATTTGATCAACAGTAGACTCCGTGCCATCTGCATATTCAACTAAACCATCCATTAAATTATTTGGCATTTTAATCTTATTACCGGCCATATATTTATTGTAATAAACACCGTCATCAAGAGTTACACCTGGAGGAGGGTCTTCATAACCAACAAGAACAGAATAAATGTAATTCGCACCTCCTTTTCTTGCTTTGACTAAAACTGACATATCAGGCGGGTATGCCCCACCATTGGCAGCTGTTGCTGCCTGAACATTGGGGTATGGGCTCTTAAATTTATCTGAAGGTTTTCCTGGTCGAGTAAACATTTCTCCTTGAGAGTCTGGACCATCCTCTATTTCGAAACTAGCTGCAATAGCTTTTACTTCTTGTTCTGAAAACTCAGGTCCACCAGGTTCTCCTAGATTTCTATAGCTAAGGTATTGCATTGAATGGCAAGAGGCACATACTTCTTTATAAACTTGAAAACCTCTTTGTAGTGATGCTCTATCAAATGTTCCTGTTAAACCTTTAAAACTCCAATCCACTTTAATTGGATCAACCATTTCAGCGCTTTGTAGTGGTCTAAGTGAGATAATTAATAAAAAAGATAAAACTAGTAGTTTTATATTAGACTTTATCATTAACCTTCCTAGCTAAAGATGGTTCTGCTCTTCCGGTTAATACTGGCTCGGAGATGCTCATAGGAATAGGATCTGTTTTTTCCAAGTAACCGACAACAGGCATAACTACTATAAAATGTAAGAAGTAATAAATAGTTCCCACTCTAGCTAATACTAAGTAAATTCCTTCAGCTGGCATCGCACCAACATAACCAAGCATCAGAACATCTATTACTAATATCCAAAAGAACTGTCTATAAATCGGTCTGAAAACAGCTGATCTAACTTTTGATGTATCTAACCAAGGTAGGACAAATAAAATAAAAATTGCACTGAACATTAAAATTACTCCACCTAATTTATCAGGGACAGATCTTAAAATTGCGTAAAATGGTAACAAATACCATTCAGGTACTATATGAGCAGGTGTAACTAACGGATTGGCAGGAATATAATTGTCTGAGTGTCCCAAAACATTAGGGGTGAAGAATACAAATCCAGCAAATATGATCATAAAAACTAAAAGCGCGAAAGCGTCTTTAATAGTTATATAAGGATGAAATGGCACTGTATCTTTAGACGGTTTCTTTATATCAATACCTACAGGGTTATTATTTCCTGGAACGTGTAAAGCCCAAATGTGTAAAACTACTAATCCTAAAATCAAAAATGGAATTAAATAATGCAAACTAAAGAATCTATTTAGTGTTGGATTATCTACAGAATATGCTCCCCATAACCAAGTTGTTATACTGTCTCCAACTAATGGGATCGCACTAAATAAATTAGTTATTACTGTAGCGCCCCAGAAACTCATTTGACCCCAAGGCAAAACATAACCCATAAAAGCTGCAGCCATCATCAATAAATAAATCATCAGACCAATTATCCAAATTACTTCTCTTGGTGATTTATATGATCCATAAAATAAAGACCTAAAAATATGAATATAAACTGCTAGGAAAAACATAGATGCACCATTGCTGTGAATATACCTTATTAACCAACCATAATTTACATCTCTCATTATGTGTTCTACACTCGCAAAAGCTAAATCAGCGTGAGCGACGTAATGCATTGCTAAAACAATTCCTGTAACTATTTGAGTGATTAAACAAAAAGTTAAAATTCCACCAAAAGTCCACCAATAATTTAGATTTTTAGGTGTTGGGTAATCTGTAAGGTGTGCTCCTAGTGTAAGTAATGGTAAACGATCGTTAAACCATTTTCCTGCTTTAGATTTCGGTGTATATTCTTGCTCACTCATAATTTTTTTTAACCAATCTTAATCGTATTACTATCTACAAATTCAAACTTTGGTATTTCCATGTTTGTTGGAGCTGGTCCTTTTCTTATTCTGCCTGATACATCGTAATGTGAACCATGACAAGGACAAAACCAACCATTGAAGTCTCCTTTATCTTTTAAAGGCACACATCCAAGATGTGTACAAACTCCTAACATAACTAACCACTCATCTTTACCCTCTTTTACTCTATCTTCATCTTTTTGAGGATCAGGCAAATCGTCCAATTTTACCGCCCTGGCCTCAGCTATTTCTTCTGAAGTTCTTTTTTTTATAAATATTGGCTTACCTCTCCATAAAACAGTAATAGACTTGCCAGGTTCTATACTACTAATGTCAACTTCTGTAGTTGCTAAAGCTTGTTGGGCTTTATCAGGATTCATTTGGTCAATCATTGGCCAAATAACTGCTCCAACCCCAACTGCTCCTACTGTATAACTAGCTGTAAACAAAAAATCTCTTCTGTTAACTTTTTTTTCTTCTTTGCTCATTTATGTAAGTGCTTATAATATAATTATTAAATAAAACCATATTTTAAAGATTTCTAGGGTCAGAATGACACATAAATTAAGCTTAAATAATGCACATAGTACTTTACAAACCTGATATCCCTCAAAATACTGCAGCCATAATCAGGCTAGGAGCATGTCTGAATTTGAATATTCACTTGATAGAACCATGTGGTTTTAATTTAAACGATAGCAGATTTAAAAGAGTGGTTATGGATTATGCTAGTTTATGTAAGGTTGTTAAGCACAATGACTTCGAGACATTTAAAAAAAAATATAGGAACTCTAGAATAGTTTTAATGACAACTAAGGCAAAAAAATTATATCATAAGTTTAAGTTTAAAAAAAATGATATGCTTTTATTTGGGAAAGAAAGTGCTGGGGTTCCAGAAGAGATACATCGAATGCTTAAAAATAAAATAAAAGTTCCTATAAACAAAAAAACTAGATCTCTAAATGTTGCAATGAGTGTTGCGATAGTAGCTGCCGAAGCTTTGAGGCAAAATAATTTACTTAAATGATTACACCTGACTTTAGAAAAAAAATGGCTGACAGCTGGTTTTCATATTTACAAAGTCAAATTTGTAAAGAATTTGAATATCTTGAAAAGAATAAAGTAAGATTCTCAAAAAGAGAATGGAGTAAAAATAAAAAAAATGAAGGTGGAGGAACTTCATTTCTTTTATCAAATGGAAAAATATTTGATAAAGTTGGAGTCAATAAATCTACCGTTTCAGGAATTTTTCCTAAACAGTTTAGATCAAAAATATTAGGAGCTGAAAAAAAAGGTAAATATTGGGCTTCAGGAATTTCTGTGGTAGCTCATATGAGAAACCCCAAGATGCCCGCGATACATTTCAACACTAGATTTATAGTGACTTCTAAAGAATGGTTTGGAGGAGGAATAGATGCAACTCAAAGTTTTGAGGACTCAAAAGAAAAAAAAATGTTACATGACGATTTGAAAAAAGTATGTGTTCAAAATAAAAAAAATTACAAAAAATACAAAAAATGGTGCGATGATTATTTTTTTTTACCACATAGAGGAGAAACTAGAGGGATTGGTGGTATTTTTTTTGATTACGAAACTCAAGATTGGATTAAGAACTTTAAATTTGTGAGAGAACTTGGTTTTTCCTTTATAAATATTTCAAAGAAAATTATTGAAAGGAAAAGAAATTTTAAATGGAACAAAAAAGATAAAGAAAAACAATTTTTAAAGCGTGGGAGATATGTAGAGTTTAATCTTTTATATGATAGAGGTACTAAATTTGGATTGAACTCTGGCGGGAATATTGACTCAATATTAATGTCACTCCCTCCTTTAGCAAAGTGGAAATAATTATGGAAAAAGAGCCAATAACAGTTAGTGGTCTAAAGAATTTAAAGTCAGAATTAGAGGAATTAAAAAATATTCAAAGACCAAAGATAGTTGCAGCAATAGCAGAGGCAAGATCACATGGGGATTTAAAAGAGAACGCTGAATATCATGCTGCTAAAGAACAACAAGCATTACTTGAAAGTCGCGTGATTGCAATTAATGATATGATTGCAAGAGCAAATGTAATTGATGTTACAAAAATTGAAAATAATGGAAAAGTAATTTTTGGCTCAACCGTAAAAGTTCAGGACCTTGAAACAGATAAAAAAATTTCATACAGGCTTGTTGGTCAGGATGAAGCAGATATAAAAAAGAATTTAATTTTTTTTAAAAGCCCAATAGGAAAAGCTCTTATAGGGAAAAATAAAGGTGAAATGGTGGGTGTGAATACTCCCTCAGGAGAAAGGAATTTCGAAATTTTAGAAGTTGAATACATCTAATTTTAATTAATTTTAATTATCTTCTCTATTCTCTCGTTTGAAATCTTAAAATTATTATTTATCCAGTCTTTTTCCAATATCTTTAAAACTTTTCCCAAAGATTGCCCCTCTTTCATTCCTTTTTGCTTCAAATATTCCCCGTCTATAGGAAACACAGGAACTTTAATTTTTAAAATTTTATTAAAAATTTTAGAAAAATCTTTCTCTTTCACTTTTGAGTTTATAGAAAAATTAATCAAATTTAGGGCTATTAAATGATTTTTTCCATCTAAATAAACATTTTTAAGTAAATCTTTTTCAAAAAAATATTTATCTCTTTTTAGTTTTATCAAATTTTTGCTGAATTTTTCTAACATATTCTTTATTTTATTAGATGCATTATATTTATGTAAAAAATATTCGTGATTATCTTTTTCATCAATTAATAAAACACAAAGTAAAATATCTCTATTAAGCTCGGATTGTTTATATACTTTTTGAAGTCGATCTAATCTATCCAGGTATAAAAATTCTGGAAAAATCATTTTGAATATTTCCTTTAAGTTACTACTATGATTTATCCTCAAAAAATTTTTAAGATCCAAAATTTTTAATAATTCAATTAGAATTCTCTCTTTAGAAATTTTTTTAATACCATCTAAATTTTGTTTAATTGCATTGCTTGTAGTTGTTTCTACTCTGAGGTCATACATGATTTTAAATCTTACAAATCTAATAATTCGTAAGTAATCTTCCTCAATTCTTTTTTGAGGGTCGCCAATAAACTTTACATTATTATTTTTAAGATCATTTTTACCCATTTGTGGATCAAAAATTTTTCCGTTTATATCTAAATAAATAGCATTAATTGTAAAATCTCTTCTCTCTGAGTCTTGTTTCCAATCATCCGTATATTCTACTTCTGCATGTCTTCCGTCTGTTTTGGTATCTTTTCTTAAAGTTGTTATTTCAACTTTATGGTCATCTGATACTAAAGTTACGGTTCCATGTTTTAACCCGGTATCAATAACTTTTAAATTTGTGTCTTGAAATTTTTGTTTCACTTGATCTGTTGTTAAAATAGTTGCAACATCAATATCATCTATTTTTTGATTTGAAAGATACTTCCTCACACACCCTCCAACAAATCTAGCAGCTATTTTATTTTGCGGAATATCTTCCTGTAATTTTTTGAAAATAAATTTTAAATCTTTATTTTTATAAAAAGGATTAATTAAATTTTTAATATTTTGTAAAAAAGTAAAATTTAGATTAAACATAAATCTTTGGCTGGGGCACTAGGATTCGAACCTAGGATGGCGGTATCAAAAACCGCTGCCTTACCGCTTGGCTATGCCCCAATAACAAATGACTGATATATCATATATCTATTAATTTAAATAGTTTTTGTAAATGAAAGCCAAAATTTAGGGTATTTTTTTCTTAAATTTTTAAATGCGACTTTTGCACATTTTTTATCAGTGAATAATCCATAACAAACAGACCCTGAACCTGTCATCCTTGAAAAATAACAACCCTTAGCTTTACTCAAGCTATTTATAACTTTTTTAATAACCGGGTGTTGTTTTTCAACAATCGATTGTAAATCATTTTTTGAGTCTTTTATAATTCTTACAAATTTACTTTTTGTTGAAAATTCTTTCATAGAATAACTTGCCTTTTTTGAGTAATTTTTTAATTTTGAATAAACTTGTCTTGTGGAACATTTTACGTTTGGAAAAATCAAAACAAAATATAATTTATATTTGTACTTAATTTTATTGATAATTCTTATGTTAGACAAATATCCACATTTATAAAAGAAAAGTATAAAATCTGATCCAATTTTATCAAAGATTCTATTTAATAATTTTTTTCTAATTTTTCTATTAGTGAGATTTTTGAAAATTGTAGCTGCATTGCTTGTGCCTCCTCCTAAACCAGCAAAGACAGGAATATTTTTATGTATGTTAACTGAATAGTAATCTGAAATAAGTTTGTATTTTCTCATTATGTCCAAGGTTGTTTTAACAGAATTTCTTGCATCACTTACATTTATAGAAAAAGGACCGCTAAATGAAATTAAATCTTTATGTTTATTTTTAATTTTTTTGATTATTATTTTGTCATGAAGATCTGTTAAACAATAAATAGACTGAAGATCATGTAATCCATTTTTTAGTTTTTTATTTATCAATAGATTTAAATTGATTTTTGCGAAAGATTTTAAGACCATTATTTAAAGGCCTTTTGTTATTTTTTTTTCTATCTTTTCTTTTAAATCTTTCTCAGCTTTTTCGAGATTTAAAACATAATTCCAATAATATCTTGCTTGGATTTCTTTTCCGTTTTTCCATAGAACATCTCCATAATGATCATTCACTATTGGATCTGCTGGCATCAGTTTTAGAGCTGTTTGAAGATATTTTTGAGACTCATCGTATCTCTTTAGTTTAAAAAGAGCCCAGCCTAAAGAATCGATTATATAAGGATCATTCGACTTTATCTTATTTGCATTTTCTAACATTTTTAATGACTCCTCAATTTTTATTCCCTTTTCGATCCAAGAGTAAGCTAGATAATTCATTACATATGCTTGATCGGGTTTTGCTTTTAAAGAATTAAGCAAATCTTTTTCAGCTTTTTTCCATTCACCTAATCTTTCGTATGCAACTCCTCTTCCATCTGTAGCTTCAGCGTAAAGCGGATGATTTATATCAATCAAATTTAATAGTTCTGAATAATAATTAATTGAATTTTCAAACTTTTCATTATTTTTTAAAAATTCAGCATAATCAAAAGTTTCATAGACTCCTTTATATTTAAGTTGATCATAAGCTTTTTGAAGTAATATGATTGACTCATTTTCCATTTCTTGTTGAGTCAATATTCGAGATATTTGTTTATGTGAGTACCACTTAAAAGCGGAACCTTTACTTTTTAACTTTTCGTAAATCTTTTTGGAGGTAGTAAAGTCATTAATTTTATAAAAATTTTCTGCCATCAAAGTATCAAATCCATGAAAATCCTTATTAAGATACTTAGCTAAATTTAAGTAAAAATTTGATAAGGAAATTATAGATTGTGATGAAAGTGCATTAGCTGCTAGATAAAGAAGTTCAGAGATTACGTGATTTTCTTTCTTACAGTCAAAATTGAAATTTTTTTTTGATTCTTTTAAATCCTCCTTATATTGGTTTAACAACAAATTTCTTGGGTTTTTTTTTAGCGCATCTTCTATAACTTTTTTAGCTTTTAAACTCTTTCCTTTGTCGTTTAAATAATTTGCATAAAAATAATTATATCTTGAAAAATCTGTTTTCTGATTAGTTAAAAGTTTTTCAAATAAAAATTCAGTTTTATCATCATCAAAATAGCAATTTAAAAAAACGTTTTGAATTTCTTTTAAGCTTTTAAATCTATCATCTAATTGTTCTAACTCTAAACTCGAATTCACCAAATTATTATTGTATAGATTAGACCAAATACTTAAGGAATTCGAAATATAGTTGTTAAGAATAGAGTTTGAAGGTGTTTTTTGAGCTTTTAAAAAGTAATCTTTTGAAAGTTTTAATTGAAGATTTTTTAGATAATAAACCCCGATTATTAAGTCACTTTCAAAACTATTCAGTTTATTTTTTTCTAATTTTTTTGAATAATTAAATGCCTGATAAAGATTTCCAGAATTGACTAAAGAGTATAAAAATTTAGTAGAGTAAGCTAAGTGGCTGTTTTCTAATCCATTTAACTTTTTAAGATATTCGCGAGACTCTTCATATTTACTTTGATTTAAAAGCAATACCCCAGAAAAATAGTCAGAAATATAATTAGCTTTTTCATATTTATCTAAATTTCTAGCTTCGAGTGTGGAAAAAAAAATTAAAATAATGACAAAAATAGATTGTAATGTAATCTTTGCTATATTTTTTAAAAAAAGCATAAATGTTAAAAAAAAATAAAACTATTAAATTAATAAAATATTATAAACTTATAAATTATAATTTAATTTACAATAATGCGGCAATCAATAGATATAAAAAGGACAATTTTGGTATATCAGAGGATAAAGCTAAAAATTTAGCATTATTAAAAAAATCTATAATAAATCAAAAAAATTGTAATCTCCAAAAACAAGCTAAGAATATTGTATTTAGTGACGGTAATCCAAAATCAAAAATTATGCTTATTGGCGAGGCTCCAGGAGCTAATGAAGATCAAGAAGGATTGCCGTTTGTTGGAAGAGCTGGAATGCTGCTTGACAAAATGCTTGCTGCAATAAAGTTAGATAGAAAAAATGTTTATATATCCAATATTATTAATTATCGACCGCCTGACAATCGAAGACCAACAGAGGAAGAAATAAAACAATATTTGCCATTTATTTCCAAACACATTGAGATTATTAATCCAAAAATACTTGTGTTGTTAGGAAGTACAGCAATGAACGCTCTTATCGGAAAAGATGTTGTTATTTCAAAAATGAGAGGTAAATGGTTTGAAAAAAAATTTGGAAATTGTAAAACATCAGTAATTATTACTTTTCATCCTGCTTTTTTAATGAGACAGCCAGCTCAAAAAAAGATGGCATGGATTGATTTAAAAATGATCAGAGACAAAAAAACTAAACTCAAAATTTAATTGAAAGATGTGATTACAGCAGGTGTTGATGAAGTTGGAAGGGGTTGCCTTGCAGGTCCTGTTGTTTCAGCTGCAGTGATCTTAAAAAAAGGGATAGACTTAAAACTTTTAAAAGATTCAAAGAAAATTTCATTTAAAAAAAGAGAAGAAATTTCAGAACACATTAAAAAAAATTCTTGTTATGCGATAGGTATTGCGTCTGTAGAAGAAATCTTAAATTTAAATATTTTACAAGCTTCGTTACTATCTATGAGTAGAGCAATAGAAAAACTTAAAATAAAACCAGGTTTAACTTTAATAGATGGAAATTTTGCGCCAGCAGGTTTAAAAAATTATCAAACAATCATAAATGGAGATGAAAAAATTAAAGTTATAAGCGCAGCTTCGATTATTGCAAAAGTTTATAGAGATAAATTTATGATAAAATTGTCTGAAAAATATTCTAATTATGCTTGGGAAAGAAATTTTGGATATGGTACCAAAGCTCATCTTGAGGGTTTAAAAAATTTTGGTGTAACATCACACCATAGAAAAGGTTTTAAACCGATACACAAGATATTGTCGAGCTAAGAATCCCAAACACAAAAAGACTCATTTTTTTTCTAAAATCGTTTGACCCTTGATTCAATTTGAAGTTGAATCAAGAAAATGTTAAAATTTTCTAACAAAGTTATTTATGGTGATTGTTTAAAGGAATTAAAAAAAATTCCTGACAAGAATTTTGATTTAGTTTTTGCTGATCCACCTTATTACATGCAGATTGGTGAAAAATTAACACGTCCAGATTCTAGTAAAGTCAATGGTGTTAATGATAAGTGGGATCAATTTAATAGTTTCAAACATTACGATGAATTTTGTAAGTCTTGGTTAGCTGAATGCAAAAGAATTTTAAAAGATAATGGATCTATTTGGGTAATAGGTTCTTATCATAATATTTTTCGGTTAGGCTATCATTTACAAAATTTAGGTTATTGGTTGCTTAATGATGTTATTTGGAGGAAAAATAATCCAATGCCAAATTTCAGGGGAACAAGATTTACTAATGCACACGAGACACTTATTTGGGCATCAAAGACTAAAAAGTCAAAATATACTTTTAATTATCAATCTCTCAAATGTTTAAATGATGATTTGCAAATGAGGTCAGACTGGACATTGCCAATTTGTAATGGAAAAGAGAGACTAAAGAGAAATGGAAAAAAAATACATTCCACGCAAAAGCCAGAGGCCCTACTTCATAGAATTATATTAGCAACTACTAATAAAGGTGACACTGTGTTTGATCCTTTTTTAGGTACAGGAACCACTGCTGTCGTATCTAAAAAATTAGGTAGAAATTATTATGGGATTGAAAAAGATAAAAAATACTTCGTAGCAGCTAAAGAAAGAATTAACAAGACCGAAACAATAGCTGATGACTACCTAGATACTATTGAAAATAATAAATCAAAACCTAGAATACCTTTTGGTTCACTAGTGGAATTGGGAATAATTAAACCTGGAACATCTTTGTTTGATCAAAAGAAAAAGATTAATGCAAAAATAATGGCTGATGGGAGTATAAAATATAAGGATACAGAGGGATCAATACATAAAATCGCAGCAAAAATAATGGGAGCAGAAAGTTATAATGGTTGGACTTATTGGCATTATAATTTAAACGGATCGACTGTACCGATTGATAATTTAAGGCAAAAATTTATTGCAGGCAATCAAATTTAATTTTTATAAACTATTCCTAAATAAGAATTAACAAAGCTTTTTCTTTTAACAAGAAACTTCATGAAAAAGTTTCTTAATGATTGCATAATTGAGCTAGAAAAATGGAAAACAAAAAAATTAATATTTGATCTTCTCTTTATTATCTTTGCTCTTCTTGATCTCTCTTGAAAGTAAGTATTCTGAATTTCTGCTTTATTATCTTGAATTAAATTAAATAGCTCGAAGGCACTTTCAATCGATTGCCCTGCTCCTTGAGCTAGAGTTGGTAAAAATCCATTGAAAGCATCCCCAATATAAAAAACTTTACTATTTGTGGACGGAAGTATTTGTGGGGTAAAATATAAAGGCCAGGATTTCAAATCTCCTTCAAAAACTTTTTCTAAGTCAGAATTTTGTGCAATAACTTTGCCAACTAATGATTTAATATTATCAGGATCATATTTTTTTTCTCTAATAATACAAACAATATTAAGTTCTTTGTTTTTATTTATAGGATAAATAACAACATGGCAATTTTTACCCATCATGAGACTAATATTTTCTTCATCTATCATAATATCAGATTTTGATTTAAGTATTGTTCTAACAGCTACTGCTTCTTTAAATTTAGGTACATTTTTTTTCTTTTCAAAAAAAGATCTTGTATTTGAAAAAATACCATCAGCTCCAACAACTATGTCAACAAGATCGTTTGTATTATCTTCGAATTTAATAAGCACCTTACCCTTTAGTTCAGAAACTTCTTTTATTTTTTTTCCAAATCTTAAGTGTTGAGTATAAACTTCATCTTTTAAAAACTCTATTAAAGTTGATCTTTGTAATGTCGTATATTTGTTCTGACCTTTATTAAATTGAGTTAAATTTAAATCACAAATTTTTTTATTTTGAATGTTGTAAAAATCAACTGCCTTTGGGTGAAATATTTTCTTATCATTAATCTTGTTAAATTCAATTTGATTTAAAATTTTTATACTATTTGTTGAAAGTTGAATTCCGTAGCCTTCATCAAGAGATAAACTTTCATTTTTTTCATATAACATAAATTCATGATCAGAATTTCTCTTTATTAAGTTTGCAAGAGTTAAACCTGCTATACCAGCGCCAATGATCGCAATTTTTTTTTTCATTAATATAAAGATGATATTTGTCTTAATATTTTTTTTGTAAAACTTGGGACAAACTCTCTATTGTTTTTCAAAGGATGCCAACTGTACGTTCGTGGAATTTTATTCGAAAATTTGTAATATAAATTAATATTTAATTTTAAATTTGAAATCGAATTTTTATAATTTTTAAGAAATATCCAATTTTTATTTTCTAACAAACTCTTGCTCTCTTTTATTTCTGGTAAATTAAAATTCTTTAAAAAACTAATTTGATTACTTTTAGTTAATGCTATTTGTTGTTTTTTGTTTATATAGCAAAAAATATCATAGTTTTTGTTTTTAATCATTTT